>JBBQFU010000273.1:0-11850 GCA_038322185.1 Haliangiales bacterium
GAGCTCCTCCCCGACGTCGAGCTGCCTCACCCGGCCCCCGACACGCCGCCCAGGCAGCGCTGCGGTTCGTGCCGATCGTGCCTCGATGCCTGCCCGACCGCCGCCTTCGTCGACGCGTACGTTCTCGACGCACGCCGCTGCATCTCGTACCTCACGATCGAGCATCAGGGCGTGATCCCGCGCGAGCTCCGCCCGTCGATCGGCACCTGGGTCTTTGGTTGCGACATCTGCCAGGAGGTCTGCCCGTTCAATGCCGGCGCCGGTGAGCCACCCGATCCCCAGCTCACCGCGCGTAGCGTCGAGCACGCGCTGCCCGATCTCGTCGCGCTCGCCGCCAAGGGCGCAAACCAGGTGCGCCAGCTCGTCAAGCGCACGGCGCTCCGCCGCATCTCTCGCGACATCCTGCTTCGCAATGTCGCCATCGCCCTGGGCAACACGAGCTCCCCCGACGCCATCCCCGCGCTCGTTTCTCTCCTCGCGAACAAGAACCCGCTCGTTCGAGTCCACGCCGTCTGGGCCCTGCGCAAGCTCGGTGCGGAGGCGGTGCTCGCGGCTCACGTCGACGACGATCCAGACGTTCGCGCCGAGCTCGTCGCGTAGCGCTACCGCTTCACGCCGAAGTCCGACGACGCCACATACGCAGACACCGCCTTGATCTGCTCATCCGAGATCGCGCCCCCGAACGCGGGCATCAGCTTGTTCGCGGAGCCGTTTCGCACCTGCTCCTCGACCAGCGCACGCGTCGCCCGTGCGCGAAACTCCGCCGAATTCAGATCGCGAACATTGAGCCGCGCCGCCATTGCCGCCGTCGGCGTCCCATCCACCCCGTGACACGTCGCGCACACCGACTGGTAGATCTTTTCCGCGTCGGTCGACGTCCCGACCGCAACACCCCGCTCACAGCCCGCAGCGGCCACGAATGCCAGCAGGATCCAGACCTTCACGACCCGTGACATGCCACGTGCTATGTTTCCTCGCCATGGGACGGCTCTCGGTTCTCGTGCTGCTTATTGTCGCTGTCGCCGCTTGCGGCGGCACGCAGATTCCGACGCACAACGGCTACAAGGGCGGCTCCAAGGCTGCGCCCTGGAAAAAAGCGAAGAGCCTCAAGTTCGACGACAAGTCGGAAGCCAAGGTCGAGGGCGAGCTCTCGTATCCCGGTAGACGCCGTGCGGCGTGGTTCGTCGCCGACCTCGTCCAACCCGGCCAGCTCGACCTCAAGCTCGAGGTCGTCCCGCCCGGCGACAGCACCAATGAGGAGTTCGACCTCGGCTTCGAGGTTCTCGATCCCGGCCATCGCGTGATCGCACGCTCGGATCAGCAGGAAGGCGACGACGTCGGCGAGATCCAGAAGGCCAAGTCGCTGCTCGATCTCGAGCCCGGCCGCTACATGGTCCACCTCTACCTGCAGGGCCGCACGGACACCGCAGACTACGTGCTGCGCGCCGTGTTCAAGCCGATGTCGACCGTCGGCAAGAGCGACTTTCCGGACCAGGTCTCGTTCCCGCAGTCGCTGCCAATGGTGCCACTGCAGGACGACACCCCGAAGTCGTACAAGCCGCCGGTCGCCGCGACGACCACGGTGCATATCAAGAAGCTGCCGGTGAAGAAGAAGGAGGAGAAGGCCGCGCCGGCTCCGACCACGATGTCGGCGCGCATCATCAACATGCAGGTGATCGGCTCGAGCACGCAGATCACGATCGGCCGCGGCACGTCCGCGGGAGCGGCGGTCGGCATGAAGGGCAAGATCGTCGGAGTTCCAACGGGTTCTTTCACGATTGCTGCGTGCAACGAGCGCACATGTACGGCGACGGTGTCCGCGACCCCCGACCAGATCAAAGGTTCGGGATCTGTTGTTTTGACTCCGTGAGGATTTCAGCTACCACCTATGGGATGAGGCTTACCGGGCTGCTCGTCCTGGTCGGGTGTGCTCACAACGTGCCGCAAGACCGGTCGACCGGGATTGACGGCAAGGTGAAGGGCGCCGCTCCGATCGTCTTCGAAAACGGCGAGGCGCGAGTCAAAGGCATCGTCACGTATCCGGGCGGCGATCGCGTCGACTGGAAAGTGATCGAGCTGCCCGAGAAGTCGCGCGGCAAGCTCGATCTCCAGCTGACGTGGAAGACGCCACGTCCCGGCCTTCAGGTCGCGTTCGACGTGTTCGATCAATACAGTCACCCGATCAAGGCAACGAACGCCGCGCATCGCCGCGGCCGCTCGCGATCGGCGACGATCAACGACGCCGTCGGCAAATACTTCGTTCGCATCTATGCGCCGAAGCGCGGCGATGCCGGCGCGTACACGCTGACGGCGAACTTCATCGGCGAGACCACGCCGGAGGGTGACGAGGCGATTCGCAAGGCGCCGATCCCGGATCCGCCGAAGCTCGCCGCCGTCCCCGAGGTCGAAGGCGAGTGCGACGTGTTCGATCCCGCCGACAAGGCGTGCAAGAAGACCTGCCACGCGGATGCACCGGCCGGCTGGAAGGCGTGCAAGGACCGCGACGACCGGGCGATTCGCGACGCGGCGAACGAGGCGACCGCACTCGCGCGTGCCGAGTGCCTGAAGAACCAGCCGAAGGCGTTCAAGGCCCGGATCATCCACGTCGAAGTGACCGGCGAGACCGTGACGGTCAAGCTCGACACCGGAACGGACGAGCAGCCGCTGACCACGGGCTGGACGGCCAAGGTCCTGACCAGCGGCGCGGACACCCCGATCGCGAACGGCTCGGTACGGCTGCTCAATGTCGGCAAGCAGCAGACCAAGGGCAGCTCCGGGCTCACCGTTGACCAGATCAACGGCAATCCCTGGGTTCGGCTCACGCCGCCGCCCGCGAATTGTCCGTAAACCCGAGGGCTTGATATCCCTCGGCGTCGGGCATAACATCACAGTTATGCTCGGGAAATCGGGGGGCGCGGCGTTCATCGTCGCCATCCTTCTGGCGCTGTCATGCGCGCACAACGTCATGCAGGACAAGGCATCCGGTCCTGACAGCAAGAACAAGGGCGCCAAGTCGCTCGAGTTCGAAAACGGCGAGGCCAGGACGAGCGGCATCGTCACGTATCCAGGCGGCGATCGCGTCGACTGGAAAGTGCTCGAGCTGCCCGACAAGGCGAGCGGCATTCTCGACGTGAAGCTGCAGTGGATTCCACCGCGTCCCGGGCTGCAGCTCGCGTTCGACGTGTTCGACGAATACAACCATCAGGTCGTTGCGTCGAAGAAGCCCGGCAAGAAGGGCAGCCGCTCGCGCATTCGCACAGCGAGCCTCGACGGTGCGAAGGGCAAGTACTACATCCGTGTGTACGCAGTCGGCCGCGGCGATGCCGGCAAGTACAAGCTGGCCGTCGAGTTCAAAGAGTCGTCGGGCCCGATGGCGATCGATCTCACCAAGATCGAGATCGCCGAGCCGCCGAAGCTCGCCGCGATTCCCGAGGTCGAAGCGACGTGCGACGAGTTCTCGTTCGATCCGAAGAACCCCGCATGCCGCACAGTGTGTCCGACGGCAGGCGCGCCGGCCGGCTGGCCCGCGTGCAAGGGCAAGTGCCCCGATCCTCCGGATCCGCAGAACCCGGCCTGCTGGGACAAGGTCTGCCCCAATCCTCCGACGAGCCGCGCGAAGGCGTGCAAGATGAAGGACTTCCCGCCGTGCGATAAGTCGGCGCCGGATCCCGAGAATCCGAAGTGCAGCATCAAGGCGAACCCGGTCACGGGTCGCGTGATCAAAAACGAGGTCCAAGGCTCCGATACGATCATCACGATCGCCATCGGAGAGGATCAAGGTGTCTCCAAGGGCTGGAGCGGTCGCGTGCTGCGCGGCGACTCCGATAACCCGATGGATGGCGGCGATGTGACCGTCATCCGCGTCGGCAAGCGCGAAACGATCGGCAAGGTCCGTTTGACCACCGACCAGATCAGCGCAAACCCGCGCGTGAAGTTGAGCCCTCCGTGAGCGAAGTTGACCCATTCGTCGGGAAAATCATCGACGGTCGCTACGAGATCCAGGAACGCGTCGGCGAGGGCGGCATGGGCGTCGTCTACAAGGCGCGCCAGATGTCGATCGATCGCACCATCGCGCTGAAGATGCTCAACGCGCAGATGGCGGGTGATCAGCAGTGGGTGCAGCGCTTCTACAACGAGGCGAAGGCGTGCTCGCGTCTGCAGCACCCGAACACGATCCGCATGTTCGACTTCGGGCAGACGCAAGACGGCCGTCTGTTCATGACGATGGAGTTCCTCGACGGCATGTCGCTACGCGACGCGCTGGCGCGAGGCCCCATCGCACCGCAGCGCGTGATCAAGATCCTGATCCAGTGCTGCGCGTCGCTCGCCGAGGCGCACTCGATCGGCATCATTCACCGCGACATCAAGCCCGACAACGTGTTCCTGCTGAACATGGCGGGCTCGCCCGACTTCGTGAAGCTGCTCGACTTCTCGGTCGCCAAGCTGCTCGAAGGCGATCGCATGAAGACGCAGGCCGGCGTGGTGTTCGGCACGCCGCAGTACATGTCGCCCGAGCAGGGCCGCGGCCTGCCGCTCGACGCGCGCAGCGATCTCTACGCGCTCGGCATCCTCGCGTTCGAGATGATCACCGGGAACGTCCCCTACAACGACGACAACCCGATGACCGTGATCCAGATGCACCTCCACGGTCAGGTGCCGCCGATGTCCGATCAGATTCCTCACTCGGTGCAGAACGTCGTGCGCCGAGCGATGGAGAAGGACGCTGCGCGCCGTTACCAGTCGGCCGGCGAGATGATGCAGCACTGCCAGCAGGTGTTCGCCGAGCTCAACCAGGGCGGCGTCTCCGTCGGTGGAGGCGGCGTTCCGCGCACGATGATCGCAGGCATGGGCGGCCCCCCGCAGATGCAGCCGCCGGCACACATGCAGCAGCCGATGGGCGGCGGTCAGCAGCCGTACGGCGGTCCGCCGCAGATGCCGCAGATGCCGCAGGGCCAGCAGGGCTCGCAAGCCAAGACGATGATCGCCGGCCAGTCGCCGTTCGCGCCGGGTGGTCCGATGGCGGGCATGGCGCAGGGTGGCCTCGCGCAGCAACAGCAGCCTCAGGGCGGCGGCTATCACCAGGCGTCGCCCGCGCAGAAGACGATCGTCGCCGGCATCAACCCGATGGGCAACCTGCAGCAGATGCAGCCGGGCATGCAGCAGCCGGGCATGCAGCAGCCAGGCGGCTACGGTGGCATGGCGCAGGGCACGCCGCAGGGTGGTTTCCCCCCGCAACAAGGTGGCGCAGGTCCGAACAAGACCGTGATGCTGCAGCCGACCGAAGGCGTCGTGTCGGTCGCGCGCACGGGCGGCCCGGTTGCCGCGTTGCCGCACGGCATGGCGCCCATGGTCCAGGGCGCCTCGACGCTCTACTGGATCGTGTGCTTGTTCACCGGCATCGCCGTCGGCGTCCTCGCCTACGTGATCGTTCTCCAGATGTGATCGCACATGCCTGACGACGACGACGAACGCAAAGTCAAAGACCTGATCGCGCAGGGCCGCGTGCCCCTCGATCCGCAGACACAGGCCGACCTCGAGAAGTGGTTCGGGCTGCCGTCGGTCACATCGCTCGAAGAGGAAGGCAAGATCGCTGGCCCCGCCGACCTCGAGATGGCGCAGGTGATGGAGCGCCGGATGCAGGCGATCGCCGCCGTCGACCCTGCCCTGCTCGACGAGATCCGCCTCCGCACCGAGGACATTCCCAATCCGATCGGCGTACCGAAGCGGACGATCGACCCGGTCATCGACGACAGCATCGCGCTGTTCGACATGGGCATGGTCGACAAGGCGCTCACGATCGCCGAGCCGCGCACGGTCGAAATTCCCGACCAGCTGATCGATGACCTGCGGGACTGCACACCACAAGCGCTGCTCCGCGACCTCCACCGCCCCGAGCAGTTCTTCGACAAGGTGTTCGAGATCGTCGACATCGCCGCCGAGCAGCGCATCGACATCGTCGCCGAGGTGAAGTCAGCGATGCGCACGAGCTGGAAGCTTCCCGCCTTCGGCAGAAGGGCGATCGAAGACTCGCGTGAAGCGCTCGCCGAGGTGCGCGCCGAGCGCCGCGCGCCATGGATTTCCTATTTGCCGCTGCTCCCGAACCGGTCGGTGCGAGAATGAGGAGCCGTCGATGACCGAAGCTCCTCGCAACGTCCCGGTCGAGCGCTTCTTGCTCCGCGCGGTGGGTCGTACCGACGTCGGCGCGCAGCGCACACAGAACGAAGATGCGATGTACTACGACGACTTCCTCGGCGTGTACGTCGTGTGCGACGGCATGGGCGGTCACGCCTCCGGCCAGGTCGCATCGGACATCGCGATTCGCACGATCGTGCACTCGCTCAAGACCGGCGATCCGCTGCCCGCTCCGGGCGTCGACCCGCTCACCGCGGCGATGAAGGCTGCCAACGCAGCCGTCTATCAGCGCGGGCAAACCGACCCCGCGTGCCACGGCATGGGCACCACCGCGGTCGGTCTGCGCTTCGAAGAGAACGTCGTCCACATCTGCCACTGCGGCGACTCGCGTGCGTACCTGCTGCGCCATGGCCAGCTATCGCCGATCACACGCGACCACTCACTACGCAATCTCTACCAGGATCGCCCCGACCTCGTCGGCACCCTCGGCCCGGCGACGTCGAACGTGATCATCCGCGCCGTCGGCCTCGATGCCACCGTGGACATCGAGCACAACCAGATGCTCCCCGAGCACAACGATGTCTACCTGCTCTGCTGCGATGGCCTGTCCGACCTCGTCGACGACTGGATGATCCGCGAGATCATGACCTCGGGTGATTCCCTCGAGGTTGTCGCCGAGAACCTGATTCGCGCCGCGAACAACAACGGCGGCACCGACAACATCACCGTCGTGCTCGCGCAGACGTTCATCGACCCACTGTGGGCGCCTGCCCAGCAGTACCCGCAGCACTCGCAGCGCTACTGAGCTCGTCTTCCACGGGGCTCGACGGCGTTACGTTTGCATCGAACGCGAGCATGCTGGTAACGACCACGCAAGTCGCCCCCCGCCTCCACCCGTTGCGCGAGGCCGCTCAGATCGCCTCGCTAATCCTGCTCGCGATCGTGTTGGTCACGCACGATCTGCGCGGACCTGCAGCCTACGTCCTCCTTGGCGTGGGGTTCCTCGTCGCGCTGAACGGCTACCGTCGTATTAGACGGTCGTCCGCGCCAAGCCCGTGGGAATGCAACGACGAGTACTGACGCCATCATGCCGTTGCGCGCCGCGCGAGCTCGGCAAGTGCAGCCAACGCGTCGACGGTCGTGAAGATGCCCTCGACCCCTTTGCGGCCGCGGACGACGACGCAGTCGAGTTTCTGACTGGCCATGAGGTCGGTGACCTGGTCGACCGGATCGTCGCCCGCCACGCACACCGGCGGCTCCATCACGCGCGCGACCTCGACGTGGCCCAGGTCCATCCCGGGAACGCTCTCGACGGCCAGAACACCGCGGTCCGATACGACCCCGACCACCTCAGTCCCGTCGATCACCGGGAGATGACGAATGGTATGGACCCGCATCAGTGTCTTTGCTCGTGCGAGCGACTCGGTCGACCCCACCGAGTACGGCGCCCGACTCATGAATTGGTTGATTGTCGGCATCAGCATGACGGATGTGAGTGCAGCCGACATGCCGATGGCACATCGGGCACTACCTGCGCATCCCGTGCGCTCCCAGCGTGGGCCACGCAGCGGGTGCGCGTTCGAGCTGCGCGATGGACCGTTTTTTTGGCCCGGCTCGTGAAGCAGCTGGAGACATGGCGCTTCCAAAGGCGATCCTGGTCGCAACCGATTTCAGCGAGCACGCGGATCACGCACTCGAGTCCGCGGTCGAGCTCGCGGCGCAACTCGACGCGACACTCCACCTGGTCCACGCGATCACGATTCCCCTGCTCGGAATGTCGGAGCTCGGCTTCGCCTACAGCGCGCTGACGATCGACGACATGACGAAGAGGGCCCAGGACGCGCTCGACTCACGTCTCGCCAAGTATCGCGGCCGCGTGACCTTGGCCCCCGGACGGCTCGAGGTCGGCGACGCACGCGACGTGATCGACCGGACCGCCGAGGAGATCGGTGCGGACCTGATCATCATCGGCACGCACGGCCGGCGAGGCGTTCGCCGGATCCTGCTCGGCAGCGTGGCCGAATCGGTCGTTCGCAGTGCCCCCTGCCCCGTCATGACCGTGCGTCAATGACCATGATCGAGGACAAGGCTGCGAGTCTCGCCGAGTGGGCTGGCCGTGGCCCCCGTTACACGAGTTATCCACCGACAACGCAGTTCGGAGCGATCGATCTCGAGCGCGTGCGTCGCGAGGTGGCGGAGATCGGCGAGAACAGCGAAGCAATCTCGCTCTACGTCCACGTCCCGTTCTGCAAGAGCTTGTGCTGGTACTGCGGCTGTAACGTGATCCCGACCCGCGACCAGATGCGCGGCATCGGCTACGTCGACGATCTCGCGACCGAGATGGCGCTGTTGTCGGGTCTCGCCTTCACGGCTCCCATCACAGAGCTCGCCATTGGCGGGGGCTCGCCGAACTTCCTGGCACCGCGAACGCTGCGCACTCTGATCGACGCAGTCGCGCGCTACTTCCGCATCGCGCCCGACGCACGTCGCTCGATCGAGCTCGATCCACGCTCGACGACCACCTCGCAGATCGAGACTCTCGCAGACCTGAAGTTCACGGCGCTCAGCGTCGGCGTGCAGGACTTCGCCGCGCCCGTCCAGGACGCGATCCACCGCCATCAGAGCGCCGTGCAGACGCGATGGCTCGTCGAGTGCGCGCGCGCATCCGGTTTCGACGACATCAACATCGACATCGTCTACGGCTTGCCGAGGCAGACCGAGACGTCGTTCGCGGACACGCTCGACACGGTGATTGGCCTGCGCCCGGACCGCATCGCGCTGTTCGGATACGCCCATCTGCCGAGCAAGCTGCCGCACCAGGCCCTCGTCGAGCGCGCCGGTCGCGTGCTCGATCCATACGAGCGAGCGACGCTCCTGCTGCAGGCGATCGACCGACTCACCGCGGCGGGCTACATCCATCTCGGGCTCGACCATTTCGCTCGCCCCGGTTCGCGGCTCGCCCGCGCGTCCGCGGAGCAGCGAATGGTGCGGACGTTCCAGGGCTACGCCGAGCGACGCGCGGACTCGATCATCGGCCTCGGAACCTCGGCGATCTCGTCGACACCGCGCATGCACTGGCAGAACCACTCGGAGCTCGGTGCGTGGCAAGAGGCGCTCGGCGCGAGGCGTATGCCGGTCGCACGAGGCTTCATGCTCGACGAAGATGATCGGGCGCGCGCAGCGCTGATCGGTCGCCTCATGTGTGACGGCGCGGTCGATCTCGGCCAGGTCGGACGCGAGCACGGGCTCGATGCAGAGACTTACTTCGCGCGCGAGCTGTCGCATCTGACGACGATCCCCGAGCTGGCGTCCTACAACGCCGAGACCCGCGTGATCCAGACGACACCGATGGGCCGGCTGCTCGTGCGCAACGTGTGCATGCTCTTCGACCGGTATCACCGGGTGACCGACGAGACTCGGCACTCCTCCACAATCTGACGCAGAGATTGCGTCTTCGCGAAAACGCGCAAACCGTGCGGGCTTTGCGTGGCTGTCGCGGCGATTGCGCCGGATTTGTTCCTACAGGCCCGCAGCCATGGGCACGGATCGTGAGAGGGCTAAGCGCATGTATCGTCGGTTGCCGCTGATTCTGATCGTCGTTGCTGCCTGTGAGGGCCCCGGCGGTCCTGCCGGGCAGGATGGTTCGGTTCCCCTGATCGCGACGAGCGACGAACCGGCCGGCGCCAACTGTGCCAATGGCGGCAGCCAGATCCAGTACGGAGTCGATGCCAACGGGAACGGCGTCCTCGATACCGCGGAAGTGAGCGGGACCGCCTACGCATGCAACGGTCCCGGCACGACGTCACTGGTCGCGACCACCCCGGAGTTGGCCGGCGCGAACTGCTCGTGGGGTGGGACGAAGATCGAGAACGGTCTCGACACCAACAACAACAGCGAGCTCGATCCCGACGAGGTCATCCCATCGGCCACGACCTATGTGTGCGCGTTCGGCCCGTCCGGCGCGATCTCGCCGAGCACCGGCATCGTCGCGGCGGTCCGGACCAACGGCGTGAGCGTCACCGCCGGCGCTCCGATCACGGTGCGCTTCACCCTCAAGGATGATCGCGGCTACCCGCTCGACCTCAAAGGCGTCTACTCGGTGAACACGGCGATCCAGCCTCGGTTCGCCCTCGCGCACTTCACCACTGACGCGCTCAACAACGTCCTGCCGTACACGGTCTACACGAAGTCGACGAGCGCTTCGGCGCCGAACGGACAACCGACCATGTACAGCCCGACAAGCGCCAGTGGCGGCACCCTCGTCGAGAACGGCCTCGGCGCTGGCGACTACACCTACACGTTCCCGACGACGTCGACGACGAATGGTCCAGTCGCGGTCATGTATGACACGACAAAGCTCGACCTCACCCACGTCGTCTGGATCCAGGCGTCGCGGCAGACCGATCTGCTCTACCCGATCAACGCGAACACGGCGTTCTCGAGCAACGAGCCCTACTACTTCATTCCAAGCGGCACCGGCACGCCGCTGATGCGTGAGATCGCGTCGCAGGACAAGTGCGATAACTGCCACAAGAGCTTCAAGGCAGAGACCGCGTCGACCGCGCAGTTCCACGGTGGTGGTCGCATCAACGTCGGGATGTGCAACGTCTGTCACAACCCCGGCCGCACCACGAATCCACTGGCCGACTCCGCGAGCTTCATCCACCGCATTCACGGCAGCGAGCAGGTCGCGACCGCGAACCTGTTTCACGGCATTTCGATCACGTATCCGCAGGACACGCGCAACTGCAACACTTGCCACGCCGGCGCCGCGCAGGGTGCGCAAGTCGAGTCCGCTCCATCGGTCCTCGCGTGCAAGGGCTGCCACGACTACGTCTCGTTCACCGACTCGGCGCCCGCAATCTGCGGCGTGAGCGGCACGCTCGTTCGGGGTAGCGACGGCAAGCCGGTCCCGTGTAACCACTTCGCAGGACCGCAGGCGGAGTGCGCCTCGTGCCACGGCCCGACCGGCGGGTTCCCCTCGCAGAAGTACCACCGTCCGGTCGCGCCGCCGGACCCCGGCAACCTGTGGAACGGCGGAACGAACTCCAACACCAACGCGGCGTACGTCGCATCGGGTGGCTACGTGCCGCCAGGCGCCGACGTGATCACGTACGACGTCAAGAGCGTCGACGCCGTCGCCGATACGGTGACCCCGACCACCAAGCGCCCGCAGATCACGTTCAAGTTCAAGCGCAACGGGATCGACGTCGTGTTCCAGACCTACGCCGCGGGCACCGTCACCGAGCTCATGCCGAACTTCGTCGGCTCCCCGAGCGCGTACTTCGCGTTCGCCGTGCCGCAGGATGGAGCGACGTCGCCGGCGGACTTCAACGCCTCCGTCAGCGGCTACATCCGCAGCATCTGGAACGGCACCGCGGCCGGATCAGGCGCCGGTACGCTGACCGGTCCCGATGGCACCGGTTACTACAAGCTGACGTTGACCACCGCGCAGATTCCTGCGACCGCCAAGATCCTCACCGGCGGCGTTGGCTACACGTACTCGCTGTCGAGCGCTCCGCCGCTCGTCCAGACCAACGTCACCGGTTATCCGTGGACACCCGACGCGCTCATCGCCGGCAGGGCGCAGGGCGGTCTCAGCGTGCCCCCGCCGAACGTGTGGAAGACCGCGACAGGCTTCACCGGCCGGCGCGCGATCGTCGAGAACGCGAAGTGCAACGCCTGTCACGGCGCTCTCGGCGTCACGCCTTCGTTTCA
>JBBQFU010000274.1:0-11807 GCA_038322185.1 Haliangiales bacterium
CACGACGTTCGTCGTGTCCGTCGATCCCTGAAACCAGAGGACGTTCGTTGCCCGTACCTCGATGGAGCTGGTCGCTTGCGGCCGCTCTGCTCTGCTCGCTCAATGGCCTGCGCACCGCGCGTGGCCAGGCCGCTGGCTATCAGCTCGACCGCTACGAGCCGACGCCGGCTGGCGACGCGTTTTCGGTCGTCGAGGCGCCGTGGTACTCGTCCGCGCCAACCTTCGCCGCGGCCCTCGCGTTCGACTACGCGTACAACCTGCTCGCCGCCGAGCACCGCGATGCGAGTGGCAACGTCGTCACGGATCCGTCGCCGATCGAGCATCACCAGGCCGCGTATCTCGCGCTCTACGGCTCGATGGCCAATCGCGTCGGGCTCTCGCTCAGCATTCCGGTCGTGCTCGGGCAGAGCGGGACGGCATTCGCGGGCGTCGGGCCGAGCGGCACCACCGCCGGCGATCCACGCGCAGGTGTTCGCGTGCGTCTGTTCGGCGATCCCGAGTCGTCGCTGTCACTCAGTGCGGCCGCGTATCTATGGATCCCGGTCGGTGCCGAGGACGATCTCGCCGGCGACGCCAACATCCGCGCCATGGCTCGCATGACGCTCGGTGCGCGGGTGCGCGACGATCTGCGCTGGTCCACGAACCTGTCGTTTCTCGGCCGCGAGCGTGCCGTGCTCACGAGCATGCTGCCCGGCGCCGGAAACAGCGTCGGCAGCGAGCTGCAGCTCGCGGGCGGCATCGCGTACACCGGCCTGCTCGAACGCCTCGCGGTCGGCCCCGAGGCCACGCTCTCGGTGCCGGTAGCCAGTGATCTACCGTCGAGCCAGAGCTTTGCGACGCTCGAAGTGCTCGGCACCGCGCGCTACGCGCTCACCGATCGGCTGTCGCTCGCTGCGAGTGTGGGCGGTGGTGTCGCCGGCTCCGGCGCGCCGGAAGCCCGCGTGTTGTTCTCGATCGTGTACGCGCCCGCGCAGCGCCCACGCCCGGTGACCTCTAGCTTCGAGAGTGTGGTCGTACTGCCCGACGAGGACGGTCACATCGGCGGCGTCGAGGTCGATGACGGCAAGCGAACGACGCTGCTCGACAAGCCGTATGCATCGACCGAGATCACGAAGCGCGACGGGCGCGCACGTCCGGTGCAGAGCTCGCCGCAAGCGGTCGCGAAGAGTACGCAGGCGCTCGAGAAGGCGCTGCCGCCTTCGGACCGTGATCGCGACGGCATCGTCGACGCGAGCGATGGTTGCCCCGAGCGCGCGGGCGTGGCGGCCGCGGACCCGATCCGTCATGGCTGCCCGACCGCGGTCGAGAAGGTCGTCGTGCTGCCGGATGCCGATGGCCACGTTGGCGGCGTCGAGGTCGACGACGGGAAGACCAAGACGCTACTCGACAAGCCGTATGCCTCGGCCGAGGTCAGCTCCGACGGCGTCGCGACCGCTGTCCCGCCGGCCCCCCCGCGTGCCGTCGAGCGTACGGTCGCTACCGTCGCGCAGAGTCTGCCGCCGTCGGATGCGGATGACGACGACATCGCCGATCACCTCGACGCGTGTCCCGACCGTGCGGGCCTGCCGTCGACCAACGCGATCCGTAACGGCTGCCCCGCCGCTGCCGAGCGCGTCGTCGTGTTGCCCGATCCCGACGGCCACATCGGCGGCGTCGAGGTCGACGATGGCAAGACCAAGACGCTCGTCGATACGGCGTACGCCGGCGTCGATGTCGGCACCGACGGCGTCGCGCGCGCGGTGCAGCCCACCCAGCCTCGCTCGGTCGACCGCGCGATCGCGCAGCTCGCGAAGACACTTCCCGTCGCGGATGGCGACAAGGACGGAATCCGCGACGAGGATGACTCGTGTCCCGAGCGCAGCGGCGCCGTGTCGGTCGATCCAGTGCGCCACGGGTGCCCGGCGTCGGTCGAGAAGGTCGTCGTGCTGCCCGATGCGGATGGGCATGTCGGCGGCGTCGAGATCAGCGACGGCACGCGGACGGTGGTGCTCGACAAGGCGTACGCCTCGGCCGAAGTCAGTGGCGGCAAGGTTCAGGCGGTCGCGAGCTCGCCGATCGGCGCGATGACGCGTGCGACCTCCGCGATCGCGCGCGCCTTGCCGCTCGCCGATCGCGATGACGACAGCATCGTCGATAGCGCCGACGCATGCCCGACGCGTGCTGGCAAGCCGTCGCCGCAAGCCAGCCGGCATGGCTGCCCGTCGTCGGTGGAACAGGTCGTCGTGCTGCCCGACGAGAACGGCCACGTCGGCGCGGTCGAGATCGATGATGGCACCTCGAAGATCGTCCTCGACAAGGCCTACGCGTCGTCGGAGATCGGCACCGATGGCCTGGCGCGGTCACTGCCCGCCGAGGCGACCGAAGTCTCCGCGAAGTACGCCGCTGCGATGGCGGCGCAGGCACCTGGCGCACGCATCATCCTGTACTTCACCGCAGGCGCCGAGCCCGTGCGCGATCTGACGGGCCCGATCGACAACCTCGTCGCCGAGGTCAAAGCGCGCACGGACAACTACACGCTCGATGTGATTGGCCACACCGATCAGACGGGCTCGGAGCGCGCCAACAAGAAGATCGGCCTCGACCGCGCACAGCTCATTGCCGACCGGCTGATCGCTGCGGGCGTGCCGCGCGATCGCATCCGCGTGACGTCGATGGGCTCGAAGGAGCCCGCCGTCAAGCTCAAGAGCCGGCGTGTCGTCGAGCTGCGTAACCGCCGCGTGGAGATCTGGGTCCGCTAATTCGATGATCAAGGTTCGCCGCCTCCTGCTCCTGCAGCTGCCGTTGATCGTGGTGTGGACCGCCGCGTTCCTGATCTGCGACCTCGGTGACGAGAGCACGCTCGACAACCGATTCTTGCGCTCGAGTGTGTACCCGTCGCTGCGGCGGCTCGAGGGCGCGTACACGGACTTCAAGTTCCGCACGCGCGGCGCTCAGCCGGTGAAGCAGAAGATCGTGATCGTCGAGATCGATGATCGCGCGGTGCAGGAGCTGGCTCGCTGGCCGTGGCATCGCGATGCGATCGCCGTGCTCGTGCTCCAGGCGGTGGATGCAGGCGCCAAGGTGGTCGGCCTCGATATCGTGTTCCCCGAGCCCGATCAGCGCGTACCCGACGGCGTCGTCGAGCTGTTGCAAGCCAACAACCTCGGCGACTCGGTTCCCGAGTTCGAGACTGACCTCATCCTCCAGCGCATCATCGCGATGTCGAGGGACCGCCTCGTCCTCGGCTGGATGACCGACCGCTGGTGCCGCCCGGCGTACGCCGACGATCGCACCTGCCCGGTTACCGATTCGAAGGAGCTGGCCACGCTGCCGGTCGGCTTCGACAAGTTCGCGTTCACGACGTTCAAGCCTGGCAGCGGCTTCAACGCGGCCGACACCACGATCGTGTCGACCCCGAGCGTGGTGTCGAACCTCCCCGGATACGAGGAGGCCGCCGCGCACGCCGGCTATCTGGTCAACGCGGCCGAGGAGCCCGATGACATCGTGCGCCGCGCCCAGCTGGCGATGTTCGTCGGCGGCAAGCCGTACCCGTCGCTGCCGCTCGAGATGGCGCGCGTCGGGCTCGCCGAGGATCTGCTGCTCGAGCTCGACGAGGACGGCTACGTCGACCGCCTCGCGTTCGCAAAGTCAGGTCGGGCGATTCCCGTCGACGCGAGCGGGACGCTCTCGATCAACTTCCGCGGCGCGGGCTATCACTTTCCGTTCGTCGGCGCGATCGACCTGCTCGGCGAGGAAGACGTCATTCCCGTCCAGCGCGACGGCAAGATCGAGATGAAGCCGCGCAAGGAGATCTTCCAGGACGCGTACGTCTTGGTCGGCGTGTCGGCGATGGGCGCACGCGACCTCCGCCACTTTCCGTTCGGCCAGAACATCCCGGGAACCGAGGGCCTCGCGTCGATTCTCGACAACGTGCTGTCGGGCGATCCGATCGAGCACGGCAGCGGGCTGTTGTGGTGGGCGTTGCTGCTCACGATGACCGTCGGCGCCGCGGGCTTTGGCTATCTCATGATCCGGCTCGACGCACTGCCGGCGATGCTGTGCTCGCTCGGGTTGATCGCCGCGCTGGTCGTGCTCGACATGTTCGTGTTGTTCGGTGGCCACGACATCGACCTCAACGCCGCGTTTTTGATCGCGGAGCTCGCCACGATCTTCATCGCCACGGTCGTGATGAAGTACGTCCTCGAGGAGCGCAGCAAGAAGTTCATCCGCGGTGCGTTCTCGAAGTACCTGGCACCGACCGTCGTCGACCAGATGCTCAAGGACCCGGCCAAGCTCCAGCTCGGCGGCGAGACGCGGCGGCTCACGATCATGATGTCGGACCTCCGCGGCTTCACCGCGATGGCGGAGCGCATGAAGCCGGCCGAGGTGCTGGCGGTGCTCAACCACTACCTCGGCACGATGGCGGACATCATCGTCGAGTACGGCGGCACGATCGACGAGTTCATCGGCGACGCGATCCTGGTCATCTTCGGCGCGCCGATCGAAGCAGATGACGATGCGCGGCGTGCGGTCGCGTGCTCGATCGCAATGCAACGCGCGATGAAGGGCATCAACGAGCACAACCAGAAGCTCGGGCTACCGAAGCTCGAGATGGGCATCGCGCTCAATACCGGCGAGGTGATCGTCGGCAACATCGGCTCGCAGAAACACATCAAGTACGGCGTCGTCGGCAGCCACGTGAACCTGACCGCACGCATCGAGTCGAACACGGTCGGCGGCCAGATCCTGATCTCGGGGCCGACGCTCGAGCTCGCCGGTGCCGATGTCACCGTCGGCGAGCAGCAGATGATCATCGCGAAGGGCTTCCCGGAGCCGATCGCCGCTCACGACTTGAAGGGTATCGGTGCGCCGTACAACATCGCGCTCGACGAGCTCGACCTTGGCCTGACCGCGATCGAGACGCCGATCGAGATCCGCTACCGCGTCATGAAGGGCAAGAACGAGGAAGGCCCGGAGCAGACCGGGCGGTTCACGCAGCTGTCCACGCTCGGCGCGACGTTGACCCCCGAGGCTCCACTCGAAGCGTTTCAGAACCTCAAGATTCGGCTTGTCGCCACCGGCGGTGAGCTCGTCGACGGCGACCTGTACGCCAAGGTGATGTCCGGCGGCGAGGCATCCACACTTCGCTTCACCGCGGTGCCTCCGCCGGTCGAGCGCTTCATCGCAGAGCGGACCTCCACGCCCGAGGCGGAGCGCTCCAGCGAGATCGCCGGCCACGGCAGCTGAGCCTATGGCGTGCACGCGCCGTCGAGCACGCTCAGGTTGCCCTCGCTGCGATTGCCGACGACGAAGTCGATGACGCCGTCGTGGTCGAAGTCGCGGGCGAGGACCGATGCCGGGTCGTTGCCCGTTGGATAGGTGGTTCGCGGCGCGAACGTGCCATCGCCATTGCCGAGCAGGACGCTGATCTGATCGCTGACGCGGTCGGCTGTCACGACATCGAGGTTCCCATCGCGATCGAAATCGCCGGTCTCGATCCCGAGTGGATTCGATCCGACCACGACATCGAGCTTCGTCATGAACGTACCGTCGCCGAGATTGCGCAGCACGCTGACCGTGTTCGCGATGTTGTTCGTGACCGCGAGATCGAGCGAACCGTTGTTGTCGAAGTCACCGCGAGTGATCGCGAACGGATTTGTTCCGGTCGGATAGTCGACCTTCGCTTGCAGTGTGCCGTTGGCATTCGCGAGTAACACGCTCGCGGTCGCGCTGTTGACGTTCGCGGTCGCGATGTCGTCGCGACCGTCTCCGTTGAAGTCGCCCATCGTCACGTGCTGCGGATTCGTGCCGACCGTGAAGCTCTGTGGTGCGCCGAACGTGCCATCGCCAGTACCCAGCCGTACGGTCGCCGTGCTTGGTCCCTGGGTGTAGACGAGATCGAGGAACGCATCGCTGTTGATGCGGCCCGCCGCGAGTACCTCCGCGGTATTGCTCGACGTCAAATCGGTTCGCGACTGAAACGAGCCGTCGCCATTGCCGATCAGGATACTGAGCGAGCCCGACGTCCCCGGCTGATTCGAGGTCGCTAGATCGGGAACGGCGTCGCCGTTCCAATCGCCGATCACGACGTGGATCGGCGACATGTCCGTCGCGTACGAAACGCTCGCCAGAAAGCCACCAGTCGCGGTGCCGAGTAGGACGCTGACCGAGGCGCCACCGCCGTTCACGACGACGAGATCGCCGACGCCATCGTCATTGAGATCGGCCGAGGCGATCGCGGTCGGCGACGCGCCGACGGGCAGCTTCACCGCGCGCGGCACGAAGTCGACCGCGCTGCAGGCCGGCAGCGGCGCGTCGGCCGCTGCATCCAGGTCACCATTGCTGCCGGTACCGTCGCCGCCGGCCCCCCCATCACCGCGGTCCAGGCCTTGGTCAAAGCCCCACCGCCCACAGCCGGCCGTGATCACGGCGGCGACAAGGGCGTACAGCACCATCACCTGCGAGCGTAGCGTAGAAGCGACATCCCTCGGGGGCGAAGCGTGCGGCGACGGCATCCCAGCAAAGACGAACGGGACCGGTCTTATTTAATCGCAGTAGTTATTTACAGTCCGCCGGACACAGCGACGGATTCTCGAGCGGATCACACGCAGCGTCGCCGCAGCGCGACGCTGTCGCCGCGCACGTCGCGCCGGGTGGACATTGCGGTGTGCACCTCGCCCAGCAATCGGGATCCGCGCAGCCTGCCAGCCCATCCCCGTCGTCGTCGATGTCGCCGGTGATGCACAGCTCGTGCTTTGCCAGGGGGGTGCGGAACTCGAGCGCCCACGTGTCGTTGCTGACGCCGCGGTAATCAGCGTCGCCAAATGCGATCAATCGCTGCTCGAGTGGGTTGTAGATCGTGGCGATGATCGGCCCCGGGCTCCCCTGCGGTGACAGCTCCGTCCACGCCATGCCGTCCCATTCCCATGCGTCCTCGAGCGAACCCGCATCTGCGCGCCCCGCCGCGAGCAGGATGCGCCGCCGTCCCGGGTCGTAGGACATCGTCGCCGCCGCGCGCGCCGGCGGCGAGCTCGCTGGGGTGCGCTCGATCCAGTTCGTGCCGTCCCACTCCCACGTATCGCCGAGCGAACGAAGTGGCACGTACGAGGCAGTGCCGCCGAACATCACGACCCGCTTGCGAATCGGATCATAGGCGATCGCCGCGGACTCGCGTGCAGGCGGCACGGTCGGCGGTGTGCGCTCGGTCCAGGCCGTGCCGTTCCAGGTCCACGTGTCGTCCAGCGGCGTGATCGTGAGCTGGTCCGAGTTGGTGCTCGAGCCACCGAACAACACAGTGACGGCCGCGGCCGTATCGAACGTCAGTGCTGCCAGCCGTCGCGCAGACGGACCGGTCGTAGCCGCCAAATTCCATCCGATGCCGTCCCACTCCCAGGTGTCGTCCTTGACGGGAGAGGCGTTCAATACAGCACTGGTAGTGGCGCCGCCGAACATGACCACGCGATCGCGAACGCTGTCGTACGTCATCGAGTGCAGTGCGCGAGCGTGCTGGATGAAGGTCGAGGGGTCGAGTGACCACGCCCCGGCGGACCACAGCCACGTGTCGGAGAACACCTGGTTCGGCGAATCGCTCGCGCCCCCATCATGACGATCTGCCCTCGATAGGTGTCGTAGGCCATCGCGTGCCCCGCGCGCGCGGGCGGCGAGGGAGCGGGCGGATTCTCGAGCGCCCAGTCCGTGCCACCCCACGACCACGTTTGTCCGAACAGCGTGCGCGACAGCTGGCCGTCGTGTCCGCCGAACATGATCGCGTTCACCCCGTTGACGGCCATCGCCGCGCCGTAGAGTTGGGGAGGAGTAGTGCCGGTCGAGTGAGCCTGCCACGTGCTTCCGTTCCACGTGTACGTCGCGCCACCGCCGCCGAACATCACCAGATGCCCGTGCTGCGGCGAATAGGCCATCGCTTCCATTGTTGCGTGCGCGGGTGAGCTCGCCGGCAACTTCTGCGTCCACGCCCCGTCCCAGACCCACGTCTCGAAGTTCGCGTAATAGACGATCTCGTTGCGCTGTAGATCGTACGCCATCACACCTTCACCCGACGCTGCGGGGTGAGGTCCTGTCTGCTGCGTCCAGGTCGCGCCGTTCCAGACCCACGTATCGTCGAGACGCTGCAGCAGGTCGTTGCCTCCGAACAGCAACGTCTCGCCGCGCTGTACGTGGTACGCCATGACCGCGTTGCTCCGCGGCGAGGGCGAGATCGTCGGCGTGCGCTCGATCCACGTCGTGCCATCGAATACCCACGTGTCACCGAGGTAACCAAGCCCCGCCCCGCCGAACATGACGAGCTCGTCGCGGGCGGTGTCGTAGATCATCGCGTGAAGACTGCGGCCGGGCGGCGCGCGTGGCGTAATGCGACGAGTCCAGGCGCTGCCGCGGAGCTCCCAGGTGTCCGATTCGAGCGCCTGCGGGCTCACACCACCGAACAACATCACGCGGAACCGGCTGCTGTCGTACGCCATCGCAGCGTGCACTGATCCCGAGCGGCGTGACGTCGCGCCAGACCAGCGCCTCGACCAGGCAAGTCGACGTGCAGCCATCGCCCGACATGCCGGGCACGCGTTCGTCGCACTGCTCGCCCTTGATCGGATCCGTGACGCCGTTACCGCACACGTTCGTCGACTGACACGTCGCCGAGCAGTCGTCGTCGTCGATCCGGTTCCCGTCGTCGCAGACCTCGACGACGTCGGTCAGCCCGTTGGCGCACTCGTTCGGCAAGCACACGCTCTCGTGGCACGTGCCGGCGCCCGCCATGCAAGGCTCGCCGTTCGTACAGCCGAGCTGGTCCTCGTCGACACAGAACGGCGTGCCCGCGACGGTCGCACATACGCGGCCCGCAGGACATACGCGCCCGTCAGGACACGTCACCGCCCCGGGCGCCGCGCACGCGACAAGGCACAGCATCCAGATCCCGCGCATGAGATCGATGATGCCAGGTTCAGCGAATGCGAACCACGTCGGCGAGGCTTGTCCGTTGAGCATCGATCTTGTGCGGATGCGGGGCGACGACCAAGTACATCGGGATGTTTGAATCTGTGGTCCGGAACGCATGGCCCCGTTGGTTGAAGGACAGCGGGAATGGCGTCACCGTGAGGCTCGCCAATGGCAGGACGGTAACGGTCGTCGCGGCCTCGCCGATGGCGTTCCGGTATTGCTTCCTGCACAGGGATCCGCGTGGTACCCGGATGGCGGTATGAAGTACCGACTCGCTCTCCTCGCGGCCCTGACGGCGAGCGCAGCATGCGGAGTCAGCGACTACGCTCCGCCGCTCGCGACCGAGCACCCGCGGATCTACCTGCCGGCACATCGCGAGAGGCTCGCCGCGACGCTCGCCTCGGGCGATCCCGCCGCGTCCCGTTTCAAGGCGAGCGCCGACCGCTGGGTCGCCGGCACCGAGATCTGGGGCTTTCAGGGCTGGCACGCCGCGCTCATCGGCCAGCTCACGGGTGACCCGAAGTACTGCGCGGCTGCGGTCGCCGCTGTTGACCAACAAGTCCGCAGCGCGCACGACGCCATCGTACGGGGCGAGGCGCCGCCGGTCGTGCACAACAGCTACATCGGCATCGGCGAGCTGATCGGCGACCTTGCGCTGGTCTACGACTGGTGTTTCGAAGAGGTCGGTGATCGCCGGATGGCGTGGCTCGGTTACGCGAACCAGGCCGTCTGGAACGTGTGGAACTACGACAACGCGGCGTGGGGCGACGCGCAGAGGCCGTGGAGCGGCTGGGCGACCAGCGACCCATCGAACAACTATCACTACTCGTTTCTGCGCGCGACGATGTTGCTCGGGCTTGCCGGCCACGACGACTTCGCGGGAGCCGATGAGTGGGTCGATGAGTTTCGCAACGACCTGATCGCGGATGAGCTGCTGCCGACCTTCGATGCCGACCTTGCGGGTGGTGGCTCGCGCGAAGGCACCGGTTACGGCGTCGCCATGCGCACGCTGTTCGAGCTCTACGATCTGTGGGAAGGCTCGACCGGCGAGCGGCTCGCGGCCCACACGGAGCACACCCGCGCCTCGATGCTCGCGTTCATGCACCAGACGCTGCCAACCCTCGATCGCGTCGCGCCGACCGGCGATCACTCGCGCGATTCGGAGGCCTTATTCTTCGACTACCACCGGCAATATCTGCAGGAGCTCGTGCACCTGTTTCCCGACGATCCGCTCGCGCCTCGCGCGCAGGCGTTGATCGCGGCGTCGTCGGTGCCCCGGATGGAGAACCAGTTCATGTTCGCGTACGACTTCCTGTACGCAAGCCCACAGGTCCCGTCGTCGAGCCTGACCGGCCTCGGCACCGCGTACCACGCACCCGGCATCGGCGAGCTCTATGCGCGCTCGAGCTGGGAGAAGGATGCAACGTGGGTCAACCTGATCGCCGGGCCATACACGCAGTCGCACGCGCACCAGGATCAGGGCTCGATCATGATCTACAAGGAGGGCTGGCTCGCCTACGATGCGAACATCGATTCGCGATCGGGCCTCCGGCAGGAAGTCGGCGCTCACAGCCTCGTCAAGATCGTCGAGGGCGGTGCCCCCATTGAGCAACGCTCCGACACGAGCTCGAAGCTCGTCGCGCTGCACCGGGGCGACGGTTGGCTGCATGCGTCCGCGGATCTAACACCCGCGTACAAGAATCACGCTGCCGTCCAGAAGGTCGAGCGCGAGCTCCTCTACCTCGAGCCCGACATCGTCGTCGTCTACGATCGCGTGACCACGCGCGCCGCCGGCCAGCAGGTCTGGCAGCTCGCCTCGCCGACCTCGCCGTCGATCTCGGGGGCACGCGCCACCTTTGCCGCAAACGGCCACTCGCTCACCGTCCACCGTATCCAGCCGGTGACTGCGACCACCACCGTCCACAGCTACGCGACCGACCCTGACTTCAGGGGCGGCTTCCGGCTCGACACCACGGTCGCCGGTGGGGACCAGCGCTTCCTCCACGTGCTCGCAGTCGATGGCGCGGTGACGGCCACCACCGCCGAGGCCGATGGCGTGACCGTCACGCTCGCGACCGGCGGAACGGCGCGCGTACGGTTCCAGCGCAACGCGTTCGGCTGCTCGCTGACGCTCGGCGGCATTACGACGGCGCTTGGCGCCGGCGTCGACTCGCTCCGCGAGTAGCCGACGACATTGTTCGGAGCGGTCAGGCGCGCTGAATCACGGCCTCGACGCCCTCAGCCGCGAGCGCGGCACGCAGCTTCTGGATCACGACATCCTCGACTTGCTGCTCGAGATCGACGAATGCACCGACGACGTTCGCGACGACCCAGCCCTTATGCTTCTCGACGATGTCCTGAACGTTTGTGATGGCGATCGTGATCATGGTGAAGAGTAGCTGGAACTGAGCAGCCGCGCGATAGCTTCTCCTGCATGAGCAGCAGTCCTCAGTGGCCGGGTGACCTCGATCAGGCCGAAGCGCTGCTGCGGCAGCTGGCGAAGAGCACGCCCATCGACGAGTCATCGCTCGCCTTCGCGTTCGGAGACATTGGAGCTTGGCGCTTCTTGTCGAATTTGCCGTCGGAGCACAAGCCGTCCGCGCGCACCGTGGTGCTGCGGTTGTTGGACGACCCGGATCCGCTGGTGGTGCGGCGCGCGATCGCGTTCTTCCGGAGCCCGGTTCGCGATGACGCGATGTTCGGTCGGTTCTTGCAAATGGCCGAGCGGATGCCAGCTGGACCAGCGGCCGGCGAGCTTCAGCGAGCGCTGTCGAGATGGGCGCGCAATGAATCGGAGGCACGGCAGGTCGCGGCCATTGTGCGCAGGCTGACGGGCGATGGCACACCCGCGGCGATCAAGCTGGTCGCGGTGTACGAGC
>JBBQFU010000275.1:0-11781 GCA_038322185.1 Haliangiales bacterium
GATGCTGATCGAGCCCTTGCGGAAGTCGGTCTTCCGCAAGTGCACGTTGACGCAGACCGGGCGCCCGCCCTTCGCGATTGCCTTGGCCTCGGCGAGCGTCGAGTCCACGCGCGCAGGATCGGTGAGCACGAGACCAACGCCGCCGTAACCCTCGGCGACCTTGTGGTAGTCGGTGCGACGCAGGTCGGTGCCAAGCGAGGTGCCGAGAAGCTCGACCTGCTCGCGTGCGATCTGCATCCACGACGCGTCGTTGCCGATCACCGCGATCGGCGCGACGCCGTGGCGAACGTAGGTGTCGAACTCGGCGAGCGTGTAGGCGCTCGAGCCGTCGCCCCACACGAGCCACACCTCGCGACCGGGCCGCACGAGCGCAGCACCGAGAGAGAAGCCACCGCCGACACCGAGCGTGCCGAACACGCCGGGATCGAGCCACGACAGCGGGGCCCGCGGCCGCAGGATGTAGCTTCCGGTCGCGACGAAGTCACCACCGTCGACGACGAGCACCGCGTCGTCGGCCATCGCATCATCCATACGCTGGAAGAAGTGAATCGGATCGACGAGCTCGCCTTGCGGCGCGGCCTTGCCCGCGATCTCGGTGTCGCGCGTCTGCTCGCGCTCGCGCAGCGTGCCGAGCCACGACGACCACGTGCTCGCGTTGCCGGTGACGCGCTCGGCGAGCGCGACCAGGAAATCACCCGCGTGCATCTCGGCCGCGATATCGGGGCGGCGATTCTTCTTGAGCTCGTGCGCGGACAGGTTCGCTGCGATCAGCGTGGCCTTCTTGTTGATGCCGCGGCCGTAGCCGAGGCGGAAGTCGAACGGGAAGCCGCACACGATCACGCAGTCGGCTTCCTTGAGCGCGGTGCCGCGGTTGTGGCGCAGCTGCAGCTCGTGCGTGCGACCGAGCAGACCGCGCGCCATGCCGGCGAGATAGACGGGCGCACCGAGCGTGCCGAGCGCGCGGGCGAGCCGGCCCGGCTCCTTGACGCCGACGAGCGTCTGGTTACCGACGACAATCACCGGCTTCTTCGCGTTGCGCAGCGCCTCGGCCGCCCGCTCGATCACGTTGCCCGTGCTCAGCGTCGGAAGCTTCACCGGCAGCATCAGCTCGGGCATCGCCGGCGCGCGGAACTGCCGGTAGAGGTGGCCCTTGATGTAGAGCTCGAGCGCCTTGGCGCCGATGCCCTTTGCCTTGCCGAAGCCGGCTTCCTTCTCGTACCACATGCGCACGACCGACTCGGGATAGAGCAGGTCGACGGGAATCTCGATGAACACGGGGCCGGGAACGCCCTCGGTCGCGACCGAGATCGCGCGCTCAAGCGTCGGTGCGAGCTGTGGGACCGTCTTGCACGTGGTCGCCCACTTCACGATCGGCTTCATCAGCGCCATCTGATCGATATCTTGGAGAGCGCCGCGACCCTTGAGCAGGGTGGCCGTCGCGCCGCCGAACAGGATGATCGGCGACTGCGCCATCATCGCGTTCTTGACGGCGGTGACCGTGTTGGTGACGCCGGGACCGGCCGTCACGGCAGCGACTCCGATCCCGCCGGTCATGCGGGCGACCGCATCGGCCGCGAACACAGCATTCCCCTCATCCCGGACGTCGACCACTTTGATCCCGCGGTTTTGCGCGCCAGTCAGGATGGGCGAGATGTGACCACCACACAGGGTGAACAGGTGAGTGACGCCATGACGCGCGAGGACATCCGCGATCAGGTCTCCGCCATGTTGGGACATGGCGCGTACTATAGGCGGAGTCGACCTTGTCCAATCTCGTCCTGTACTCGATTCCGGCGTTCCTGGTGCTGATCGCACTCGAGCTGCTGTGGGCACGCCGTCACCCCGAGCTACCCGGCTACGAGACGCGCGACACCGTCGCGTCCATCTCGATGGGCCTCGCCAACGTGATCATGTCGGCGGGCGCGAAGTTCCTCTCGATCCCGTTCTTCGCGCTGCTCTACGAGTACCGCGTCCTCGATCTCGGCCAGCCGGCGCTGTGGTGGTCGTGGGTCGTGCTGCTGTTCGCGGAGGACTTTTGTTACTACTGGTTCCATCGCACGCATCACGAGGTACGCGTGTTCTGGGCCGCGCACGTCAACCACCACTCGAGCCAGCACTACAATCTGTCGACGGCGCTACGCCAGGCGCTGCTGACGCCGTTCACTGGCCCGATCTTCTGGGCGCCGCTCGCGCTCGTCGGCTTCCCGCCGCTCATGATCCTCACCGCGCAGGCGTGGTCCCTGCTCTACCAGTTCTGGCTCCACACCGAGTCGATCGATCGCCTCGGCCCGCTCGAGTCGATCATGAACACGCCGTCGCACCATCGCGTGCACCACGGCAAGAACGTCCGCTACCTCGACAAGAACCACGCCGGCATCTTCATCATCTGGGATCGCATGTTCGGCACGTTCGCCAAGGAGACCGAGCGCGTGATCTACGGGCTCACGACCGACATCAAGAGCTTCAACCTCGCCAAGATCAGCTTTCACGAGGTCGCCGCGATCGCGCGCGATGTTCGCCGCGCCCCGACGCTGGGCGCCAAGCTCGGCTACATGTTCCGCCCGCCGGGCTGGAGCCACGATGGATCGACGAAGACCGCGACCGAGCTCCAGAAGAATCTGCCTATGTCGGCGGCGGACGCCTGAACACGAGCGCATCCTTCGGAGTGCCCGGCAGCTTGTCCTCTATATGATGGTCCAGTCGATCGAGCAGGTACCAGACACCGAGCGGGTTCGCGTGAAGGCCATCGAGCGCCATCAGCGCCGCCGCTGGGAGCTTCTCGCCGCCGGGCAGCACGACCTCGGTCCCCGCGCGCAGCGGCTCGGTCCACGCGGTGAGGGGCACGAGCAGCACGCGATCCCGCGTCGCGAGCTCGCGGATCGAATTGTTTGCTGCTCCAAGCAGTTCCTCGGACGGGATCGCTTCCCGCGGGAGCATGAGCTCGGATGCGGTCGTGATCAGCGGGATGTCGCCCACGATGATCCAGGCTCCGGCCGCGCGCAGCCCCTCGAGCTCGGCAATCCCGGCTGCGAGCGCCGCGTCATGCCACGCGCGGTCCGACGATCCATAGACGGTCCAGAACAGGAGGTCGACGGCGACCACGGTCGTGGCGTTGAACGCCCTGGCCTGGGCGACCTGCCGCCGGATGTCGGCCATGGGGTCGCGGAACAACATGACGTTGGCAGCCGCATCCACCTTGGAGGTCGGGGCCGCCGCGGTGAAGGCGTCCCCAAACGGGGTGCCACCGAACCCGGCCGAGATGCTCGCGCCCACGATCGCGATGCGCTCCAGCGGGAGCGCCGGACCACTGACTGCCGATCCCCCTGGGGCCCCAGACCCTAGTGGTGGGGGGCCAGACCCCGCACCTCGACCGCAGCTGGGGACCAGGGCCACCAGACCCAACCACGCAAGTAGCCATAAAACAGGCCTTCCGAGCTCAGCCAACTTGTTGATGTTGCACATCATGGCCTCGTCTTTCCGATAGCTTAGTCATTGTGCACAATTAGCCTCACGTGGGGGTGTCGACCCCGGCCCTCATGTAGGACACCGATCCCCCACCTCCTACGATTCCGCGCAGTTAGAATTGTGCACGGCTGGTACACTGACGGCACAAGCGTTGCTGTACGATGGAAACCATGCTGGGTGCTGTCACCTCAAGGAAGAACAACGTACGCGGCTTGCAGTCTCGTCGCGCCATGTTGGACACCCTCGTCAAGCACCTCGACATGGTTCGCTTCCGTGCGCCCGTCCTGGCGGCCTTCGCCCTGACGGCCTCGGCATGCACCGGCCTCATTGATGGGGACAAGGGTTCGACGCTAACTGTTGAAGAACAGGCCGCTCGCACCGCCTACGTCGAGAAGGCCGCCCCGGTCCTCGATGCCTACTGCATCAGCTGCCACGCCGGCTCGGACCCCTCGGTCGACTTCATGGTCGGCGCGGACCCCATGGCCCAGCGCGAAGCCCTGCTGACCTTCGACCCCCAGGTCATCAACATGACGGCGCCGCAGTCGTCTCGTCTCCTCACCAAGGGCGCCCACTCGGGACCGGCCCTCACCTCGCAGCAGAGCGCCGACCTCCTCCAGTGGATCGGCGCCGAGCGCGACGCCGCTGGCTCGGTCGGCGAGGTCGACACCGGCCTCGAGACCGCCCCGTTCACGCCGCTGCTCTGCACCAGCGGCACCCCGGGCGAAGCCACCTGCCCCATCAACTACGTCGACATCAGCAACCTCGTCGAGGGTTGGATGGGCGCGAAGATCAAGTTCGTCGCGCAGCCGCTCTCGCAGGACCTCTACCTCACCAACCTCGCACTCGAAGGCGGCCCCGAGGGCGTCTACCTCGAGCACCCGCTGTTCGTGTCGTGGCCGGCGCAGGGTGAAAAGATCCCGGACACGCTCGACCGCTTCTTCAGCGTGAAGCTCAACATGATGCCGAACGCGACGCCCGAATCCATCGGTGGCGGCACCGCGGCGTTCATCAACTTCGTCCCGACCAACCAGCTCACGATTCACTTCAAGGCCGTCGACCGCTATCGCCCCGAGACCGGCGGCATGGACCCCACCATGGTGGGCGCGACGGGCTGCAAGCAGCTCGCTTCGTTCAAGACCAACGCACGCGCGCCACTGCAGGCGAGCTGCGGTAGCTGCCACGCGAACCAGAACAACGGCAACGCACGCGGCGCGATGGACATCGTCGGTGTCGCATCGGCCGACGACGCGGTCCTGCAGAACGTCTGCAACCAGGTCCGTACGCGCATCAACTTCACGACGACCGACTCCAGCGGTTTCTACATCGCCCCGAATCCGGCGCAGGCCACCAATCATCCGTTCAAGTTTGCTGCGCAGGCGAACTTCGACACTTTCAAAACGGCCGTGGACGTCTGGGTCCAAGCCGAAAAAACGTCTCAGTAGTTAGTCCCCCAAAGGAGCCCCATGAAGAGGATCTCAGCATTGCTATTGGTTGCCGCGCTCGCGGCTCCCGCCTGTAGCTCCGACCAAGGAGACGAGGGCATGGGTTCGGGCTCAGGCTCCGGATCCGGTTCCGGATCAGGGAGCGCCGACCAGTGGGAAACCCTGCTCGGCACCCGCGAGACGGATTACAACGCGGCCCTTCGCGTCGCAGCGCTTCGCCTGACCGGCGAGCTGCCGACGATGGCTGAGATCAACCAGGTTGCTCAAGCCGGTGACCTCGCTGCGCAGAAGGTTGCGTACGAGGCCCTCGTCGTGAACTTCATGGCTCGTCCCCAGTTCGCGCGTCAGATGATGACGTTCTGGCGGGACACCTTCAAGATGGGCGAGACCGCCATGCTCGACACCGCTCCGGCATTCGCCGCGAAGCTGTCGGTCGAAAACGGCTCGTACATGGACCTGTTCACGGCGAGCGCGGGCAACTGCCCCACGTTCGACGCGACAGCCGGCACGTTCGCCGCGGCCGAGTGTGCGAATGGCGGCCCTAAGGCCGGCATCCTCACGAACCCCGGCGTGATGGCCCACTACTTCGGCAACCTCGCCTTCCGTCGCGCGCGCTTCGTCCAGGAGACGTTCGTGTGCACGAAGTTCCCCGCGGAAATCAGCGCTTCGACCGACGTCGGCGGCGCTGCCCCGTACACCGGTCCGTGGCCGTTCAACTCGATCTCGAGCCCGACCAACGGTGACGGTCGCATCAACTTCCAGGACACGTCGGCAGTCATCTGCGCGAACTGCCACGTGACGCTGAACCACCTCACGCCGCTGTTCGCGTACTACGACGAGCAGGGCGCGTATCAGACGGCCATCTCGGTCCCGACGCCGCTCGACGGCGCGCCGATGGCCCGTATGTCCGACTACCTCCCGGCTGGCGAGACCACGGCGTGGCGCATGGGCGTCCCCGCGGCTGACCTGCCCGCGCTCGGTGTCGCTATCGCGGCTGACCCGCTGGTTGCCGAGTGTGGCGTTGCTCGCGTGTGGAACTGGGCCATGGGCAAGACGGACATCGTCGACAGCCTCCAGGAAGTCCCGAAGGCGACGATTCAGGCGCAGCTCGATGCCTTCGCAGCATCTGGCTACAAGATGAAGGACCTCATCTACGCCGTCTACACCAGCGACGACTTCGTGAAGTTCTAAGGAAGGAAGACAACACCATGAGCCGCTTTGGATACACCCTCGCGATCCTGGCCTCCTCGGTCTTGGCTTCCGCCTGCACCGACGAGACTGAACCTGTCAACGCGCCGCCCTCTGGCGGAACGTCTGGCGACGAATCCTCCACATTCGACCACGACAACAGCGGCATCTCGCCGTGGGAGCTGCTCGACCGGCTTCAGCAGGAAGGCCCGCCGACGTACACGTCTCGCGTGCACTCGTGCTCGAAGGTTCGCTACGCAACCCTGGGCAACGTGCTCCGTGGTATCGGCGTGACCATCCCGACCGCAGCGCCAGCCGCCGGCGACGTCAGTGCTGGAGCCCTCTACTTCACGGGCGACAACGCGATGGGTACCGCGAACTACGCGAACCGCATCCGCGAGAACATCGGCATCTCGACCTCGGGCGCCTCGCGCGAGTTCGACATCTTTGCCGCCGCTGCCGACCCCGTCATCGACGCGTTCACGGCGAACACGATCACGCGCTGCCCCGGTGCAACGCTGTTCGACGGCTCCGACAGCTGCCAAGTCAGCGGCATCACCTGCCTCATCGGCACGCCGGCAACGACGCGCCACCTCGAGTACTGCAACCTGACCGTCGCGAGCGCGTCGGACAAAACCGTTGGCAAGCGCCTTGCCGTCGCGTCCATGCTGGCCGCGGCCTACACCTGCGAGTAAGGAGAGCAACCATGGCAAAGTCCCCATTCTCCAAGCGTGACGAAGAGCGCGACCTCACGCGCCGCGCGCTCATCAAATGGAGTGTCGCCGCGGGTGCTGCCCTCGGTGTCTCCCGCTCGAAGATCTTCGAGATCCTCGAGCAGACCGCGGGTCGCGATGTGGCGTTCGCCGCTGCCGAGAACGCAACGGCTCGCTCGGTTCACCTCATCGCCGGCAACGGTGGTGCAGCGTGGTTCCAGCTGCTGTGGCCGCACAACGACGTCGCCGCCGCGAACAACGCCACGTTCGCCTGGCACCGCCCGGGCGAGTCGTCGCTCGTTCCCGGCACCGACAAGCCGCTGACCGTCGGTCCCGACACCCCGTTCCGTGACCTCCCGCCGGCGCGTCAGATGACGGTGTTCCAGGCCGGCGCGAACGAGACGCACACGGCGAACCCCGCCTCGGTGCTCACGCTCAACGGCAGCAACATCATCTCGATCGCGAGTGCGTTGCAGTCGAGCTCGCCGAGTGTCATCCCGCTGATCACGATCGGTGTCGCTGACGCCGGCACGGCTCCCGGCGCTGCACGCCCGGCTGGCGTGAACAACGCCGACGGTATCGTCAACCTGTTCAACAGCGCGGCCTCGCGCGCTGGCGGCCTGCTCTCCAAGGCGCAGGACGCGACGCTGTACAAGGCGCACTACGACGCCTTCGCGCAGCTCAACCGCGCCGCGAACCGCTCGACCACCAAGGCCGCGTATGCGACCGCGCAGAACGCCGCCGCATTCCTCGGTACGAACCTGTCGGCCAAGCTGGCCATCCAGCAGACCGACCGTGACCGGTACGGCATCGACGGCACGACCCGCGCGAACGTTCGCGACATCGGCCTCGCCCTCATTGTCGCCGTCAAGGCATTCAAGATGGGCCTGACCAACGCCATCGCGCTGCCCGCGATGCGCGACGATCCGCACGGCGCCTTCGCTGACGGTTCGGCCATGTCGGTCCCCCCGATGCTCAAGAAGGTGTTCGACGGGTTCATGAACGACCTCAAGAACACGGTCGACGACAACACCGGCAAGGTGCTCGCCGACGACACCGTCATCACCATCTGCGGTGACACGACCAAGAACCCGCTCCAGCGCGGTGGTTGGCCCGACGGCACGCCGAACAACTCGAACCTCGTCTGGGTGTACAGCGCCGGTCACCTCAAGAGCGGCTGGTTCGGCGGCACCATGCGCAACAACACGGTCCAGGGCTTCGACGCTCAGGGCAATGCGGCCGCGTACAACGGTGGCACCACGGCTCGCTACGCGATGGCCTCCGTCGCCTACGCGATTGCCAAGCGTGACGAGCGCGCGATCACCGCGTTCGCCAACGGCACCACGATCTCGGGCCCGTTCGGTCACCCGAAGGATCTCTAGGCAACCTCGAGCTCGTGCTCGTAACGGCGGCGCCACTCGCAAGGGGCGCCGCTTCTGCTTTTCGGCTACGATCGGCGGATGCGCGGTGCACTGTCGCTGGCCCTGATCGTCGCGCTGGCGACGGCGTGCGACCGCGGCAAGGTCGAGCCCAAGGTCGAGGCCACGCTCGTCGACGATGGCGAGCAGGCGCGGTTCGACGCCGAACGACGGCCCGAGAAGCTGGTCGAGGCGCTCGCGCTGGTGCCCGGCTCGCGGGTGGCCGACATCGGAGCGGGCTCGGGCCTACTCACCGTTCACCTCGCGCGTGCGGTGGCACCCAACGGCAAGGTGATCGCGACGGACGTCGACGGCGCTGTGCTGGATTTGCTGTCACAACGGCTGAAAGCGGCAAAGCTCGACGGCGTCGTCGAGCCGCGCGTTGTGTCCGCCGACACACCGGGCCTCGAAGCCGGCCTGTACGATGCGATCTTGCTCGCGGAGGTCGATCACTATTTTTCCGATCCGGTCCTGTGGTTGAAGAGCGCCGGCGTTGCGCTAAAACCAGGAGGCCGGATCGTGCTCTCGAATCGCATCTACCATCGCGCACAGTCGATGGCCGCTGCGAAGAAAGCCGGGCTGGTCGTGCAGACCGAATCGACGCCAATGCCCAGCCACTTCATCGCGGTGCTGGTGCCTGAAAGCAAACCATGAAGTACGCCTCTCCCCTGCTCGTCCTCGCGACGCTCGCAGGCTGTCCCAGCGACGACACCGAGACCAACGCAGCGACGCTCTACATCGCGCCAGACGGCGTCGAGACGCGGCTGCGCCTCGTCGAGGATCGCCCGCCACCCTTTTGAGCACCCGGAGTGGGGGCCGGTGGCTCCCTCGAGGCTGCGTACAACCTGAAGGCAAGCGTGCCGGCGGGCGCGTACCACTGCATCATCGACGCGATCATCATTCGCCCGGTCGATGTCACGTTCGATCTGATCTGGCGGCGTGACTCGACCGACATGGTCCTCGCGACATGGAACGAGCACTACGAGCCGCTGCCTGGCGCGAACTTCGACTCGCAGCCCTACGAGATCGATATCGATGCGCCAGCGATCGACTTCGAGCCCGGCGACAAGTTCGTGTTCCGCTACTCGGCGACCAACACGACCGCGTCGGAAGCGTTCATTCCCAACGGAGACGGCACGCTGTCGAACGGCCGCATCCCGAACTTCACGCTGCCGAAGTAGAGAGTCACTCCTCGACGTAATCGAGGTCGACGCCGAACGTCTCGCGCACGGCAAACATGCCGACGACCGCGATGCCGAGCGCGAACACGCCGCACGCGATCGCCGAACCGATGAAGCCGATCGGTCCGAGCAGCTGCTCGAAGCCGATCGTGAGTAGCACCACCGAGCCGCGCACGAAGTTCGGTGTGGTTGTCGCCACGGTGGCGCGCAGGTTCGTACCGAACTGTTCGGCGGCGACGGTCACGAACACCGCCCAGTAGCCGGCGAACACGCCCATCACGGTGCACACGGCGTAGAACGCGAACAGCGACAGTCCGCCGACCGTGAAGTAGGCGACGACGGACAGCGCGGTGCCACCGATGAAGATCCACAGCGCGCGGCGGCGCGACGCGAGCCATTGCGAGATCAGGCCCGATCCGATGTCGCCGAGCGCGAGGCCGGCGTAGCACAGCATGAGCGCGGTGGCCGGGCGCGGCTCAGGGCTGAGGCCCAGCGCACCGCCGATCTTGTCGCAGAAGAAGATGAGGATCCCGACGACGTACCAGATGGGCACGCCGACGGCGATCAGGCCGATGTAGCGGAGCGCGCGCTTCGTGTTGGCGAACAGCGCGAAGAAGTTTCCACGCGCGACCTTGGTCTGGCGCACCTGCTCGAACATCCCGGACTCGACGACGCCGATGCGCAGCACGAGGAGCGCGAGGCCGAGCCCGCCGCCGATGTAGTACGCGGTTCGCCAGTAGGCGCCCTCGTAGATCATGGGCAGGCCGCCGCCGATGATGCCGGCCGCGATGCCGCCGCACAGGCCGAAGCTGGCCACGATCGCGGTTGCGATACCGCGGCGTTGCTTGTCCATCAGCTCGCTGACGAGGGTGATACCGGCGCCGAGCTCGCCGGCGAGGCCGATGCCCGCGACGAAGCGGCACACCGCGTACTGGTTCACGGTGTCGACGGCGCCGTTCGCGAGGTTGCCGATCGAGTAGGTGATGATCGAACCGAACAGCACACTGAGCCGGCCGCGTTTGTCGCCGAGCACGCCCCACAGCACGCCGCCGAGCAGCAAGCCGCTCATCTGGCAGCGAAACAGGAACAGGCCCTGCTCGGTGACCGCCGCCTTGGTCGTGTAGCCGAGCTCCGCCAGGCTGGCGTTTCGTACGGCCCCGTACAAGATCAGGTCGTAGATGTCGACGAAGTAACCCAGCGCGGCGACGACGACGGCCAGGGTCGCTGCGCGTTGCGTCGATCGATCCATCCGGAGGGGTTATAACCGAGGCATGAAGCAGGTGACCCTGATCATGGCCGCCGTCCTCGCGCTCGTCCTGATGGCGCCGCAAGTGGCGGATGCCGGCGGTGAGCAGCGGGCGTGGGTGAAGGAGGTGCCGGATGCGGCGACCTGGAAGCGCTACTCGAAGACGCTCGGCAGCGATGAGTTCGGCAAGGCCGTGATCGATATCAAGACGAACGCGATGTACTACATCGACGTCAACTTGTTCAACCTGCACGCCGACTTCGTCCTCGGTGTGCTGCTCAAGCAGCCATGGACCGCGGACAACATCCGCGCCTACAACAAGAACTACGAGCGGGTGAAACCGCGCTTCATCCTCTGCTACGTCACGCACCACCTGAAGATCGACAAGTGGACGTTCGCGTTCTGGGAGGGCGACAAGATCGCGCCCAACGACATCCAGCGCGTGTCGAAGCGGTTCGACGAGACGTTCTACATGAAGAACCTACCGTGGCGCCCGGACTCGCCGGCGCAGCAGAAGCTGATCGGCGAGGTGCAGAAGAAGGGCATCAAGACGATCACCAATGACGACATCTACAAGGCCGCCGACTTCCAGGCCTTCAACAAGGGCACGGCCGTCGGCAAGCTGAAGGTCGTGCCAGTGGGGACGCCGTTCGAGTCGCTCGCATTCGACCGCACCGACATCGTGCTGCTGCAGGAGAGCTACCCGGACATCACCCCCGTCGCCGGCATCATCGCGACGCAGTTCTCGACGCCGCTCTCGCACGTGAACCTGCGCGCCGGTGCGTGGGGCATCCCGAACGCGGGCGACAAGAAGGCGCGCGACAAGTACGCCAAGCTCGACGGTAAGGTGATCTACTACGAGGTCACCGACACCGCGATCACGGTGCGCGAGGCGACCGAGGCCGAGCGCAAGGCGCTCGAGAACAGGATCTACACCGCCAAGCACGTCGAGCTGCCGACGGCGAACACCGTGACGCGCCGGCTCCCGATGCTCACGCGCATCCGCGGCAAGGACGTGCAGATGTACGGCACCAAGACTTCGAACCTCGGCGAGATCGTGACCGCGAATCTCGACGGTGTGAACGTGCCGCCGGGCTTCGGCGTTCCGTTCTCCTATTACCTGCAACA
>JBBQFU010000276.1:0-11750 GCA_038322185.1 Haliangiales bacterium
ATCCTGAGCGGTGCCGACCAGCCGCGACGAGCCCGGCACACCCGTGACACGAAGCATCGGCGTACGCGAGGTCACTTGCAGGCTGTGCGCGACCTCGTCGTCGAACAGGTACACGCGACCGTCGGTCGAGGTGAGCGTCAGTACGCCGTCGCGCACCACGTTCATCACCATCGCGCCGGTGTCGATGGTGCGCAGCCGAAGCAGGGTCTGGCCGGTCCACGCGAACAGCGCCTGCTGGGTCACCAGATGCAGCCGCTCGTTGCGGTACGAGAGCTGATGCACGTGCTCGACGGCGGCGATGGGGACTGGCGTGAACACCGGCGTCGTCGCCGGCGTGCTGAGCTCGACCACGCCACCGCCCCAGAACAAGATCGCGAGCTTGCCGCCCGGTGAGCTGCCGAGCAGCAGCACGCGACCGTCGCGCTGGGTCAGCACGCGGCCACCCGGGTCGATCACGACGAGCCGCTCGCGCTTGTCATCGACCTTCTGGTTGAACGCGATCCACGAGCTGTCGGCGGCGTACGCGATCGAGTCCTTCGCGGTATGTCCCGGCACGTACGTCACCTCGCGCGTCGCGGCATCGATCAACGCGATGCGCCCGCTGTGCTCGACCACCGCGATGCGCGATGCGTCGCCGTTCATGCTCAGGCTGCGCAGCTTTTCGAGGGGGAGCGGCTCGGCGGTCTTGGTCGCCAGATCGAACAGCAGCGGCGGATCATCGGACGCATCGATCAAGATCTTGCGATCGCGGTCGACCCACTCGGCCCGTCCTCCAAACGAGCCCTTGAACGTGGCGATCTGTCGCCGGCTGTCGAGATCGATCACCTGCAGCAGACCGAAGCGATTCATCTGCAGCACGCGCTTGCCATCGCGCGACATCTGCAGCGACGTCGTGTGCTCTGGCAGCGTCGGTAAGCCAAACGCAACACCACGCAGCACCGCCGCACGGGCCAGCGCCCTCGCCTCCTCGCGGATCAAGCCGCCGCCTTCGATCTGCTTGAGGACCGCCAGTGAGTGCGTCGGATTCGTGTCGAGCAGGCTGCGCGCGTGCAGCAATAGAAGCTGGTCCGCGCGCTCGCGAATCTCGGCCGCGCGCTCGTCGGCCCGATTGCGTTGCCGCTGGGCCTCGGTGCGCTCGGTGGCCGCCGTATCGCGCTCGACGAGAATGCGATGCACGCTGACCCACGCGAGCACGGCGATGCCAACCGATGCGAGCGCTGCGACGATCAGCGGTGCGCGGTGACGGCGCGCGAACCGAGCGACGCGTTGCCGCTTCGTGTAGCGATGTGCCGCGACGAGTTGGCCCGTCAGGAAGCTCCGCACATCCTCGGCGAGCGCGCCGGCGTTGGGATAGCGATCCTTCTGCTCGAACGCGAGTGCCTTCTCGATGATCGTGACCATCTCCGGCGGCGCGCCCGGACATGCACGCGCGATCGGCTCGAGCCGATGCCGCAGTGTCGAGCTGATCACGTCGGTCGCGCTCGTCCCGCGAAACGGCGGCTTGCCGGCCAGCAGTTGATACAGCGTCGCTCCGAGCGCGTAGACATCCCCCGACGGGCCGAGCTCGTCGCCGCGCGCCTGCTCGGGCGCCATGAAGCCGGGCGTCCCGAACACCGATCCCACTTGCGTGTGCAGGCTATCGGCCGCCGTCGGCAGGCGCGGCTCGAGGCTGTCATGCACGGGCTCGTCGGCGTCGCCGATGACCTTCGCGAGGCCCCAGTCGATCACGACAGTCTCGCCGAGCTCGCCGACGAGGATGTTCTGTGGCTTGAGGTCGCGGTGGATCACGCCGCGCTTGTGCGCGTGCGCTACCGCATCGATCGCAGCGAGCGCGTTGGGTAGCAGTGCGAGCCGGCCTTCGAGCGTGCGTGCGATCGTGATCGCCTCGTCGAGTGGCTTGCCGGTCACGCGACGCATCACGTAGAACGGCCGTCCGTCGGCAAGGCGCCCCGAGTCGTAGAGCGGAACGATCGATGCGTGCTCGAGCCGCGCCGTGATCCGCACCTCGCGTTGAAACCGACGATCGATGTTGCCGGCCTTCGGCAACACTTCCTTCAGTGCGACCGTGCGGCCGAGGTGCGTGTCGAATGCCTCGACCACGCGGCCCATTCCACCGCGACCGAGCTCCGCGCCGAGCTTGTAACGCTGGTCCGGTGGCGGCGCGATCGTCGGCACGCTCGAGCGCTCGGGCGCGGTCGCCAGCAAGGTGTCGTCGCGCTCTACCGACGAAACCTTGGTGTCGTCACCATCCCCGGGCATCGTTTACAGCGTAGCACCGTGACTATTAATCGATATCCCAGTCGATGTTGGGATCGTTGATGCCGTCGCCCGGGCTCGGGCTGGTGGGCTCCTTGCGGATATCGATGTTGCGCGTGCGATCGTCCTGCGCCGGATGCGGCCGCGGCAACGCACGCTTCGCGGCGGGCTTCGCCGATCCGCCGGGCCGCGGTGCGCCAGGTCGCGTTGCGGGGCGTGCACCGGTCGGCTTGCGCGAGATCGAATCGACGCTCGCCATGCGCGTGGCTTCCTCGTCGGAATTGAAGTTCTCGATGCCGCCGCTGCGGCCCGTGAACAGCGGCGCAGACATCTCCGTCGCGGTCGAAACTTCGAGGAACCGCGGGTTCTCGTGATCGGTCGGAATCTCGGGACCACTGACCGCATCTTCGGGCCGCGTCTGATCGAGCAGGTGCCCGTCGACATCGCCCATGCGCGTCGGCTCGTCGAACAGCGAGCGACCCGGTCCGGGCGCACTACGCACGGCCGCCATCAGATCCTCGTCGGGCTGCTGCGCCCGCGTGCGCTCGTTGCTGAACGCGGCCGGCGGCGTTGGCTTGCGCCCGCTCATCGGCTGCATCGTGGCCGACTTGCCGCGACCGGGTGCCGGAGGCGGGGCCATCGTGGGCGGCTTGCTGCGCAGGGGCGGCGCACCACCCGGAACCGGCGGCGGGATGCTGACTGGTTTGCTGCGCGGTGGCTCGGCGCGCTGGGGGCCCCCGGTGTTGCGCTTGTTGCGCGCCTGCGCGAGGCCGACGACAAGCGCCGGCTTTGCGGGAACGTCGGGACGCTGCTGCGTCGCGGTGATCGGCGGCGGAGGTGCCACGGCATCGTCGTCGAAGTCGAAGTCGTAGCCCTTGGCCGGCGGTGCGCTGCCGATGTGGACCTGCGACTCCTCGTCGGCGATACGGCCACCTTCGTCGCGAAGCATGCGAAGGATACGCGTGCGCTCGCCGGCGGTGAGCTGATCGCGGCGGCCGTGACCGGTGTGGTCGTTGCGACGCTTGCTCTGCTTCGCAAACTCCGACAGCGGCATCGGCTGATCGAGGCGCTTGCCCTTCTGCGCCCCCACACCCGGCATCGGCGGCGGCGCCGTCGGCAAGCGTGCGGGCAGCGGCGTGATCTGCGAGGCGGTGCGCGTCGAGAAGATGCTGGTCGCGGAGCGCAGCCACTTCTTGGGCCCGCGCGCCTCGATGACGAGCGGGCCCGGGCCACCGAGCTGCATCGGCAGCGAGATGGCAGCTGCGGCACGCGATGGCTCGATGCCGGTGCTGCCACCGAGAACCACGGCCGCGGCACGCGCCGCATCCTCGGGACACTCGCCGGCACGCGCGACGAAGCGGCGCACGATGTCATCGCTCTTGCCGAACTGGAACTGGTGCGGACGATCGACGAAGTGAATGCCGACCTTCTCGAGCCACTGCACCGGCGGATCGGCGCCGATCAGCACGAACGCGGCGTCGTTGGGATAGCGCTTCTGCGTGCCATCACCGAGCGCCATCGTGACCGAGTCGTGATCGAACTGCAGGATCTGCGAGCCGAGCTTGGCCTTGATGCGGCCCTCGGCGGCGTAGCGCTCGATGGTGGACTTGTTCTTCGGAGCGGCGCGATTGAAGCCCTTGCCGCGGTAGCTGATCATGACCTTCGCGCCCGCGTCGGACAGCGCGAGCGCCGCTTCGCAGGCCGAGTCACCGCCACCGACGACGAGCACGCTGCGGCCGTTCCAGTCATCGGGATCGTCGAGCAGGCTGAAGATCTTCGGAAGGTTCTCGCCGGGAACCTGGAGCGTTCGTGGTTTGCCGCGCGTACCGATCGACAACACGACGCGCTGCGCGCGATACGCGGCGACCGTGGTGCGCACATCGAACGCGCCGTCGTAGCCGCGCTGGACCGACTCGACCGACTCGCCGAGGTTCACGCGCAGGCGCACGCGCTCGATCAGCTCCTTCCAGATCGGGATCAGCTGCTCCTTCGACGAGTCGAACACCGGCAGCATCGACACGTTCTGCGTGTCGTAGGGCTCGGCCATCACGAGCTTGCCCTTCGGATAGCGCGAGATCGTCGACGCGATCTCCTGCTCCTTCTCGAGCACGACGTAGGACAGGCCCTTCTGGATACAGGTCAGCGCCGCCGACAGACCGCCGGGACCGGAGCCGACGATCACGACGTCGACGACATCGCTACCGGGCGAGCTCGGGCCGAGCGCGCCGGGATACATGCCCGTGGACAGCATGTGCTCGACAACCGCGCGGCCGAGGTTTGCCGCGTTCTTCACGAGCGGCTTGCCGGCAACCTCGCCGATCAAGTACTGGCCCGGCACCGCGGTCTGAAAGTTCTCGTCGATCTCGGGGATCTTCAACGGCGGCGGCACGCTGCCCTCGGGGAACATCACGAGCGCATCGGTCGGGCACGCGAACATGCACGCCTCGCACTGGATGCAGTCCTCGAACCGCAGCACGCGGCTCTTGTTCTGCACGAGGTCGAGCACGTTGGTCGGACAGACAGCGACACACGCATCGCACCCCGTGCACCGGTCGTCGTTGATGTCGTGAACCAGGATCCGTGGACCGACGACCGTCGCGGGCGCGATGGTGGCGTGTTGTCGTCTGCGACCAGACAACATGGTGAACACCGCCATCACCAGGATAGCGAGGCCCCCGAGCGCCAACGGCACGACCCAGGTCACCCGATCAAGATACAGCATAACTGCAGCGGTTTCCCGCCGCAGAAGCAGGCGCAAGTCCCGGCTTAGCCCTCGGGAAAACGCTCGCTAGCCCTCGATGTGGCGCACCAGGAAGGCGGTCACGTCGGCCATGACGTCTTCGATCTCGCGACCTTCGACGGCGATCGGGGCCCCGATGGTCACCTGGACCCGCTTGCCGGCGGTCATGACGCGGCCCCCCTTGGGCAGGATGTCCATGGTTCCGTCGATGGCCACCGGAACGATCGGCGTGTGGGTGTCCTTGGCGAGGTGGAAGCCCCCCTTCTTCAGCTTGCCAATCTTGCCGGTCGTGGACCGGGTGCCCTCGGGAGCGAGGTAGATGCTCACGCCATCGCGGATCAGCTGGGCCGCGTAATCGATCGATTTGCGGGCTCGCTCGTGATTGGAGCGATCTACCTCGATGAATTCAGCGGCGCGCAGCCCCCTGCCCCATAGCGGGATCTGAAACAGCTCGGTCTTACCCAGCATCCGGATCGTGCGCGATGGCAGCGTCGCGTAGAGCATCGGGATGTCGAGGTGGCTCTGATGATTCGACATGTAGACGTAGGCACGATCTGTAGGCACCTGGTGCGCGCCGGTCGCGATCAGATCCACGCCAAGGACCTCGACCACCTTGCGGCCAAACCAGCGCGCCCGATCATCGACGGTCTGGCGGTCGAGCGTCCCGCGCACGATGTCAACGAGGGAAGGTGTGGTGACCTGCGCCATCGCGCCGAGTACACGCAGACTATCGAGGAGGCTCACGAGCTGACTCTACTCCCAAGTGGGAGGTGTAGCCTTGCTAACGGATTTGCGAGCGCGTGATACGCTGATAGAGATGACGCGCGTGCTCGCGGTACTTGCCGCTTGCCTGCTGATCCTCAGCGGCGATGCGCGAGCCGATTCGATCGACACGAGCGTGAACCAGCTCGCGGCGAAAAAGCCGACGAAGGTCCGCACTGCCGCCGTGCTCGCGCTCAGCAAGAGCAAGGATCCGCGCGCCGTGCTCGCGGTGTCGAACACGGCTGCGCACGATGCAGATCCGACGATTCGCCGCATCGCGATCCTCGCACTCGAGAAGATGGTCGACGGCAGGACCGCTGAGGATGCGAGAGCACTCGCCTTCGAGTCGCTCGCGAAAGCGAGCAACGCGGACAAGGACACCAAGGTCCGGCAGACCGCGACCAACGTGCTCGTGAAGCTCGCGCCATACAACAAGAAGAAGGTCGTAGCGCCATCGGTCGCGAGCGGTGGCAAGCCCACCGTGTTCGTCAACATCGACAAGGCGATCGATCAATCGAAGAAGGCGCCGCAGGACGCGCCCGATCGCCTCGTGAAGATCGTGCGCAAGGGGATCGAGCGCACCGGCTACACGACGAACTGGCCGGGCGGCGGAATGCCGACCGGCAAGGAGCTCGCGACGAACAAGTCGCAGGGCTACATCGTTGCGTCGACCGTGAAGAAGATCGAGGTCACCAAGGGCGGCAGGCAGACGACGATCGCGTGCACCGTCGCGATCCGCATCGCGCCGTGGGGCGGCAAGGATGGCGGCGAGAAGTGGGAAGCGAACCGCGCCGCGTCGGCATCGGGCTCGGCGAAGGCCATGACCGGCAACTCCGCGAGCGACATCTCGAGTGGAATGCGCGACTGCCTCGAGGCGGTGGCCGAGGACGTGACGAACCGCCAGGTCGTGCCGTTCCTCAAGCGGCTCGCCCAGGCCGGCTCGTAAACTCAGCGTCAGCTCGAGCGCCAGCGAGAGACCCCGGGGCCGAACGGCTGATATGCTTGCGGCGTGCGTGCACTTGCCTTCGTGCTCTTGATCGCGTGCCGTCCGTCGGCGACGGTGCAAAACACGATGCCGATCGCGAATCTGCAGACGTATCGCAGCATCGCGCTCCGCGTTCGATCGACCGTCTTCGGAGCGCAGGGGCTCGCGACGTTCATGGAAAACGCCGTCGCTCAGAAGCTGAAGCAGAAGTGCGGCTTCGCGACGATCCAGCCCGCCGCGCAGGGGCCCGCGGACGTGATCCTCGATCTGACGATCACCAAGCACGCGCGCGGTGGCGACGGCTGGATCCGCAACGAGAACCAGGTCGTGATGGACACGCTGCTCGTGCTGTCCGATGGCCAGGACGGCGACCTGCTCGGAACCGCGAGCATTCACGGCAAGTCATCCGGCACCGTGGTCAACAACGCGCCGCAGGAGAACGAAGCGATCGACGTGATCGCAGGCACCGTCGCCGACGTGCTGTGGAAGTCGGGCTGCGGTGGTCCGCGCATCGCGCGCGCGCCGGTGCCCGTGCCCGATCCGGGACCGGGTACAGGAAGCGGCAGCGCGCAGCCCGGAACCGGTAGCGCCGGACCGGCCACGCCCGACGAGAGCCGTCGCGCCGAGGCCGAGGGGATCAACAATCAGGGCAAGGAGAAGCTGTTCGCCGCCGACACCGCCGGTGCGCTCGCGCTGTTCCAGCAGGCCAACAGCGTGCTCCCCGATCCGAAGTATCAGTTCAACGTCTGCCTCGCGTTTGGCGCGATGGAGCGCTGGGACGACGCGACGGCGGCGTGCAGACAGGCCCGCGCAATGAATCCGTCGGAGAAGCTCGCCGCGAAGATCGATCAGCGCCTCGAAGGCCTCAAGCAGCGCCAGTAGTGAACCGCGTTAGCCGAGCGGTTCGGGTGGCGCGATCGCCTCGGCCTCGTCGTCGTCGGCGAGCGGCTCGGTCGTCTTCCAGCGGCGACTCTTCACGTAGATGTCGCTCGCGAGCCCGAACGTGGCGAACGTGCGGATGAACGCCCAGCCGAGATCGAACTCGAACCAGCGCATCGAGAACTTCGCCGAGCGCGGCCATCGGTGGTGGTTGTTGTGTAGCTCTTCGCCGCTGCAGATCAGCGCGACCGGCATGATGTTGCGGCTGGAGTCCTTGGTGTCCCAGTTGCGATAGCCCCATGCGTGGCCGATGCCGTTGATGAAGCCAGCGGCCCACAGTGACACCCAGATGATCTGCACGGCGTACGCGACGAGGCCCGCGCCGATGCCGAACACGGCGATGTCGAGCAGCAGCATCAGCACGAGGCCGATGTTGTCGTGCTTCTCGTAGACGTTGCGCTCGATCCAATCGCTCGGGCAATTCGCGCCGTACTTCTCGATCGTCTCGGGCTTCATCGCCTCGCGGCGGTAGAGCCAGTAGCCGCCGAAGAACACCCGCGGTAGGCCGTACATCACCGGCGAGTGCGGGTCGTCTTCGCCGTCGGTGAAGACGTGGTGCTTGCGATGAACCGCGACCCAGCGGCGTGTCGGCGTGCCGGTCGAGAACCACAGCCAGAAGCGCATGACGTGTGCGATCGCGGGATGCAGCGTCACGGCTCGATGCGCCATCGAGCGATGCGCGAACACGCTGAGGCACAGGATCGAGAACCATCCGCCGATCGCGGCACAGACAATCGCGAGGAGCACGTCTCCCTATAGCATTCGACACTGGCCGCGCAGCGCAGGCGAACTATCACAGTTCCGTCAGGAAACGACCGCAAGGCCGTGACATCACTACTTCAACGGCTGACCCGCGTCGCGCACCACGTTGACCGCGGCGTCGGGAACCGGCGGCATGTTGAGCGCATCAACCACTCCTGCGTCGGCCGGCGCGTGCGATACGCGCTTCTGCCGCGCCTTGCGCTTGGGGTCGATCGGCTGCGGCTTCGGCGACTCGCGCGACACCTCGGGAGTCAGCGGTGCCGGAATCGCGGGTCGCGGGACGTCGTTGTGACAGGCCGCAACGATTGCACCGACGGTGATCGCGAGCGAGGTCGAGAGACGGGCAACGAGTGACAATCGCATCGCATCACCCGTGGTTCGGACATGCGGTCACCGCGGCGATGGCGGCGACCGTGATCATCAGCAACATGATGAGACGGACAACGAGGAAGAGCTGCATCTCGATCACCTGTTCGCGCCCTTGGCGTGCGCGCCCTTTCCAGTGGTGTGACGTGTGCCATGTGAGAGGGTGCGCGAACCACGCGAAGCGCGCCTGGTCGTGGCATGGCCCCGCTTACCGTGACCAGCTCGTGTGCGCTTCGCGTGGGTCGCGCGTTTAGCTTTCGGCGGCGACTCTCCAGCGAGCGATGCCTTGAGTGCCTCCATCAGATCGGTGACCTCGGGCTTCGGCGCCTCGGGCGGCGCGACGATCTCTCCGCCCTTCGCCTTCTTGGCGATGAGCTTGCGAACGCGACCCTTGACCTCATCGGTGTACTGGCCCGGATCGAACGTGTCGTGACGGAGCTGATCGATGATCTGGCGCGCGAGACCGAGCTCGGCGGGCGCCGCCTTGGGCATCTTGCCGACCGGGACCTCGCTCCACGCCTTCACCTCGTCGGGATAGCGCAGCTGGTGCATCGCGAGACCGTCCTCGAACGGGCGCACCATCACGATGTATTGCTTGCCGCGCGCCGCGTAGGCCGCGATGCCGACCAGCTCTGCGTCCTCGAGCGCGTCGCGCAGCAGCCGATACGCACGCTCGCCACCTTTATCGGGCCCGAGGAAGTAGGTGCGCTCGACGAGGATCGGGTCGACGGCGCTCGCCGGCACGAACTCCCGGATCGACAGCTCGTCACTCGCGACCGCCTCGAGCGCCTTGAGCTCCTCCTTCGAGAGCTCGACGAAGTTTCCCTTCGTGAGCTCGTAGCCTTTGGCGATGTCTGCGCGCTCGACCTCACCGTGCTTGGGGCACACATACTGCTGCTTCATCCGCTCGCCACAGCCCTCATGGATCATATGAAAGTGAATCTCGTGCGACGGCTCGCTGGTCGAGTAGACCTTGATGGGAATCGACACGAGTCCAAAAGCGATGGTCGCGGAGTCGATCGCGCGGGCGGGCATGGCCCGATCTGTTGCGATCCGTGTACCAGGCCGCGTGTGGCAGCGGCGCGCGCTGACCGTGTCTTCGACGGCACGCGCTTCGCACCCACTAGCGCTCATCATGAAGCGTCTATCCTCGGTTTCCGCGATCGTCGGTTCGCTGATCATGGCGAGCGCGTTCGGCGTCGCCTGCTCGAGCTCGCAGCGTCACAACAAGGACACGATGGGGCCGCCGCTCGGCACGTCGACCGCGATGGGTCCCTCGGATCCGTCGCGTCCCACGCCGCCGCCGCCGAGCACGCCGGCACCGCCGATCGAGAACGTGCCGACGCTCTCGAACCCGCCGCGGGGGCCCGTCGACGGCAACCCCGCGCCGACCGCCGCCGAAACCGTCGAGCCGCCGTCGCCGAGCCCGACCGCGCCCTACGTGCCGAACCCGACCGCGCAGCAGCCCGGACCGGTTCCGGTTCCAGTGCCGGTCCCGACGAATCCGGCGCCGACGAATCCGGGGCCGACGAATCCCGCGCCCGCGCCCACGCCAACACCATCGCCGAACCCGCCGGCGCCTTCGCCGCTGCCGCCGCCGGTCACGATGCCAGCGCCGACGACGCCGCCGTCGATGATGCCGATGGATCCGGCGCGCTGAGCGCCGCTGATCTGCTACACCGCGAGGTATGGAACCGACCACGATCGCCGCGCTGCTTCGCGAGATCGCGGTCTATCTCGAGCTCGATGGTGACCGCCATCGAGCGATGGCCTACGACAAGGCGGCCAAGTCGATCGAGGCCGCGAAGGGCCTGCAGCGCCTGCTCGACGAGGGTCGGCTCGAGGAGCTGCCGTACATCGGCGCTTCGATCGCCCGCACGGTCGGTGACCTCGCGCGCCGCGGCTCGGCGACGATCCTCGAGACGTTGCGCGCGAAGTGGCCGGCCGTCGTGGTCGAGCTCGCGCAGCTGCCCTCGGTTGGCGTGCTCAAGGCGCGCAAGATTCATCAGTCGCTCGCGCCTGCGGATCTCGATGCGGTGGCCGCTGCCGCAAAGGCAGGCCTGCTCGCCGAGCTCCCGGGATTCGGCAAGATCAGCCAGGAGAAGATTCTCAAGGCGATCGAGGAGCGCCGCCTGCGCGGTCACCGCGAGATCCATGTCGACGCCGAGCAGCACGCGCTGTCGCTCGCCGGCTATCTGCGCGGCTGCACGGCGGTGGTGCGCGCCGAGGTCGCCGGTCCGGTGCGGCTGTGGAGCGAGATCGTCGACCATCTCGCGTTTGCTGTCGAGACCGTAGACCGCGACGCCGTGATCGAACGGATCGGCAACTACGGGCTCATCACGTCGATTGCAAGCGAGGCGAATGCCGAGCGCAGGGAGATCGATGTGATCGCCGCACGGATGGCTGACGGGATGCGCTGCGAGATTCATCTCGCGACGCACGCGCACTTCGGCTGGGCGATGATCTGCGCGACGGGCAGCCCCGAGCATGTCGAGCTGCTCCGTGCGCGCGCCGGGGCCCGTGGCGTGAACCTCGCGGCGCTCGACGCTCCCGGGGAGCGCGACGTGTACGCGGCTCTCGGCCTGCCCTTCCTGCCGCCCGAGGTTCGCGACGGCAGCGACGAGCTGTCCGCGGCCGATGGCGGCGATGACTTCACCGACCTCGTCACACTCGAGGACGTCACCACCGCCTTCCACTGCCACACCACGTACAGCGACGGTAAGCACTCCATCGAGGACATGGCCCGTGCAGCCGGCGAGCACGGCATGCAGGCGATCACGATCACCGATCATTCCGCGGCCGCGTCCTATGCAGGTGGTCTCGACGCCGACAAGCTCCGTGCCCAGCACGCAGAGATGGCGACGCTGCGAGACCTGCCGGTGAAGATCCTGCGCGGCACCGAGGCCGACATCCTCGCCGACGGCACGCTCGATGTGCCAA
>JBBQFU010000277.1:0-11698 GCA_038322185.1 Haliangiales bacterium
AGCTCGGTGATATCCCCGGTGCGTTCACGGCGCTCGAGCGTTCAAAGGCGCTCGCCCCCAAGGCGTGGGTCCCGCGGCGCGACCTCGCGGTACTCCACTGGAGCCTCGGCGACGGGCGTACGGCCGACCCCGATCCGGCCAAGGCCGCGGAGCACCGGGCTGCCGCCCTCGCCGAGTACAAGGCGATGCTGGACCTCGATCTGCCGGAGCGGCTCCGCGAGAAGGTCGAATGGGCGATCGGCGTGCTCTCGAAGGCTCGTTGAGACATACTCCACCGGCATGAAGCGCCTGCGGATCGTGCTCGCCATGATGCTGCTCGGAGCGGCACCTGCGCGCATCGCACAAGCCGGGTTCGACTGGCAAGGCGCGGTCGATGCTGACGCCGAGGGTCTGGAGAGCGACGATCCCAAGAAGCGCCTCGAGGCCATCTCGTATCTCGGTACGCGCGACATCCATCTCGCGCAGCCGTACCTGATGAAGGCGCTGCGCGACGATGACGACAGCGTGCGCCACCAGGCCGCCAAGGCCCTCGGGCTCGGCGGCGCGCAGGCCGCGGTGCCGGTGATGATCGAGTGGCTCGCGGACATCGACGCCAAGACCAAGGCGGTCGCGGCCGACGTGCTCGGCGACATCGGCGGCGCGGATGCCGCGTCTGCCCTCACCCGCTCGCTCGGCGATCCCGATTCGACGGTTCGCCAGCGCGCCGTGAAGTCGCTCGGCAAGATCGGCATGCGCGGCAACGCGACCGTGGTGATCGCGCTCATTCCTCGCCTCGAGGACGACAAGTCCGACGTGCGCCGCGAGACGATCGAGCAGCTCGAGCAGCTCGGCGATCGCCGCGCCGTGATTCCGCTGGTCGCCAAGTTCAGCGACACGTCCCGCGACGTCCGCAAGAGCGCCGTTCGCGCGATCGGCAAGCTCGGCGACAAGTCGGCGGTGCCCGCGCTCGTGCGCCTGATGAACGATCCCGACGAGGAAGTCCGTCGCCAGGCGGTTGGCTCACTGGGCCTGCTCGGCGCGACCGATGCGCTCGACGCGCTCGCAGAGCAGCTGCAGAGCGGCAGCGAGGAGCTGCGCACCAAGGTCGCCTATGCGCTCGGCCAGATCGCGGCGATTCCCGGTGCCGGCAAGGCGGGCGAGGAAGCGCTCAAGCGGCTCGTCGAGAACCTCGCGCAAGCGAACACGCGCCGCGCCGCGGTCGATGCGTTGCGTGTCGCCGGCAAGGCCGCGGTGCCCGCGCTCGTCGCGCATCTGTCCGGCCGCCTCAAGGGCGATCCGGTCACCGCGGTCACGCTGCTCGGCGAGGCCTCCGATGCGCGCGCGACGGCCGCGCTCACCGCCGAGCTCGAGCGTGGACGCGTGCCGATGCCGCTCGTGCTCAAGGCACTCGGCGCCACCGGCGATCCGGACGCGCTGGTCCCCGTGCTCGGCGCACTCGCGAACAAGGACGCCGCGATCCGGCTGTCAGCGATGGAGTCGCTGCGCCCGCTGCTCGGCCGCGACGCGCGTGCCGGCGATGTGCTGATCGAACATCTGACTGACGAGGATCTCGAGGTTCGCGTGCTCTCCGCCGAGTACCTCGGCGTTCTCGCCGCACCCGCTGCGACCAAGAAGCTCACCGCGCTCGCCGGCCCCGGAAATCCCACGCGCCTGCGTCTCGCATCGATCGACGCGCTCGGCCTCATCGGTGCGGCGTCGCCGTCGGCCGATGCCACCAAGGCGCTCGTCACCGTGCTGCGCGAGGGCCCGACGGAGCTCCACGCGGCGGCGGCCACGGCGCTGTCTTACATCGCCGATCCGTCGGTGGTCGGCGCACTGATCACGCAGGCCGAGGCGGATCGCGGGCCCACGCGCCACGAGGTCGTCCGTGCACTCGGTGCCACGCTTCGCGATCGTCCCGATGCCACCGCGCGCAAGGCGCTGCGCAGGCTCAGCGACGACTCCAACGTGAAGGTCGCGATCGCCGCGATCGGTGGCCTCGCCGCAGGCCAGCAGCTCGACGACGCGCCAGTGCTCCGCACACTCGTCGAGCGCGGCGCCGCAGACCGTCGCCGTGCCGCGGCCTCTGCGCTCGGCGACCTTCACGACACCGGCGCGTTCCCAGTTCTGTCCGACACGCTCGCGGTCAAGGACGACCGGCTCGTCGGCGATGCCGCGTGGGCCCTCGGCGAGATATCCGTCTCGGCACCGACGGACAAGGCCGTGAAGCCCACCGTCGAGCGCTGGCTCTACGTCGCCAAGCACGGCGGCTGGGCCGCGGCGATCAACAGCGCCGGCGCGCTCGCTCGCGTGCTGTGGGCGCTACCCCGCGATGCTCGGACCGACCTGCTCGCCGGCACTCGCGCCGCGGCGCTGAATAGCCTCGTCTTCCACAAGTCGCGGCTCGTTCGCATCAACACCGCATTCGCGCTGTCGAGCCTCGCGGGCGATGACGCGGCCGTGAAGTCACTCGCGCAGCTGCTCACGCAAGACCCGAGCGTCCAGGTGCGGCTCGCTGCTGCGCGTGGCCTGGGCCGGGTCGCCACCGGTGCGCGCAAGGAGACCGCGGCGACCATCAAGGGCCATCTCGAGAAGGCCGCCCGCGACGATAGCGATCCGACGGTGCAGGCAGCCGCGACGGCGGCACAGACCATCGCGCCGCCCGGTCCCGGTGCACGCACGCAGTGGCGAACGTTCCAGGTGTTCGATCCGTCGGCCGACGGCGCGATGGTCCGGCAGGAGCCGTACTTCGTGCATGGCCCCGACGGTATCGTGTGGGCGAGCTACACCGACGCGCGCGGTGAGCTGAACTCCGAGCACGTCGCGCCCGACACCGGTCGCGACCACGTGCGTCCCGCCAGCCGCGAAGCTGAGTACTAGCTCAGGTCACCCACAGCGTGCCGTTGCGGGAACCTCGAGCGGCCAGAGGCAACGGCGACTCAGGCCGCGCGCTTGATGCCGAAATCGCGTGCGGCGTAACCGGACAGCTCGGTCTCGAGCACGCGGCGCGCGCGGAACAGACGTGACATCACGGTGCCGATGGGAACATCGAGCTCGTCGGCGATATCCTTGTACTTCTGGCCCTTGAGGTCCGCGCGCTCGACGACATCGCGGTAGTCCGCACCGAGCTTGCCGAGTGCGTCCTGCACTTCGTCGCTGAGCTCGTCACGGTGCAGCGCCTCGTCGAGGTCATCGGTGTGATCCTGGTCGCGGCCGTACAGCGCGTTGAGAGCATCGCCAGGGCGCTCGGTCGCAAACCGCTGGTGGCGGCGGCGCTTGCGATAGCCGTTGATGAACGCGTTGGTCAGGATGCGGAACAGCCACGCGCGGAGGTTCGTGCCCTGCTCGAAGCTGGTCCACGCGACCATCGCGCGCATCAGGGTCTCCTGGACGAGATCCTTTGCGAGCTCCGGGTCGCGGCAGATGCGCATCGCGACGCCGAACATCTCGGCCTGGTGCGGCAGACATGCGGTGGCGAACTCGGCGTGGACACCGGTGTGGTGCGCAGCCTTGGGAGCTGCTGCCGACTTGCCGCCGTCGACAACTCGCAGCGCCTTCGGGGCCGACGTGGTCTTGCGGACGATGCGAGAGGTGGCGGGCTGCTTGTTCGAGTTACGCGACATGCAGGGTCTAAAAGCACCCGCTGTGCCACAGCTAACCAGGCGACGTGAAAGGCAGTTTTATAGGCCGCGGTTGTGGAGACACACGGTGCGTCTCAAGCCGGACGCGGGATCGCCGCGAGCACTCCCGCGATGGCCAGAGGTAGGTCCGAGGAGATCACACCGCGGCTCCCGTGTGGGACCGCCAGCTTGTCGCCGGCGAGACCATGTAGGTACACACCCGCACGTGCGGCGTCGACCGCCGTCATCCCTTGTGCGAGGAGCGCGCCGATCAATCCAGCGAGCACATCACCGCTGCCACCCGTCGACAGCTCCGGGCCGCCGGTCGAGTTGATCGAGCAGAAGTCATCGTCGAGCGTGCCATCGCAGACGATCGTGCGTGCGCCCTTGAGGACCACGACCGCATGCGAGCGCGTCGCGAGTGCACGCGCAGCCGCGAGCCGATCGGCCTCGACCTCGACGGCGCTCAGACCGAGCAGCCGTGCGGCCTCGCCGGGATGTGGCGTGAGCACGACGGGACCCGCGGCCTGCTTGAGTGCGTCCAGGCCTAGCGCGAGCAGGTTGAGTCCGTCGGCATCGAGCACCGCCGGCACGCCCGACGTCAGGACCTCGCGCAGCCAGCCGGCTGCTGGATCGGACTGTCCGAGGCCCGGACCGATGACGATGGCTCCCTTGCCACGCACCAGCTCGCCGAGGTCGGCCGCCACGGTCTTGGTCATCACCGCATCGTCCGCGGTCACGTCACCCGCGCTCGCCAGCGTGACGAGCCCTGCTCCGCCGCGCAGCGCGGCGTTCGCACACAGCCGGCCTGCCCCGCGCATGCCGGGCATGCCGCCGACCACGAGTACGTGACCGCGCGTGCCCTTGTGATCGAGCACGCCTGCATGCGGCAGCGTGCTCGCGATGTCCGCTTCCTCGATGATGCCTGCACGCACGCCCTGGGTCGCGAGCACGCCACTCGGGATGCCGATGTCGGCGAGATCGATCGTGCCGCAGTGTGCGAAGCCCGGCGCACTGACCAGCGCGATCTTGAGCGCGCCCATCGTGACCGTGCCATTCGCATCGACGCAGGTTCCGAGCACGCGGCCGGTGTCGGCCTCGAGCCCCGACGGAATATCCACGGCGAGGCAATGACCGTTCTGGTTCATCGCAGCCACCACGCCCGCGAGATGGCCTTCGATGGGCCGCGCCAGCCCAACGCCGAACAGCGCGTCGATCACGAGCGCGGCGCCAGCGATCTCGTCACGCACGTCAGCGAGCAGCGCCGGCGAATCGCACATCCGCACGCGGCCACCGGCGCGCTCGAGGATGCCCAGGTGGGCGGCAGCATCGCCGCGGATGCTCGAGCGAGCCACCGCGAGGTACACGATCGCGTCGAGGCCGCCATCACGCAGCACGCGCGCGATCACGAACCCATCGCCGCCGTTGTTCCCGGGACCGCAGACCACCGCCACGTGGCCGCGCATGCCTTCCAGCATCTCGATCGCGACGTGGGCCACCGCGCGTCCAGCGGTCTCCATCAGCGTCAGCGCGGGGATGCCGATGTCCTCGATGGTTGCCTTGTCGAGGGCCCGCATCTCCGCAGCTGTCACGACCGGTCGCATCTCGCGCGAGCCTACCGCGCGATGGTTTATGGTGCGGGCATGGGGCTGGAAATCCGTACGATCACCGACGGCGAAATCGCCGCATTCCGGGAGGCCGCGCTCTACGTATTCGGCGCCGATCCGGAGGTCGAAGCCGGCATCAACGGTGCCGATCAGCATCGCGCGCTCATCGGTCCGGGTCAGGCGTGGGCCGCGTTCGATCACGGCGTGGTCGTCGGCACCGCCGGCACCTTCGATCTGACGATCAGCCTGCCGGGCGGAGCCTCGATGCCGATGGCCGGGCTCACGCTCGTCACCGTGCGACCCACTCACCGTCGGCGCGGCATCCTGCGCGAGCTGATGCGACTGCACTTCGAGGACGCGCGCTCGCGTGGCTTCGCGGTGAGCGGCCTGTGGGCCTCCGACGTGCCGATCTATCCGCGCTTTGGCTACGGGCTCGCAGCCTTCTGCGACCACGTCGAGATCCTGAACGCGCACACGATGAAGCTGGTCGACCGCGAGCTCGACAACCTCGATCCGATCGACGAGACCCGCGCGCGCGCGCTGCTGCCCGATATCTATGCCCGCGCGATCGCCACGCGGCCGGCTGCGCTGCGCCGGACCGACGTGTGGTGGCGCGAGCGTCGCTTCCTCGAGACACCATGGGCGCGCGGCGGTGCGAGCCGGCGCCGCCACGTGATCGTGCGCCGCGGCAGTGACCTCGTGGGCTACGTGGTCTACCGCCAGCGCGGCAAGTTCACCGACGGCATCCCCGACGGCAGGCTCGAGATCAACGAGCTGCTCGCCGTCGATGCGCGAGCCGAGGCGACGCTATGGAAATTCGTGCTCAGCGTCGATCTGTTCCCGACCGTGAGCTGGTGGAACGCGCCGGCTGATTCTGCCCTGCCCTGGCTCGTCGAGGACATGCGCCGGATCAAGAGCCGCCGCGGCGACAGCCTGTGGCTGCGCATCGAGGACATCCCGGCCGCGCTCGCCGCACGGGGCTACTCCAGCGACGGCACGTTGCGCTTCGCGGTCGGCGCCACCACGTACGAGCTGAGGGTCGAGGCCGGCCGCGGCCACTGTGCGCCGACGACAAAGACCGCAGACCTCACCTTCGCGCTCACCACACTGGGCTCACTCTTCCTCGGCACCACGACGGCGACCCAGCTCGCTCGCGCGGATCTAATCAGAGGCGAAGCCGCTGCGTTGCTCACGGCCGACCGCCTGTTCGCCTCGCAGGTCGCGCCCTGGTGTCCTGAAGTCTTCTAATCGGGCTTGAGCAGATCTTTGCCGACAATGGTCCAGTCGAGCTCCCCGTAGCCGCGGCCGATCATCTCGTCCATCTTCGCCGCGAGCGGCGGCAGTGTGCGCAGCTCGATGCCCGCGCGATCCGCCTCCGCCTGCATCAGCCGCGCATCCTTGCGCGCCATCGCGAGGTCCCACGACACGTCCTCGTAGGCAGCATCGGTGAAGCGCTTGTAGCGTCCCACCAGTTGCGCACCCGGGTTGAACTGGTCGAACAGCGCTCCCGCTTCCTTCGCGCCGATGCCCATCGACTGCGCGAGCGCGATGATGTCGGCAAACCCGGCGCCCAGCGAGAGCAGCAGCAGATTGCCGATCAACTTGAACGCCGCGGCCTGATCGACGCGCGAGCCGAGGTCGAGCAGCTTGCCGGTCATCGGCGCGAGCAGCGGCGTGACCTTCGCGACCAGCTCCCGGTCACCCGACACCAGCATGAAGCCGGTGCCATCGATCGCGTTCTGCGGCCCCATGAACACCGGGGCGTGCAGGTACGTGATGCCGCGGTCACGCCACTGGACGGTCCGCTCCAGCGCGCCGCCCGGCGACGTGGTCGAGTGATCGACGACCAGCGCGCCTGGTGCGAGCCCCGGCGCAGCGGCCTCGAGCACGCTGTTCACGGCGGCGTCGTCCGCAAGCACGACATGGACCCGGTCGGCGCCCCGCACAGCGTCGGCCGCGTCGGCGACGGCCACCGCCCCATGCTCGACGAGCGCTTGCGTCCGCGACGCGGTTCGATTCCACACGCGGATGGCCTCGCCCTTCTTGAGCAGTGCACGCGCGAACCCTGAGCCGAGCAGGCCCGTTCCGAGGATCGTGAGCATCGGTGGATCTAACCTTTTTTTGCGCACCGAACCGGGGTCGCGGGTGTGGCAATCACCGCAGTGAAGCGGAAGGCTCAGCTCAGCGCGCTCGTCGCTTTGCCGAGCGCGCCTGCGATCTCGTCGGCCCAGTCCTGGATGCGGGCCTGGTCCAGGCCTTCGATCATGACGCGCGCCTTGCTCTCGGTGCCAGAGTAGCGGACGAGCACGCGACCGTCGTCGCCGAGCTCGCGCTCGACATTCGCGATCAGCTTCTGCACGTCGGGCAGCTGGTCGAGCGGAATCTTGCGGTCGACGGAGAGATTGACGAGCACCTGCGGGGTGCGCTCCATGACCTTCGCGAGCTCCGACAGCGGCTTTTGCTCGCGCACCATCACGGCGAGCACGCGCAGCGCCGCGACGATGCCGTCGCCCGTGGTCGCGTGATCGAGGAACACGAGGTGTCCCGACTGCTCGCCACCGAAGTTGTAGCCCTCCTTGCGCATCTCCTCGACGACATAGCGATCGCCGACCTGCGTGCGAACCACGCGGCCGCCGATGTCGCGCATCGCGCGCTCGAGACCGAGGTTGCTCATCACGGTGGTCACGAGGGTCTGCTTCGCGAGCTTGCCTTCGCGCAGCATGCGGGTGGCACACAGCGCCATCACCGCGTCGCCGTCGATGATGTTGCCGTGCTCGTCGCACAGCACGCAGCGGTCGGCGTCTCCGTCGAGCGCGACCCCGAGGTGGGCTTCGTGCAGCCTGACCGTCTCGGCCATCGCCTGCGGGTGCAGTGCTCCGGCGCGGGCATTGATGTTCTTGCCGTCGGGCTTGGTGTGAATCGCGATGACCTTGGCGCCGAGCTCCTCGAACACCGCCGGGCCGACGCGATAGCCAGCGCCGTGCGCGGCATCGACGACGATCCGCAGCCCATCGAGCGACAGCTCGCTCGGGAAGGTCGACTTGCAGAACACGATGTAGCGACCGCGCGAGTCCTCGAGCTTGCGGTTGTAGCCAACGTCGGCGGGCGCCGCGCGCTGACCATCGAGATCCGGCGATGACATCAGGCCCTCGATCTCGGCCTCGATGTGATCGGGCAGCTTGTAGCCATCGCGCGCGAAGATCTTGATGCCGTTGTCCTGAAACGGATTATGAGACGCGGAGATCACGACACCGGCGTCGCACCGCATCGACGACGTGATGAATGCAATGCCCGGGGTCGGCAGTGGACCCGTGAGCCACACGTCGGCGCCCATCGCCACGATGCCCGCCGCGAGCGCGGACTCGAACATGTAGCCCGAGAGCCGGGTGTCCTTGCCGATCGCGACGCGCGTGTGGCGACCCGGCTGCCTGAGCCGCGCAGCGATCGCCATGCCGAGGCGCATCACGGTCGCGCCAGTCATCGGTTCGAGGTTCGCGACGCCGCGCATACCGTCGGTGCCGAACAAAGAACGCACGTTCCCGTTACTCATTTCGGTAACGTTCGTAGCACGACTTGTTCCAACCGCCCCGCGCTCAGGGTGCTGGAGTGGGAACCGGTGCCGTCGGGCGAATCGGCGTGACCTTCACCCGTTCAGGCGAGATCTTGACGCCGATGCCCGGCGGTAGCCCCTCGATGCTCACGGCCACCTCACGAGCCTTCGTGTCATTTGCGCTCAGTCGCACCACGGGTGCCAGTGCCGCTTTTGCCTTCTCGATCGCGAGGACGGTGCCGGTCAGCGAGACTTCGACCTGCGCGGGCGTGATGCTCCAGCGCGCGGGATCGATCCCGTCGCCTGCCACCGAGACGACCAGGCCCGGCAGGCTCCGCGTATCGAGCTGCTCGTGGATCACGACCTGGAGTGAGATCGGCGCGGTGCCCGTCGTCTCGACGCCATCGGGTGGGACGACCTCGGTGTCCACGGTGAACGACTCGGTGCGTCCTTCGACGGAGACCTCACGCGTGCGCACCGCGGGCAGCGCGGCCAGCGTTCCCGCGGCACCGCGAACCCGCACGGTCCCGGGCGCGGGCTTGATCTCGGCCACGAAGTAGCCGTGCATCGGGCGACCCGCGAGCTGCGGCGTGACCTCGACGATCTTCTCGACACGACGGTCGAACAGCACGCGCACGCTCTTCGGGCTGATCGACGTGATCTCGAGGCCCGGCGGAAGATCGAGCATGTCGGTCGTGATCGGTACATCACCTGATGGCGCGCGGCGCAGATCGATCGTGATCCGATCGAGGCTGCGCTCGTCGAACTTGCGCAGCCGCTGCCAGCGTCCCTTGATCGTGACGCGCACTTCGTCGAGGCGCTCGGACACCAGCACGCGATCATCGGGCAGCGTGTACGCGACGCCGACCCGCGCCGTGATCTCGCGATCGCGATCGGTGTTGACCAGCAAGAACACCGTGATCGCGAGGATCAGCGACAGCGCCTTGAGGCCCACGTTCTCGAACAGCGCGCCGTGGATCCACCGGCGCAGCATCCCGCGCTCGGGCGGCAGCTCGGCGGGCGGCTTGCCTCCGGGCTGCGAGGCCGGTGTGCGCCGCGCAGGCGAGCGACCGAACGCGCCGATGGTCTCGCTTCGCTTCCTCACTGCGCGGCCTCGGCCTCGCTGGCCTCGACGCCCATGCTCGCGATCGCCTTGCCGACCTCGGCGGCCATCGCGGCCTCCTCGGCCATCTCCGCGCGGGCGCCCGCGAACAGACCCACGAGCGCGCGGCGCAGCATCACCGGCTCGAGGTCGCGCGCGATCGAGCCCTTGAAGCACAGCGAGATTTCGCCGCGTTCCTCGGAGACGACGACCGCCACGGCGTCGGTGTCCTCGGTGATGCCGAGCGCGGCGCGGTGGCGAGTACCGAACTCGGGGCCGAGATCGGTCGCTCGCGACAGCGGCAGCAGCGCGCGGGCGAGCTCGACGCGGTGGTTCTTGTTGATCACGACGGCGCCGTCGTGCAGCTCGTTGTCCTTGGCCGGCACGAACAGCGAGACCAGGATCTGCCGCGACAGCGCCGCGTCGATGCGGGTCGCGTCATCGACGAACTCCTCGAGCGCGGCATCTCGCTCGAACACGATGATCGCGCCCATGCGAGCGCGCGCGAGCTGCGCGCATGCCGCGACAACCTCGTCGACCGTGTGCGTGGCCTCCTGCCTGCGACCAAACGGCAACACGCCCTGACCGATGCGACCGAGCGCGCGCCGGATGTCGGACTGGAACACGACGATGATGAGGATGATGAAGTAGCTGATGAAGTTGTCGAGCAGCCACGACACCGTGGTCAGCTCGACGCGCACGGCGACGAAGAACGCCGCGCCGATCAGCACGATGCCCACGATCATCTGCGCGGCGCGCGTGCCGCGGATCGTGAGCAGCAGTCGATAGACCAGGTAGTAGACCAGCGCGACGTCGATGACCGTCGTGGCGATCTGCCCGGCGGTGAGCGTCTCGAAGAAGCGCTGGATGGCGGCGACCATGGGGTTTGCCAGGGCGCGTGCCCGGCATGCCCGACATGCCTGATCGCAGCGCGCTCTATCTGTTGTACGCGGTCAACGCGGTACGGAGCAAGGCAACGTTGTGGACTCGAACAACATGGGCGCCCGCGCGCACCGCCGCGAGTGTCGCGAGGGTCGACGCTGCATCGACCGCGTCCCGGCTCGCATCGTCGGTGAGACCTGCGAACCGACGGACGAACCGTTTCCGGCTCGCACCGACGACGATGGGCCGCGCGACCGTCGCCGCAATGTCACCGGCATGTCTGAGCAGCGTGACATTTCCCGCCGGATCCGCGCCCTTGCCAAAGCCAAGGCCCGGGTCGACCCACGCTTGCGTTGGAGGCAGCGACTCGATGCGCGCGGCGAGCTCGGCGGCGACCTCTTGCCAGGTGATGGGCTCGCTACCCCGACCCTCCGCACCGAATACCTCGGGTAGCGACCGGCCGCGCAGGTGGCCGGCGATGTAGCGGACCGCCATCACGCGCACGATCTCGATCATCGTCGGATCGAACAGCCCACCCGAGACGTCGTTGACGATGAGGGCCCCTGCCCCGACGGCGGCCCGCGCGACCTCGGCCTTCGTGGTGTCGATCGAGACCGGGAGCCCGGCCGATGCGAGTGCCTCGATCACCGGCAGTACCCTTCGCAGCTCCTCGCCGGCATCGACCGGCGCCGCCTTTGGGTTGGTCGCCTCGCCCCCGACATCGAGGAGGTCGGCACCGGCCGAGGCGAGCTTGAGACCATGGGCTATCGCGGCGGACGGCCGGAGGTACTCGCCACCATCGGAGAACGAGTCCGGTGTGACGTTGACCACGCCCATGATCAGCGGCGCCTGTCGCAGCGCGAGGACCTCGCTCTGGATCTCGGACCCTTCGCGCAGCGGCTCGCGCTCCCCGGTCGGCGCGAACCCGCACGCGACGTAGAGCGCTCGGGCGCCGGGG
>JBBQFU010000278.1:0-11626 GCA_038322185.1 Haliangiales bacterium
CTCGGCGGCCGAGAGCGCCATGTACTGATGGCTCGGGCCGTGGAAGCCGTAGCGGCGCACACCCTTGTCGAGATACAGCGCGTGCGGGATCGCGTAGGTGAATGCGTGGGGCGGCAGCTGCGCGTGGAACGCGGTGTCGAACACGGCGACGTGCGGGATGTTCGGGAACACCTCGCGTGCCGCGCGGATGCCCGCGAGGTTCGCCGGGTTGTGCAGCGGGGCGAACACCGAGCACTCGTCGATCACGCGCTCGACGTTGTCATCGATGCGAGTCGCGGCGACCAGGCGCTCACCCCCGTGGACCACGCGATGGCCGACGGCCGCGAGCGCGCTCGGGTCGGGCAGGGGGCCGCCGGGCCGCGTGAGGTGCTCGATGATCGCGCGGAGTGCCCCGGTGATCGTGCTGTCGATCGTGTGCGAGCCGCCCTCGTGAATGTGCGACGCCTCGGCCGTGCCGATGCGCTCCGCTCTACCGACGGCGAGCCGCGTCTCGGTGTCCATCTCGTAGAGGTTGTACTTGACCGATGTCGAGCCGACGTTGACGACGAGAACCTTCATCAACGCGGATGCTACCGCGGCTACGCGAGTGCGCGCTCGATCGCGGCACGTGTGATCGTGCCCTCGCGAACCAGCTTCCACGCGGTCTCGGTGAGCTCGACCAGGGTCGAGGGCGGCTCGGGGCGGACATCGCCCGCGTCGACCCATAGGTCCACGGTGCGCTCGAAGCGCTGCTTCACCGCCGAGGCCGATGTGGACCCCGGCTTGTTCTCGATGTTTGCGCTGGAGACCAGGAGCGGGAAGCCGCAGGCCTCCATCAGGCTCGTGCTCAGCTTGTCGTCGGGCACGCGTATCCCGAGGCTGCCAGTCGACCGCGTCAGGAGCTTCGCGATCTTCGGCGCGAGGTGCTTGCTCGGGGGGAGCACGAGCGTGAGCGGACCGGGCCACCATTTCCTGGTCAGCTTCGTGACGAGCGGCCACGTGGTGCCGTCGACGAGATCCTTGGCCGCCGCGAGATCCGCGACCAGGATCAGCGCGGGGCGATTGTGCGCGCGACGCTTGCTCTGCGCGAGTCGCACGATCGCAGCCTCGGAGCGAGCGTCGGCAATGATGCGGTACGCACCGCGCAGCGGGATGCAGGCGAGGCCGCCGGCGGTGACCACCGCGGCGATCTCCTCGACTCGCGCCTGCGCTTCCGCGACGGGAACAACCTTCATGCGTGCCTACGATAGATCATGGTGCCGGCCTCACGCGAGCGCGCGATGTGGTCCATGCGCGCCCAAAGAAGAACTGGAACGGAACGTGGAGCCGGTCCGCCCACGACGCCTCGTTGTGCGTCCCCTCGGGGAAGCTGAACGACAACAGATCGTCGCCGAGCCTGAAGCCTCGGGCGACGAGCAGGTCGCGCATCGCGTTGGTTGCCTCGTAGTTGTCGTTGGGCCAGCCACTGTCGAGATAGATGCGAATCGGCGGAGGCGCCTCGGCCGCGACACGCGCGAACAGATCATCCTGGTAGCCGAACGTACTCGACAGGCACATCGCGCCGCCGAACACCGTGGGGTGCCGCCACGCGAGGTGCAGCGACACCACGGCGCCCAGCGACGAGCCCGAGACAATCGTGCTCTCCGGATCGGTGCGCGTGCGCCAGCCGGCGTCGACCAGGGGTTTGAGGACCTGGGTCAAAAACGTTCCGTAGGCCTCGTACCCTGGCGCGGTGTAGTCGTGCATGCGGTTGTGCGGCGCGATGCCGACGACGATCACCTTGCGCACCGAGTTCATCTGGTCGAGGCGATCCATCGTCTCGTCGACGCGCCACTCGCGGCCCCCGAACGCTTCCTCGGGGAAGAACAGATTGCGGCCGTCCTGCATGTAGAGCACCGAGAACCTCCGCAGCGTGTTCTCGGCGTAGCCGGGTGGCGTGTACACGCGTGCGGAGTATGCGCAGCCGCCGTGCTTGAATTCGAGCAGCTTGCTGACCTCGCCACGTGGCGACGCGAAGAAGGCGGGCCAGATCGATGGATCGGGGTCGTGGGCGCTCACGATGTAGTTGTCGCCGACCGACCAGTGGAGCTTGCCGCCGCGCCGCAGGCACGGCTTGAGCGCGACGAACGGCCCGGTCAACGGGAGATCGAACACCGCACCATGGGCGGAGACTTCCACGGGCGCGACGTCGGTCTCCCAGTCTTGCGACGTGCGCAGGACGAGCGCGTCATCGCCAACCCGGTAATGCACGCGCAGACGCAACACGTCACCCAGTGTACCCCGGTGCCGGGATACCATGGCAGGCATGCGCGTCCTCCATGCCGTGCTCGCGGTCTCGCTCGCGGCGTGCTCGGGAAGCTCCAAGGCCGGCGGGGACGACACCTCCGATCCGGCAGACGCGGCGCCCGATGCCGATCCGGATCCGATTCCGGCCGATGCGATCTATCTCGATCCGGTCGCGGGTCTCGCGACCGCGCCGGGCACGTCCGACGCACCATGGCCCGGGCTCGCTGACTCGATCGCCGCGGGCTTGCTCGCGACGGTCGCTGACGGCAAGACGCTCGTGCTACGCGACGGCGAGCACGGCAACGCGGTGTTCGAAGGCGACCATGCCGTGGCTGTCACGATTCGTGCGGCGCCGGGTGCGAGCCCGCACCTTGGCCGGCTCGAGCTGCGCAAAGGCAGCGGCTGGCACCTGCGCGGGCTCACCGTCAGCCCAGCGTTCTCGGCGGTAACGTACACGGGCAACATCGTCTCGCTCGGCGAGGCGGGAACGTCGTCGAACCTCGTGCTCGAGGACAGCGTCGTCTACTCGGCCGCGGACAGCACCGACTGGACCGTCGCGCAGTGGATGAGCGCGCATAGCGGCATCCTGCTCGGCCGCAACGGCACCGGGCTCGCGGTGCGCAAGACTCACGTCTACAACGTGCGGTTCGGGATCGCGATCAGCTCGTACGACTCGACCGTCGAGGGCAGCCTCGTCGACAACTTCTCGGGCGATGGCATTCGCGTCACGCGCAACGGAGGTGTCGTCACCGATAACGTGATCAAGAACGTGCGTGTCTCCGATGATGACGGCGACGCGAATCACGATGACGCGATCCAGTGCTTCCTGTTCAACGTCGGCACAGGCACGGTCACCGACATCACGCTGCGCGGCAATCTGATCGTGAACTACGAGGGCACCCAGGCTTATCCCGCGATGATGCAAGGCATCGGCTTCTTCGACGGACCGCTCGTGAACTTCATCGTCGAGGACAACGTGGTCTTCGTCGACCACTATCACGGCGTGTCGCTGTACGACGCGCAGGGCTCGCGCATCGTCAACAACCTCGCTTACACGCGCTGGGCGAACGGAACCAACGTGAAGCCGTGGGTGATGCTCGGGGAGAAGCTCGATATGGCTGCGGGCAACTATGTCCACGGCAACACGGCGCACAGCTTCAACTTCACCGCCGATGCGACCGTCGACGCCGCCGATAACGTCGTCGTGACCGAGGTCGTGGCCGAGCAGCGGCTGACCGAGCGCCTCCAGGCGATCGAGGCGAAGTGGGGAGCCCTGCGCGACGGTGCCGCGCGCCTCACTCCGTGATCGGCGGGGCGGCCGCTGTAGGCGGTGGCGGTGCTTCGAAGCTGACCCGCCCGATCGCGCCTTTGCGGATCTCCTGCACGAACATCTCGGCCGCCTTGTGTAGATCGACGGTGCCGCCCTTCTTGAGCGCGCCGCGGCGCCGGCCGATCTCCTCGATCAGCGCCTGCGCCTCGGGTGGCTTGGACTCGAGCTTGTAACGCGCGATCAGGAGCGCCGGATACTTCTCGAGGAGGAAGCGGCCGCCGAAGATGCCGATCGTGAGGTAGTCGATCGCGGTATCGGGGATCGAGCCGACGAGTGCGAGGCGAAACGCGCGCGACTCGTCCTCGATCTTGGGCCACATCAGACCCGGACTGTCGGTGATCTGCATGCCGCTCGCGAGCTTGACCGCCTGCTGCTCCTTGGTCACCGCGGGCTTGTCGCCGACCTTCGCGACGTTCCTGCCCATCAGCGTGTTGAGTAGCGTCGACTTGCCGACGTTCGGCACGCCGGCGATCAGCGCGCGCACGGCTTTGTCGGGTCCGCGATGGGCGGCCATGTTGCGGCTCAGCTCGGCGATCCGCTTGCGCGCTTCCTGCGGCCGCTCCGTGGTCGACGCGAACGCGCGTACATTCGGCTCGGTCTCGAAGTACTCGACCCACGCGCGCGTGATCTCGGGATCGGCGAGGTCGCTCTTGGTCAGTACCTTGATCACCGGCTTCTTGCGACGCAGCTCGGTGATCAGAGGATTGGAGCTCGCCCTCGGCAGACGGGCATCGATCACCTCGATCACGACGTCCTGTGACGGCATCAGCAGGCTCAGCTCCCGCCGTGCCTTCGTCATGTGGCCCGGATACCACTGGAGCGTCATGGCACCTGTCTACCTCATCACGGAGCAATGCACGCGCTCGGAAGCGCCTGACAGGTGCTGCCGTCGCACTGACCCGAGCTGCACTGGCCTGCGCGCGTGCACGGCTGGCCGTTTGCGCGCGGATCCTGACACACGCCCTCGCAAAACCCGATTTCACACTGCCCGTCGGTGCCGCACGGGTCGCCCGGGGACGCGGTCGGCACGCAGGAACCGCCCGCGCACCGGGTGAGATAGGGGCAGCGCTTGCGCTGATCGCAGGCCTCCCCGCGCGCGACATAGCTCGGTGGTGTGCAGATGCCACTCTCGCACAGCGATCCGGTCAGGCAACGGTCGCTGGGACCGCACGCCTCGCCATTGCGAACCCGCGCCACGCAGATGCCCATCTCGCAGGATCCCTCGTTGCCGCACGTATCCGCGCCGGGCACGCAGGCCATGCCCTCGGCGACGAGCGGGCGACAGTCGCCGCAGAAGTCGAGACCGAGCACGCACTCGCCGCCGGGCGCGCAGACGAACGACTCGACGTCGAGCCCGCAGCTCGCGCCTTGCGGCTGTTGCCCGCGCCACATGTCGGCGCACGGCCCCGCGAGCTCGAGGATCTGCTGGTCGCACGCGACGGCGTCGAGATGCTGGCGGCACGCGGCGATGCCGTCGACGTCGAGCGCGAGGAGCCCTGCGGTCTCGAGGTCGACGTAGCGCGGCTCGAACTGCCCGTTGCAGCTCGTCAGGAACGCGTCCTTGCACTCCGCGGCTGTCGCGACGTCCATGCGGCCGCAGCGCACGTAGAACGAGCAAAAGAACGGCTCGATCGCCTCGCAGTAGTCGCCTGCTCCACGCGGCACGAAGGTGGTGTCCGGATCGGAACCGCACCCGAGGGTCGAGGCTACCAGCAGGGCGACGAGCGTGCGCGTCATCGGAATCCGAGGCCGTATAGCATCAGTTCGTTGCGGGATCGTAGTCGGCGTTGCTCGGCGGCTTGAAGTCGCACTCGCACACGGCGGCGAGCTGTTGATCGATGCCGTAGTCGTACATGAAGCCCGACGACACCCGCATCACCGCGAGGTACTGGTTGCCGCTCTGATTATTCGGCTCGCTGCCTTCCCACGGTGCGTACGCCGCGGCTCCGCCGGTGACGTAGCGCCACGGCCCCGGCGCTGCGCCGCCGGGGTCCCGCACGATTCCGATCCACACATCGCCAAGCGGCTGGATCATCGCCGCGATCACAGCGCGTTCGGCATCGTCGTCGGCACGACCAGATGCGTGAAGCCGGCGGAGTCGGCCTCGCATTCCTGCTCCGCGAGGAGCCAGGTCTGAAGCGTCGTGATCAGGCGGTACGGCGACGTTGGCGCGTACGAAGCCGGGCACATCAACGCATCCGCCCCGGCGTCGAGCTCGACGGTCTCGGTGTCCGCGGTCGCCGTGTCGATCGCGACCTCGGATGCATCGACCAGCGCGGTGCGTCCCGGCTCGAACGAGCAGGCGGCGAACGCGAGCAGTAGTGCGCTCCGCACGGACCGATCTTACACGCGCTGCGTCGCGCCGGCGGGTGTTAGCGTTTCCCCATGTCAGTACACCTCGAGGCCAAGCCCGGTGACATCGCACCGATCGTGCTGCTGCCTGGCGATCCACTGCGCGCCCAGTTCATCGCCGATCGCTTCCTCGAGAACGTCGTATGTCACAACCGCGTTCGCAACACGCTCGGCTTCACCGGGACCTACGAGGGCGTTCGCGTCTCGGTGCAGAGCACGGGCATGGGCATGCCGTCGTGCGCGATCTACGTCCACGAGCTGCTCACGCAGTACGGTGCTCGCATCCTCATCCGGCTCGGCACGACTGGTGCGATCCGCGCCGACCTCCAGACGCACGACATGATCCTCGCGCAAGCGGCGGCCACCGACTCCGCGATGTTTCGCGCCACGTTCAGCGGCGCGACGTTCGCAGCGACCGCGAGCTTCGATCTGCTTCAGAAAGCACACGCGCTCGCGACGGAGTGGGGCAAGCCGGTTCGCGTTGGTACGGTGCTCACGAGCGACACGTTCTATCCTGACCCGGCGGTCGTCTCGACGTGGTGGCACCCGTGGGCCGAGCACGGTGTGCTCGCGGCCGAGATGGAAACCGCGGCGCTCTACACGCTCGCGGCGCGCCACGGGGCTCGTGCGCTGTCGATCCTCACGGTGAGCGACAACCTCGTTACCGGTGAGCAGACAACCGCGGAGCAGCGGCAGACGGGCTTTGGCGACATGGCCAAGCTGGCGCTTGCGCTGGTCTCCGGTACCTAAGTTCACTGCCCCGATCGTCGGCCGTCTCCGGATGTGGCTCGTGGGGTTGGCAACGCCGATCCGGATCGGGTCAGCGAGAACACGCCGACCGGCCGCGGCGGTGGCGTGATGCCCACGGTCCACTTGTCGAGCGTCGCGCCCCAGCCCGCGGCCTGCATCGCCTCGAGCAGGCGAATGCTCGGCGCACGGAACGGATCCGCGATGAGCAGCGTCCCGCCTGGGGCGAGGTTCGCGTCGAAGATCCGTTGTAGGTGCGGATGCAGCTCGTCGGCGTAGAGGATGTCCGAGCCGAGGATGATGTCGTAGCGCTCGGTATCGGTCCACGCGGTCCAGTCGGCAGCGCGGTGCTCGATCGTCGTGACTCCGTTGCGCTCCGCGTTCTGCTTGCACACGTGAAGCACGAGGTTCTGTCGATCGGTCTGCACCACGCTCGCACCCAGCGAGGCGGCGACGATGCCGGGGAGTCCGGTTCCCGCGCCGAGCTCGAGGACCCGCTTGCCGGCGACGTTGCGCGTCGCGATCTCGTGGGCCAGCGCGATCGCAGCGGGCCACAGCACGGCGCCGTAGGGTCGCGGGTCCGCGGCGTCCTTGCGCAAGTACGCGTTCTCGTCGTCGCGGCTGATCACAGCGCCGGTATGCAGGATCGTCCATGCGCGACCCTCGACGGCGAGCTCGACTTCTTCCAGCGCCATGTCGCCGGCGGTCGTGTGGAGAACGGAAGTCAATGGCAATGTTGATAGCTCGCAAGCTCGTCCAGCGCCCTGCGAGACCATCGTAGCGTACAGATTCTGTGCATGCCTACACCCGCGTACAGCGTCCAAAATCGAGATCTGCGCAATCATGGTGCAGTGCTGCGCTGGGTGATGTTGATGGTCGGGGCGTTGCTCGTGGGCTGCCTCGAGCCGTCGATTACAAACTGTCCGGACGTCGAGTGTCCGAGCGACTCGGTTTGCGACAATCAAGGCGGCTGCGCGCTGCCCGAGCAAATGCGCGTGTGTCTCGTCGCCAACGACGGTGACTCGTGTGGTTACCGGATGCGCGACGGAACAGCGGTCGACGGTGCGTGTACGGCGAGCGTGTGCCGGCCGATCGGATGCGGCAACGCCATCATGACGATCGGCGAGGCGTGCGACGACGGCAACACGATCAATGGCGATGGTTGTTCGGCCGATTGTCGTTCGAACGAGGTGTGCGGCAACGGCATCAGCGATCCAGCCCAAGGCGAACAGTGCGACGACGGCAACACGACCGACGCAGATGGTTGTCAGGCCGACTGCCGGTTTCCGCGCTGCGGCGACGGCGTGCTCGACGCGGCGCTCAACGAGCAGTGCGACAGCGGGACGATGAACTCGCTCTCGCCCGATGCGCCCTGCCGGCCGACGTGTCAGCTGCCGCGCTGTGGCGACGGCGTGACGGATGCCGCCGCGAGCGAGGTCTGCGATGACGGCAACAACTCCAGTGGTGATGACTGCTCGGGTGACTGCAAGTCGAACGAGACGTGCGGGAACAGCATCGTCGACACGCTCGCAGCCGAGGTGTGCGATGCGGGCTCGGCGAACGCGAACACGCCCAACGCGCCGTGCCGCACGAACTGCAAGTTGCCCGGATGCGGCGACAACGTCGTCGATGGTCAGTACGGCGAGACGTGCGACTTCGGGTCGTCGAACTCGAGCTTGCCGAATGCCGGATGCCGGCCGAGCTGTCAGACGCGGCGGTGCGGCGATGGCGTGATCGATGACATGTTCGCGGAGGTCTGCGATGACGGCAACGCAACGGCGGGCGATGGCTGCTCACCCGATTGTGCGTCGCTCGAGCAGTGCGGCAACGGTTTCGTCGACGTCGCTGCTGGCGAACAGTGCGATGACGACAACTCGGTGCAGACCGATAGCTGTCACAACGACTGCAAGGTTCCGCGTTGCGGTGACGGGCTCATCGATACGCTGTTTGGCGAGTCATGCGACAACGGGGTCGGCAACTCGACGGCGCCGAACGCCGCGTGCCGGCCGAGCTGCCAGCCACGGCGTTGCGGTGACAACACGATCGACAACCAGTCGGGCGAAGTGTGCGACGACGGCAACACGTTCGCTGGCGACGGCTGCTCGCCGGATTGCAAGTCGCTCGAGATCAACGCATGCGACAACGGCGTTGACGACGATGACGACGGCCTGACCGACCTCGCCGATCCAGGCTGCAGCGCGCCGAACGATAACAGCGAGCTTTCGGCGAGCGTCTGCGATGACGGTGCCGACAACGACGGCGACGGCGCCAGCGACTACAAGCTGGCAGGCGCGGGTGACCCGGGCTGCAGCTCGCCGAGCGATACCAGCGAGCGAGGAACGCTCGCCTGCGATAACGCCGTGGATGATGACAGTGACGGTCGGACCGACTTCAAGCCGGACGGCACCGCCGACCCTGGCTGCGTCGGCCCCGATGACCCGAACGAGAAAGGCATCATCTCGTGCGACGACGCCATTGATAATGACAACGACGGCAAGACGGACTTCAACACCGGCGCGACGTTGCTCGATCCAGGCTGCAGCGCACCGGAGGACACCGACGAGCGCGGCACGATCGCATGTGACAACGGCGCGGACGATGACGGTGATGGCTTCGCCGACTACGGCGTTGGCGGCAGTGGTGATCCGGGGTGCATTGCCCCGAACGACACCTCGGAGAGGCAGACGGGCATGGTCTGCGACAACGGCGCCGACGATGACAATGACGGGCTCGTCGACAACGCAGATCTCGGCTGCGCCGGTCCCTCGGACACGAATGAGCGCTGCGCGGTCGGTGGAGGCTGTGCGGCTTGCGACAACGGCTTTGATGACGACAGCGATACGACGATGGACTATCGGCTCGATGCGACCGGAGACTTTGGATGCGCCGGCCCGCTCGACACGACCGAGACCGGACCGTCCGCGTGCAGCGACGGCGTGGATAATGATGGCGATGGCGTCGCGGATCTCAGCGATCCGGGCTGCAGTGCGTCGAGCGACACGAGCGAGAAGGGCACCAACGCCTGCGACAACGGCGCCGACGACGACGATGACGGCCTGACGGACTACTCGACGAACGCGTCGCTCACGGATCCGGGCTGCAGCGGTCCGGCTGATACGAGCGAGAAGGGCTCGATCCTCTGCGACAACGGTACCGACGACGACGGCGACGGTCTGAGCGATTACCGGCTCGACGGCACCGGCGACCCCGGCTGCACGGGCCCGATTGATATCAACGAACGCGGTACCGCGGTCTGTGACAACGGAATCGATGACGACAGCGACGGCAAGATCGATTTCAACGTGACGTTCGGGGTGGGCGACCCCAGCTGCGCCTCGGTCAGCGATACCAACGAGCGAGGCACGCTCGCCTGCGACGACGGCCTCGACAACGATAACGATGGGCTCGCCGACTACCGAACCTCGGCGGGCGGAGATCCTGCGTGCGCCGGTCCCAGCCAGACCAGCGAACGCTGTAGCGGTGGGGGCTGTGCGGTCTGTGACAACGGGCTCGACGACGACAACGATGGTCTCACCGACTTCCGGCTCGATGGCGCGGGCGATGCCGGATGCAACGGGCCGACGGACGCGAACGAGCACTGCACGGCGGGCGTCGGAGGGTGCCCGGAGTGTGACAACGGCGTTGACGACGAATCGCCGACGGACGGCAAGATCGACTTCCGGCTCGACGGCACCGGCGACCTGCAGTGCGTGAGTCCGGTCGACACGAGCGAGCTCGGTCCGGCTGCGTGCAATAACCTCTCCGATGATGACGGCGACGGACTGATCGATGCCGCGGATCCCGGCTGTCTCGATACCAGCGACACCACCGAGAAGGGGACCGGTGTCTGCGACAACGGTCTCGACGACGACAACGACGGCACGATCGACTACGTCCAGGGTGGCGGTGATCCGGGTTGCACGTCTCCGTCGGACACCGGCGAAAAGGGCATCGCCGCTTGCGACAACGCAGTCGATGATGACGGCGATGGCAGCACGGACTTCAATCTGACGCTCAGCAGCACGGATCCGGGCTGCGTGTCGCCGGCCGACAGCGACGAGAAGGGCCCCGTGGCCTGCGACGATGGCATCGACAACGATAACGACGGCACGATCGATTTCCGTACCTCCGGCGGTGACGCTGGCTGCGCCGACCTCGCTGATAACAACGAGCGTGGGACCATCGCCTGCGACGATGGCGCCGACAACGATAGCGACGGCAAGTTTGACTACGACATCAACGCGACGCTGACCGATCCGGGCTGCTCGTCGGCCAGCGATAACAGCGAGCGGGGCACCGCCGCGTGTGACAACAGCGCAGACGATGATGGCGATGGGCGCACCGACTTCCACACGAGTGCGGCGATCAGCGATCCGGGCTGCAGCGGACCGGCCGACACCGGCGAAAAGTGTCCTGTCGGTGTCAGCTGCCCCCAGTGCGACGACGCGAGTGACAACGACGGAGACTCGTTGACCGACATGGCAGACGCGGGTTGTTCCGGACCGACCGGCAATAACGAGGCGAGCTCGAGCGTCGCGTGCGCAGACGGCAACGACAACGATGGCGATGGCCTCGTCGACTTCCCATCGGACCCTGGTTGCACCAGCAGCACCGATACGAACGAGCGCGGTACGGTTCAGTGCGATGACGGCGCCGACAACGACGCCGACGGGCGGACCGACTACCATGCGGATGCAGCCACTCGCGATCCCGGCTGTACCGGCCCGACCGACACGAGCGAGAAGGGCACTCTCCAGTGCGACGACGGGGTCGATAACGACGCCGACGCGCTGGTCGACTACACGACGTCGGGAAGCGATCCGGGCTGCAGCGCGCCGAGCGACAATGACGAGCACGGCGCGTCGGTCTGCGACAACGGGCTCGACGACGATAACGATGGCCTCCGGGACTACAGGACGAGCGGCGGCGATC
>JBBQFU010000279.1:0-11517 GCA_038322185.1 Haliangiales bacterium
AGCCCCAGTCACGGCGCGCGGCGGCGTCGTCGATCGCCTTGGGCCAGCTGTCGAGGATGCCCTGGCGAACTGGATCGGGTGCGTAGGTGAACTTGGCGTCGGGGATCGCCTTGTTGACCGAGGTCGCGATCTCGTCGGCGCGCGGCGAGAACGCGGCGATATTGTAGATGGTGCGTGTCAGCTTCTCGCGATCGGCGAACGCGAGTTCGAGCAGCGCGCGGACGCCGTCGGGCATATACATGAGCGGGATGCGCGTGTCGGCGCGTGCAAACGCCTCGTAGCCGCCCTTGCGAACCGCGTCGACATACATGAACAGCGCGTAGTCCGAGCTGCCGCCACCAGGCATCGCCGCCGAGATGAGACCGGGGAACCGGACGCCGCGGCAGTCGATCCCGTAGCGTTTGCGATAGTAGGCGCAGAGCAGCTCGCCGGCGACCTTGGTCGCGCCGTACATCGTGCCCGGGTGGAGCGCGACGTCGTCGGGCGTTGGATCGGGTAGCGGCCCCGACGGCATCGGGCCGAACACCGCGATGCTCGAGGTGAACATCAGGCGCGGGACCTTCGCGCGGCGGCACGCTTCGAGCACGTTCCAGGTGCCGGTCTGGTTCACGTCGTACGCGAGCCGTGGGTTCTGCTCGCCGCTCGCCGACAGGATGGCAGCGAGGTGAAACACGAGCTCCGGGCGGATCTCGGTGAACATGTGCTGTACCGCCGCAGCATCCGTCACATCGAGGCGCTGCCAGTCGACCCCGGAGGCGTGAGCGTGGCTGGGCGGACGTGGGGCGAGATCGGTCGAAACGACCTCATGTCCCTGCGCGACGAGCGTGCCGATCAAGTCGTGACCGATCTGACCACCGGCACCGGTGAGGAGGACCTTCATGGAGCGCGCATCTTGGATGAACCGCGGGAGTGCATCAAGAGCACGAGGGCGCCAGCACGGTGTAGCTGGGTGGCACGTACCTACACGCTAGTTATGCATTATCAGGGGCCTACGAATGTCACGGACGTTGCTAGAGGGAAGAACCCGTGGCTACAGCGATCAAGGCAAGTCCCGCTCCCTCTGCACCGCCCGTGAGCGGAATCCGGTACTGCGTGAGCTGCCTCGCAATCTACCGGCAAGACTTCAAGCGCTGTCCGCTCGACGGCGGCCCGCTTGTCGTCGGAGCGAACGATCCCTGGATCGGCTCGACGGTGGGCGATCACTACGTCATCGACGGCCTGGTGGGCGAAGGCGCCATGGGGCGTGTCTACCGCGCACACCACAAGGACATCCAGGATCACCACTACGCGATCAAGATCCTGATCGGCGACCTCGCTGCCACCGACCAGATGCGCGCCCGCTTCCAGCAGGAGGCCGAGCACGCCAGCAAGCTCGCTCATCCCAACGTTGTTGGCGTCATCGACTACGGTGCGACCGCCCACGGCGTGAACTACATCGTGATGGATCTCGTGCAGGGCCCGTCGCTCGGCGCGATCGTCCAGCAGGGACCGATGGGGCCCGACCGCGTGATCAAGCTCGCTCGCCAGCTGTGCGAAGGCCTCGACCATGCGCACAGCCGCGGCATGATTCACCGCGACTTCAAGCCCGACAACATCCTCGTCGTCGGCGAGGGTGATCTCGAGGTTGCCCGCATCGCCGACTTCGGTCTCGCGCTGTCGCTCGACACCGAGGTCCGCCTGACCACGACCGGCATCGTGTGCACGCCGGCCTACGCGGCGCCCGAGCAGCTGCGCGGTCAGCCGATCGATCAGCGCGTCGATCTCTACGCGCTCGGCACCACGATGTACGAGATGCTCTCGGGTGGTCACCTGCCGTTCAATGGTGACCTCGACACGAGCGTCCGCAGCAAGCTCATGAATGACGCGCCGAGCGTGATGCTCATCGCGCCCAACGTCCCGCCGTCGCTGGTCTCGATCATCGGTCGCCTGCTGTCGAGCGACCCGGCGCGCCGCCCGCGCAGCGCCAAGGCTGTGATTCGGGCGCTCGACGGTGCGCTCGCCGCGCCGCGCTCGATGATGCGCACGGATCAGACCATGCGGATGCGCAAGCAGACCGCGGCGAACCCGATCATCGACCCGAGCGACTCGACCAGCCTGCCGAACAAGGCTGCGAGCAAGTCGCCGAGCGAGCGCATTCGCAGGGAGACCAGCCACGTGAACCTGCGGCCGCGCCGGCCGTTCCGCCGCGCGCTGATCCAGCTCTTCGCAGTCGGCATCACCTTTGGTGGTGTGCTCGCGTGGGTCGGCTTGCGCGATCCCCAGGACGTCAAGGCGGCGCTGAGCGAGCCCGCCAGGCTGCCCGCCGTCGTCGAGGAGACCAAACCGACGGTCATCTCCACGTTCAGCGACGCCCTCGCGCAGGTGCAGCCGAACACCGCTTACGCGATCGCGCAGAGCAAGCCGGTCGAGTACACGATCGCGAAGAAGAAGAAGAAGCCTGTGGCCGCGAAGCGTGCCCAGCGTGTCGCGCGAGCCCAGGCGATCTCGCCGGCCAATGCGGAGCTGCTCGCGGCGAACTTCGACGAGGCGGCCGAGCAAGACTCCTCCAAGTCGATCGCCGCTCGCTACGGTTCCATCGGTCGCCAGCTCAAGCGGCTCGATGCTGCGCTCGGCCGCGAGAACACCGATGATCTGTGGACCGCCTTCCGCGCGATCAAGATCCGCGCCGCGATCGCATCGCCTGACGTGCGCGACGAAGCAGCCGCGATGCTGGCGACGATCCAGGAAGCGATCGTAGACCGTACGCCGTAGCTGCTAGTGCTCGCCGTCGACGGCGTAGACCTGGCAGTTGCGCGTGAAGCTCATGACGCCATCGACGTCGGTCGGCGTACCCGGATCACCGTTGTCGAGCGCGCCGCCGGCCCATGTATAGGTCGAGTCGGAGAATGCGTTGAAGATGCACATCTCGCCGGTGCCGTTGCCGTAGCGGATCGTGCTCGCGGTATCGTTGAAGTAGTCGCAGGTCAGGCGCAGCTTCGAGAACCCGGTCATGTCGAATGCCGGATCGATGACGCCGCCGAGCGTGTCGCCGACGTTGTTGGTTGTGGAGTAGATCGTCGACGACGAGCCGTCGCTGCGGACCGCATCGATCGTGAGCCCCATGCCCCACTCGTGGTAGTGCGCGAGCGCGTAGTAGATCTTGAAGTCGGGTGCGCGGCCGAACACTTCCTGATGGCGCGCGGCAATGTCGCACTCGACGCTGAACCGGGACTGGCGTCCCGGCGGCAGCGCGAGGGTGTGGTACTCGAACGCGACGCTGCGCAGGAGCGTGGTCACGTCGGCCTCGGGCATTGGCGTGAAGCCCATCGTGGGCTCGAGCGCGAGCGGCTCGTCACCGGCGTTGAGCAGGTGGATCTGCGCGACGAGCTTCGACTTCGCCGGTAGCTTGAGCGCGACCCCGGCCGGGAACTGCTGGATCTCGTGCGCGGTCTGCGTCGACTGCGCGAAGAACACGCCGCCGAGCAGGCCCGCTGCGACCTGATCGTAGGAGCGGTCGTCACACGTGAACACGCCGTCGGGACCGGGGAAGCTGTGCTCGGGAACCCACAGCCAGTTGGAGTGGTGAAAGCCCGGTCCCGTGGTCAGCTCGACCTGGTTGATGAAGAGCGCCTCGTCATTGTTCAACGTGATCGCGACGCACTTCTCGGTGTCCTCGCTGTTCGCGCCGATGGCGATCGGACCGAACGCGTGGGACTGCGCCGCGTACGGATCCGCAGCCGGTGACGAGCACGCACTCAGCGCCAGCACTCCCAAGCCCATTCGCATGCGGGTGTTCATAGAACGTTTCAGTGGTCCGGCCAATCCCAAAGACGTTACAGGTCGATGATAATACCGCGGGCCGCGAAACGGGGTCTGAAGTCTTTGTCGAGCGTTTGCAGCAGGATGGCCGCGTACTCGCGAGGCGGTGCGAGGCCCCAGGCGCGCTCGAGATCGGTCATGCCGCCGTCGTCCGCGGCAACGACGGGGTTACTTGCGCCATAGCTCTGCTCGAGATCGCGGAGCAGGGCAGGCAGCTCGGCGCCGACAACACCCGGAATCTGATCGCCGCCTGGCGATGCACACAGCCAGTCGAGCAAGTCCCAGCCGAAGTCGCGATGACGAACCTCGTCGCGCAGAATGCGATCGAGGGCGCCGCGTGGGAGCGGCTCGGTGCAGCGCTCGCGCAGATGCTTGAACAGCGGAACCGCGACGGTCTCGCCGAGACAATACACGCGCACCGCGACGCGCAAGATATCGAGCTCGAGCGAGTCGCTCGTGCGCTGCAGGCCGAGCTGCTCACGCACCAGGGCGGGCGGCTGCGTACCGCCTGCTTCGACATAGACCTCGTGGCTCATGCGCGAGTGTGCGAGCTCGTCGTTGACGATCACGAGACCGGCATCGATCAGGTCGGGCGGTGCGCCGGCCTGGATCAGCCACAGCACGAGGTGCTGGGTGATCGCGGCGGAGGTGTACTCGGCCGCAATCCGCGCACGCCACTCCTCGCGAACGCGCTCGGTCGTCACGATCAGGGCTTCGGGCAGGAGACCGGCGTCGGGCGCGGCGGATTACACGCGACGTTCGGTGGGCAAGCCATCGCGGCGTGCTCGACGAAGCACGCGGTGCCATCCGCCGACGACGCGACGATGACCGGCTTGTCGAGCGAGACGTTCGCCGGGCACGCGTACTTCGTGGGCGGCGGTGGGTTGCACATCGTGTTCGGCTTGCACACGACCTTGATGCTCGCCATGCAGGCGCCGTCGGGCTGCTTGTACACGGACCACTTCATGTTCGGCGGCGCTGCCGGCTCGGGCTGCTGCGGCATCGGCGGGTTGACCACCGTGACGGGTGGGCGATCCGGCTGCGCGGGCTGCGGCTGCGGCTGCGCTCGCTGAGGCTGCTGCGGCGGCGGCGTCGAGGACACGTAACATGCGGGGGCGGCCGCGAGCGTGATGACGAACGGTGTCGCAAACGAACGTCGCGGCGTGCGGGCTGCCATGCTCGGACCTTATCACCTCTGATACCGTGGCCGGCGTGCGAGTGGCAGCGTCGATTTTTAGCATGCTCGCGGCAACCAGCGGGTGCCGCGACGATAGCTGCCTCGAGGGCAACTGCGAGCGGCCGTGCGCGAGCATCACGTACACGGCGTCGGCGCTGTGCCAGCAAGGCGTCGTTCGCCCGCTCTACGCCGGGCCGGTGAACGAGGCGTCGACCGAGTACCTGCTCGAGAACGGCAACGCGGCCGCGAACGACATCGTGATGACGAACGGCATCGTGTCGGTCGTCATCTCGGCGATCGACGCACCGAACGATCTGGCACCGACCGGCGGCAACCTCATCGACTACGGCCCGTATGGCGGCAGCGACGACGTCACGGTGTCGTATCAGCTCGCGGGCATCCTCCCCGACGACGCGTTCGCCTATCGCAGCGTCGAGTCTGCGACGCGCGCCGACGGCGTCACGGTCACCGTGCGCGGCTCGCTCGACGGTCGCCCCGAGGTCGAGGTCGTCACGCACTACGAGCTCGCCGTGTGTGACGAAGGCGTGCGCGTGCGGACCGAGCTGTTCAACGGTAGCGCCGAGATGCAGACGTTCGTGATCGCGGATGCGATGCACTGGGGCAAGCGCCGCGTCGTGCCGTTCGTACCTGCGCGCGATCAGGGCTACGAGCAACCCGAGCTCGACCTGCTCGAGCTGACCGCGCTGTGGGAACCGATCGACTTCGCGGCCGGTGCGACGCCGGCCAACGATACGCCGAGCTACGCGGCGGTCGCTTGCGATCGCGATCAGCTCGCCGGCGTGAACGATCTCGAGATCAGCGCGCTCGGCACGCCGATGACCTACGTCGCACCCGGCGACACGCTCGCGCTCGAGCGGATGCTGTTCGTCGCGGGCAACGGTGGCGTCGCACCCGCGGTGGATCTGGCGCTCGGTGCGCGGCTGCAGCTGTTCAACGAGCCCACCGTCGAGGTCACCGGCCGCGTCGTCGCGGGAGGCATGCCGTTCGGCGGCGACGTTCGCCGCGCATCGGTCGTGATCTTCTCTGGCGTGCGGCCTGTGACCACGGTGGTGCCCGGTGCGGACGGAACGTTTCGCGCGCGCGTGCCGGCGGGCGAGCCGATCACGGCGATCGTGTGGTCGTTTGGCCGCGAGCAGTCGCGCAGCGCCGGCATGGATCTCGGCGATCTCGAGGTGCCCGAGCCCGCGCGTGCGCAGCTCGCCGTCCTGCGCGATGGTGCAGCGGCATGGGCCATGGTCGTGTTCGTGCCCGACGACGACGTGACGCGCGCGGCCGTCACCGGAACCTTTCACAACCGGCTCGGCGAGTGCGCACCGTGGCTCGGCCCGCCGAATGGTGCGTCGCCCGCGTGCAACCAGGTGATCGTCGCGCCGCAGGGCACGGAGATCGAGGTTCCTGCCGGTAACTACCTCGTGATCGCGAGCACCGGGCCCGAGCACACGCTCGGCACTGCACACGTGCAGCTCACCGCTGGCGAGATCACCCCGATCGAGCTCGCGGTCGCCAGTCTCGATCTCGTGCCGGCCGGCTGGCTGTCGGCGGACTTTCACGTGCACGGGCGCGCGAGCTTCGACTCCGGGATTCCCGACGATGATCGCGTCCGGTCGTTCGTCGCACAGGGCGTCGATGTCATCGCGGCCACCGATCATGACGTGATCGGCGACTACACGCAGACCGTCGCGACGCTCGGCCTCGAGGATGCGGTCGCGGTGATGGGCGGCCTGGAGGCGACGCAGCTCATCCCGTGGCTCGACGTTCCCGGTGAGGACCTGCCGCGCGTGATCGGTCACTTCAACTTCTGGCCGCTCGTGCGCGAACCGAGCGAGCCGCGTGCGGGCGCGCCGTGGGACGAGCTGATCGAGCCGGGCACGCTGTTCGATCGCCTCGCGCCGCTCGTCGGCGACAACGGCATGATGATGATCAACCACCCGTGGGCCGACTCGCTGTTCGGCCGTGACCTCGGTTATCTGCGCGCGATCAACTACGACCCCCGCGTACCGATCGACGAGGGACCCAATGCCGTGTTGCTGCGCCGCCCCGGTGGTCTCGCGCGCAACGTCGACTGGAACGCGATCGAGGTGCTCAACGGTTCCGGTGTCGGCGAATTGATGCGCGCGCGCACGTTGTGGTTCTCGCTGCTCGCGCAGGGCGTGGTCGCGCCGGGCACCGGCAATAGCGACTCGCATGGCCTCACCGACGGCCAGCTCGGCTGGGCACGCAACTGGGTGCAGGCGCCGACACAGGTGATCGGTTTCGAGCCGCAGCGGCTCAACCGCGCCGTTCGAGACGGCCGGATGATCGCGGGGACCGGCGTCATCGTGCTCGTCGAGATCGTGCGCACGGATGGCACGCGTCGCGGCCTCGGGTTCACACCGCACGCGCTGCAGCCGGGCGATGTCCTCGACGTGACCGTGAAGGCAGCGCCGTGGATCCCGGTCGACGAGGTTCGGATCGTGACCTCGCGCGGCACGACGGTGGTCGCGCAGAGCCCGAGCACCGACCTGGTGCGGTTCCACCTGCAGCTGCCACTTACCACGCTGGTCGATCGCGACGACTTCATCGTCGTCGAGGCAGGTCTCGCATATCCGCTCGCCGCCGATCTCGATGACGACGGCGTGCTCGACACCACCGACAACAACGCCGACGGCCGCGTCGATGAAGACGATGTCGGCGAGGACGAGGATACCGGTCCGCTCGTCGCGCCACGCGATCCGATCGACCCCGCCGATCCGCGCTATCTGCTCACGCGACTCGTGCCGGGCGCGTGGCCCGCGGGCTTTGCGAACCCCGTGTTCATCGATGTCGATGGCGGCGGCTGGGCCGCACCGGGGCTGCCATGAAGCTCGTGATGCTCGCGCTGCTGGTTCCTGCGCTCGCTCACGCCGACGACGACGTCACGCCGTGCGCCGCCGCCGTGATCGATCCCATCGTCACCCCGGTGCGCGACGGCCAGCTCGATGCGCAGCGCGGCGCGTGCTTGCGCCAGCAACTGTCCGTGGGCCTCGGCGCGCATGCGTTGATCGACACGCCGGGTTTTCACGGCGTGCTCGGTGGGGGCCTCGAGCTCGGTGGCAGCTTGATCGTCGCGAAGGCGCACGAATTCTCCGCGGCTCTCACGCTCGTCGACTACACGTTCGTGCAGAACGCGGTGAACAAGGTCGGCCACGTGGGCTACGGCCCGATCGTCCTCGGTGCGGCGGCCAACGGTTCGATCGGGCGTGGCGCGCGGGCGGCGCTCGCGCTGCGCGTCGAGGTGCCGTACACCGACGATCAGACCGACACCGTCCGCTCGAGTGCCCAGCTCCTCGGCGTGGTCTCGGGCGCGCTCGCGGGAAGCATCGTGCTTCACGCGCGGCTCGGTGCGATCGGCCGGATCACCAGCTCGCTCGGCGGCGAGACGGCGCGGCTCGCGCTCGTGGCAGGCACGGACTTCGCGTGGCAGCTGCGGCCGCGCCTCGCGCTGCATCTCGGCGGCGAGACCATGGCGGGCTGGGACGTGAGCGTCGATCACTTCCTGCTGCGCGCTGGTGTGCACTGGAGAATGCACGGCACGTGGCGCCTGCGTGCGGGTGTCGGCGCGCCACTCGGCGCCGAGCGAACCAACGCGATTCTCGACGTCGCGATCCTCGTGGACCGCTAGCGCGCTCTCAGCGCTACCCGTCGTCGAAGCCGGGGTTATGCTACGCTTTGGCGTGCCCGCCGATTCCGCAGCTCGGCTGAAAGAGCTCATCGGCCGCTTGGAAGCGGATCCGGCCGTGCTCGCCGAGCGCGACGCGGGTGATGCGCTCTGCGAGGAGGTCGGTGGCGAGGTCGCCCTGTCCTGGCGTCTCGCAGTCGTGCGCGCCGTGATGGTCGCGCCGCCCGATGGCGACGTCGTGCGCGAGGCGTACGGCGAGCTCGTCGATCGCTACCGCGACGACAAGGCTGCGTTGGCCGTGATCAAGCCGCTCGGTGACGAGATCCGGCGCCGTGAGTCCGATGGCTCGCTCGCCTCGGTGCTCGTCGCGCGCAGTGACCGCCGTCCCAAGACAAACAATGGCTAGAAACTTCGAAGGCATTCACTCGACGATCACGATCGTGCGACCCGCACCGCACGTCGTGGTCATGACCATCGCTGGGCGCGATGCGGGCGAGCATGGCAACGGACCGCAGCTGGCGCTCGAAGGCGAGCTGCGCGACGGACCGTTCGCGCTGTTCATCGACGCGCGCAAGACGACCGGCGCCTCGGTCGATGTCTCGAACATCTGGGCGCAGTGGCTGCGCGCACACCGCGACGAGCTGCACAAGATCCACATGCTGACCGGCACGAAGTTCGTCCAGCTCACCGCCGACTTCGTGCGCCGGTTCGCCGACCTCGGCGACGCGATGCTGATCTATACCGATGGCGCGGCGTTCGACGAGGCGCTGCGCTCGATCTCGACGACCATGGCATCGAACACGCGCTGAAGCGTCACGGCCCGCTTCTTCGCGCGGTTCTTGAATAGCGCACGGCTGCCGGCGAATACACCACCGAGCCAGCCGACCACCACCACCGGGATCAAGACCGGCATCGCCATCGCCGCAAAGACCGGCAGCATGATCGCGCCGCCGCCGATCCCACCGCCGACGCCGCCGTAGATCGCACCGGCGAGCTGCCCCAGGCGATCGCTCACCACCAGGGTCGTCGCTCCGTCCTTCACGGTCACCGTGATGGCGGTGAACGGGCCGATGCTCTTGTCCGGCGTCGACGCCCACCACGCGACCGAGGAGCGCATCAGCTCGGTTCGGCCGCGGTCTCGCGTGATCGCGCGGATGGCCTCGACGAGGTCCTCGAACTTGTCGGCCGGGAACGCGAAGTCGAACGTGCGCACCAACTCGAGCTTCATCGGTGCGCCGGCGATTCTCGTACCCCGGGACGATGTGCCCGCGTTGGTCAGCGAGCTGGCCCCGGCAAGTACGAGGGCTTGCGAGCGCCTCCCCTCGAGGTCCTCGAGCTTGGACTTCGTGGCCTTGAGATCGGCCTCGAGCGCAGCGATCCGAGCCTGGTCGGCTTCTCGATCGTCGCGGTACGGCGCATCCCCCATCCACCGGGAATGTAACGTGCTATCCATTCGCCGCGCATGAGTCTGGTTGTTCTCGACGCGGTCTCCCTGTTCTTCGGCGATCGGATGATCTTCGACAACATCGGGCTGCGCCTCGGGCATGGCGACCGACTCGGGCTCATCGGCCCGAACGGCTCCGGCAAGACCACGCTGCTGAAGGTCATCGCCGGCGAGCAGGAGGTCGACGACGGCACCGTGACCCGCGCGAATGGCGTGCGCGTGGGCTGGTTGCCGCAGGACATCTCGGTCACGGGCGGACGCACCCTGATCGACATGATCCTGTCGAGCGTACCGGGGCGCAAAGACCTCGACGCACAGCTCGCATCGACCGAGCACTCCCTGGAGGAGGCGAGCAAGGCCGAGCTTCCCGAGGAGCAGCTGCTCGAGCTCGCGGGCGAGATCGGCGAGCTGCACGAACGCATCGCGCACTTCGATCGCTTCTTCGGCGAGCACGAGGCGCACGCGATCCTTGCCGGTCTCGGCTTTCAACCGCGTGATGCTCAGCGCGATCTCGGCGAGTTCTCGGGCGGCTGGAAGATGCGCGGCGTGCTCGCGGGCCTGCTGTTCCAGCGCCCCGACGTGCTGCTGCTCGACGAACCGACCAACCACCTCGATCTACCGTCGGTGGCGTGGTTCGGCGAGTTCCTCAAGAAGTGGAACCGCTGCTTCTTGCTCATCAGCCACGATCGCGAGTTCCTCAACGACCAGATCTCCCGCGTCGTGAGCCTCGAGCTCGAGGGCGTGCGCACCTACGTCGGCAACTACGACAAGTACGTCGAGGCGCGCTCCGAGGAGGAGACAATCCTCCAGGGCCGCGCGAAGAACATCGCCCGCGAGCGCGAGCGCCTTCAGGTCTTCGTCGATCGCTTCCGCGCCCAGGCCAACAAGGCGAAGGCCGTGCAGTCGCGCATCAAGGCCCTCGACCGCATGGAGACCGTCGAGACGCTCGATCGCCGCTCGACACTGCGCTTCTCGTTCCCCGAGACCTCGCGTGTCGTCGCCGATGTCATTCGCGTCGAAGGTCTGAAGAAGGCGTATCCGAAGCATCCGGTGTTCGAGAAGCCCGTGGACCTCACCGTTCGCCGTGGCGAGAAGATCGGCATCATCGGTGTCAATGGCGCCGGCAAGACCACGCTGCTGCGCATGATGGCGGGCGAGATTCCGCACGATGCAGGCACGATCAAGATCGGCTCCGGCGTCGACGTTGGCTACTACGCGCAGCACCACGCCGACACGCTCGATCTCGACGCGACGATCTACGAGATCGTGCAGCGCGCAGCGCCCGAGACGTCGCCCAACCGCGTCCGCTCGATCTGCGGCGCGTTCATGTTCTCGGGCGATGACATCGACACGCCGGCGAAGGTCCTCTCGGGTGGTGAGCGCGCCCGTGTCGCGCTCGCGAAGCTCTGCGTCGCGCCCGGTAACTTGCTCCTGATGGAC
>JBBQFU010000280.1:0-11506 GCA_038322185.1 Haliangiales bacterium
GTGCTCGATGTCGAGATCGATGTCCGGCGGCTCGGCGCGCTCGCGTGACAGGAAGCGCTCGAACAAGAGGCCCATGCGAACCGGATCGACCGCGGTGATACCGAGGCAGAAGCAGACGGCGGAGTTCGCGGCGCTACCGCGACCCTGGCACATGATCTCGCGACGCCGGCAGTACGACACGATCTCGTACATGGTGAGGAAGTAGCCCGGGTAGTCGAGGTCCTCGATCACGGCGAGCTCGGCCTCGAGCTGGCTGCGCACGTTGAGGGGAATGGCCTGGTCATAGCGCCACGCCGCGCCCTCGAAGACGAGCCGGCGCAAGTGCGCCCCCGAGGTGCTGCCGTCGGGCAGGCGCTCCGAGGGATAGCGGTAGCGCAGCTCGCCGAGCGAGAACGTGCAGCGCTTCGCGATCTCGAGCGTGCGCTCGATCGCTCCAAGCTCGTCGGCGTAGAGCTTGTGGAATGCGTGCGGTGCGCGCAGGTCGTGCTCGTCGTTGCCGCGGATCAGGCGGCCGGCGGTCGCGAGCGTGACGCCGTGCCGGATGCAGGTGAGCACGTCCTGCAGTGGGCGCCGCGCGCGCGAGTGGTAGAGAACCTCGGTCGCAGCGACGAGCGGGATGCCGGCAGCGTGGGCACGCGCACGCAAGCGCGCCTCGCGTGGAACGTCGTCGGCGCGACGGTGCCGCGCGAGCACCGCATAGAGCCGATCGCCGAACGCGTCGCGCAGATCGGCGATCACGTGTGGCGGTGGATCGAGCTCGCCGGCGAGCATGCTGCCCTCGCCGCCCCACAGTGCGATCACGCCGGGCGCGCGCTCGCAGACCTCGCGCCAGCTGACGAGCGAGGTGCCTTTGTCGCAGCGGCGACGGCCGGCGGTCGCGAGGCGCATGAGGTTGGCCCAGCCCGCGCGATCGGTCGCGAGCAGCACGAGGTTCGTGTTGCCCGCGATCGGCAGGATCTCGGCGTCGTTCGCGGGGATCGCGTCACTCCCATTCGCGCGCGAACCGAGCGCGAGCTGCGCGACCTGCGGCACACGCGGCTTCGCGCGCTTGGTGCGGCCACGTCGTCCGGTGATCGGAATCGCGTGCGGCACATCACCCGTGTCGACGCCCCAGCCGGGACCGTGACCCACGTGGGCCGGCGCGTCGTGATCGTCACCGTGATGCAAGCCGATCGCGCGCCCCACGGTGACCGGCGATGCGGTGAGCTGCGCGCTCGCGGGCGCGACCGTCATCTGCGCGCCGCACAGCACGTGCATGCCGAGCTCCTTCGCCTTCACGTGCGCGCGAACCATTCCGTACACGCCGTCTCGATCGGTGATCGCGATCGATCGCATGCCGAGCCGGTGCGCCTCCTCGACCAGCTCCTCGGGATGACTGGCACCCTCGAGGAACGAGAAGTTCGATTTGCACCAGAGCGGCGCGTACTCGGCCATGGACTATACAAGTGTTCAGCCACAGCAGAACACTTGTCAATCCAATCGGTTGGATCTTAGTAGTGGGTCCCCTCGCGGGAGTCGCTGATCACGAGCGGGTGACGCCGCGATCCCGCCAGACGCAGCACGGTCGGCGACTCGCCGCGATACGCCGCGGTCGGCGTGGCGGTCGGATCGGGTTCGCGGACGCCGGAGCCGAGCACCGCGACGAGCTCGTTCTCCTCGATCGCGGCCTCCTCGTAACGGTACGGCGGCACCAACACACCGGACTTCACATGGCGCGCGAGGAACGCGGTCAGCAAGCCGTCGTTGACCTCGAGCGTGCCGTTGCGCGTGTACCGATCGGTCACGAGCGATACGCGCGCGCCTTCGGGATCGATGATCGCGCGGCCGCTGTCATCGGTGATGATGAACGGAACGCCACGCTCCTCGGTGATCACCGTCTGCCAGGAGCGCTTAGCGCCGCTCTGGGTCTGGAGGCGCGCGATGTAATAGACGCAAGGCCGCCCGGTCAGCGGTGCAGCGAGCGGTGGAACGTGTGAGCTGACCGTACCGATGAGGCGCGCGACCTCGCCGTCGCGGAGCTCAGCGATCTTGCGCTTGGGCGCCTTGCGTAGCTCGCGGCGTGCGTTCGCATCGGCTGAGAAGGCGTTGACTGCCACCACGACCCCGAGGAGTCCGACGAGCAGGATGATCGCCCCCACGAACCCAGCATAGCGGGTCTCGTGATCAGCTGTCGCGGGTGGTATCCGAGGCGTCGCTGATCACGAGCGGGTAGCGCGCCGAGCTCGTCAGGCGGAGCAGGGTCGGCTGATCGCCCCGATAGGCATCGGTAGGCGCCGCGTCGGGATCGGGCTCGCGGGTTCCCGCGCCGAGCACCGCGATCGTCTCGTGCTCCTCGATGATCGCCTCGCTGTAGCGCAATGCGCGATTGAACAGCAGGCCGGTCGCGCTCTCGCCGTGGCGCGCGAGGAACTCCTTCTCGCGGGCGCTCGGATCGCCGAGCATGCCCGACTTCGTCTTCGCGTCGGTCTGGAGTGAGATCTTGGCGCCGAACGGATCGATGATCGCGCGGCCCGTATCGTCCACGACGACGAACGGCACACCACGCTCCTCCTTGAACAGCAGGCGCCACGTCGTGGTCTCGCCGGTGGTCCTCTGCACGTCGACGCGCGCGATGTAATAGAGGCACGGGCGTCCGGTGAGCGGTGCGGTCAACGTACCGTCGGTGTGCGTGCGAGCCGCGCCGACGATGCGGCCGACCTGATCGTCGTCGAGCTGGGCGATCTTGCGGACCGGCGCGTTGCGCAGCTCGCGGCGAACCTTCGCGTCGTGCGAGAAGTACCAGCCGACGATCACGACGACGAGCAGCACCAGCGATCCGACGACGACAACGGCCACGACGCGAGCATAGCGCGCACGAGCTCCACATCGCCTGCCGACGGTCGGCCGAGCAGCGCTGCGAGAGCGGGCTCCTCACCGTGGCGGCGGCGCTCACCGCGATGGCGCAACTCCCGGTCACGCAAGAGAAGTTAGCGGCAACGAAATGCGCCGGAAACATGGCGCATGTCAGGTTGAAGAGGTGACCAGACCTGGCTCGATCATCCACGTGCACCACCGCGGTGACCGCGGCGTCGACGGGATCATGCGCCTCATCGAGCTAGCGAGCCACGACGGCCCGCTCGAGTCGATGCTGACCGCGATGTCCGACGAGATCGCCGCGATCACGGGCGTCGAGATCGCGAGTGTCTACGTCGTCGAGGACGACCGTCTCGTCATGCGCGGTAACCACGGCTTCCCCGAATCCGCGATCGGAACGACTGTGCTCGCCGTCGGCGAGGGCCTCACGGGCCTGGTCGCCGAGTGCATGCGTCCGGTGTCCGCCGCGCAGGCCGCGACCGAGGCTGCGTACAAGCACGTGCCCGGTCTCGGCGAGGAGCAGTTCCCGGTCTACGCGGGCGTGCCGCTCATCAGCGGCGGTGCCGTGGTCGGCGTGCTCGTGATGCAGCGCCGCACCAAGCCGTTCGCCACCGACGAGGTCACCCTCGCCACCGCGCTCGGTGCACCGATCGGGCTCGCCATCGAGCGCCGCCGTGCCACGGCCGTACGCTCGGCGCGCCTGTCCGGCACCGCCCACGGCGGCGGCGTGGTGCTCGGCCGCGCCGGTATCGTGCCGACCACGACCGCGGTCGCCGATGCACTGCGTGCTGCCTCCGCCGATGCGAACGGTGCATCCAACGTTTTGCGCTGCGCCACCGAGCTCGATCGGATCCTCGCGCGGCTGCGCGACGACCTCGGCCGCGCGCTCAAGAAGCTCGGTAACAGTGACAATGACGAGATTGGCACGGTCCTCGACCGCTTCACGCTCTCGCTGTGCGACCAGCGCCTTCGCGAGCGTCTGATCGCCGCGGCCGGGGAGCCGAGTGGGCTGCGCGCGGTCGCCAAGGACTACGTGCGCGCGAGTGTTCGCCTCGGCTCCGGAGACGATCGCGTGTTCGAGATCGAGGAGATGTGCGCGCTGATCGGGATGACCGCAGATGCGCGCAGCTCGGCGCGGACCGGCTCGGTCTGGATCGCCGATCGCGTGGGCGCCGTGATGACCGTCGCGGCAGTGGCCCGCGGTGCCTCGGCGCTCGTCACGGCCGATGTCGCGACTCCGACGGCGATCGCGATCGCGCACGCGGCGCGGCTGCCTCTGGTGACCGGCGTGTCGGGCCTGTTCGGCTGGGCCCGCGCAGGTGACCTGCTCGCCGTCGACGGTGAGACCGGAACCGTGCTCGTGCATCCTGCGCCGACCGAGATCGAGCGTCTGCGCCGCGAACGCGTCGCCTGAGCGGTAGGTCGCGCGGATTCGACGCGAAGTGCGGACGTCGTGCGATGCTCGCGAGCGTGAAACGCATCCTTGGAGGCCTCGGCGCCGTCGTGTTCGCGCTGGTCGCGTGGATGGTCTACGCCAACGTGGTGTCGCCCGACGGGGATGTCATCGCGAAGGCCGAGAAGCTCGCGCGTGACAAGCTCGGCTGCGGCAGTGAGTGCACGCGGACGCGAGCCGAGGGAACGAGTCGCGTGATCGACAAGCAGTACGCCTTCACGTTCGACAAGGGCGGTCCGGTCGGTGTTGTGTGCCGCCGGCCGTACATCGCGTTCGGCGACTTCGCGTGCACGTTGAAGTGACCCGCGCTGGATGTAAACGAGCGGGATTCGGGGCCCATTACTCGTTTGCTTGACATGACTTACGACTTAGCTGAACACTCGTACAGTGAAGGTCGCGTGCCTCGATCTCCCTGCCCTTCCGCTGCAGCTCGTGTGGCGCAAGGAGCCTGAGCTGCGAGCACAGGCGGTCGTCGTGATCGATGAGGACCGACCACAAGGCACGGTGCTGTGGGCATGCGAGCGAGCGCGTTCAACCGGGGTGTTGCCGGGACAGCGCTACGCGCACGCGCTCAGCTTGCATCGCGGGCTTCGCGCACGCGTGGTGCCGGCCGAGTGGATCGAGGCTGCGATCGTCGAGCTGCGTGCCGCGCTGCACGTGCTGTCACCACGCGTGGAGCCCGGCGAGCCCGGCACGTTCTGGCTCGATGGTGAGGGCCTCGAGCGGATCTTTCCCGAGCTGCAAGCGAACGCGCAGACGCCGCAGCGTGGTGGCGTGCTTCACCCTGCGTTGCCCGATGCCGCACTGCGATCGCGGGGCGATCAGGTCGCTCTGCCGAGCGCGCGTGGCCAGGCGTGGGGCATGGCGATCCAGCGCACGATCACGAACCTCGGATTCTCGGGTGCGGTCGTCGTCGGGTTCTCGCGCTTCGCGAGCTACGCGATCGCGCGCGCGACTCGCACCGGCGTCACCGTGCTGCGCAGCGATAGCGACGAGCGCACCGCGGCGAGTGCCGTCCCGCTCGCGCGTCTCGACGTCGAACCGAAGCTGCGCGATTCACTCGCGAGGCTCGGCGTCACCACGCTCGGTCAGATGGTGCGCCTGCCCGGCGGCGGTATCCTCGAGCGCTTCGGTCGCGAGGCCCACCGGCTCTACCAGCTCGCGGCGGGTGAACGCTGGGATCCGCTCGTACCGATGGCACCACCGGAGGCGCCCGACGAGCGGATTCTCCTCGACGACGACGAGCACGATGTCGAGCGGCTCATCTTCTTTCTCAAGCCCGCGATCGATCGCTTGCTCGATCGGCTCGCCGCGCGCGGCCGTGCGCTGACTGGGTTGCATGTCGAGCTCACGCTGCGTCATGCCGTTGGTAAGACCGAGCTGCGTGCCGAGTGCATCAAGCCCGCAGCACCCACCCTCGACGGTCGCTCGCTCACGCGGCTCGTCCATCTGCGGCTCACCGGATCGCCGCCGCCTGCGCCCGTTCACGAGGCGCGTGTGTGGGCCGACGATGTCGAAGCCACGCGCGAGCAGCTCGCGATGTTTGCGGCCAAGCCGCGTCGCGATCTGCGCGCCGCCAACGAAGCGCTCGCGCACGTGCGTGCCGAGCTCGGCGACGATGCGGTCGTGCGCGCGGTGCTGCGCGAGGGGCACTTGCCCGAGGCGAGCTTTGGTTGGGAGCGGCTGTCGAACGTGGTGCCCGCCGCACCGAAGCCAGTGCGCGTGCGTCCGCTCGTGCGGCGCATGTTCGCGCGGCCGCAGATGCTGCCGCCGCAGGTGCGCCAGGTTCGCGATGACGGCTGGCTGCTCTCGGGGCTCGAGCACGGTGCGGTCGTGCGAATCCTCGGTCCCTACGTGGTGTCGGGCGGCTGGTGGCAGGGATGCAGCTCGAACCCGGGGCTCCATCGCGAGTATCACTTCGCGGAGCTGCGCCGCGGTGATTGCCTGTGGGTCTACTACGACCGCAATCGCCGGCGTTGGTTCTGTCAGGGCGCGGTCGAGTAGCTGCTTTGAAGGCAGCTACGCGCTACGGAGTCCAGTGGCCGCCGCCGGGGCCGCTGGTCCAGTCATAGCGAATGATGCCGGTCGGCACGGTGACGGGCGTGCAGCTCGACGTGCACAGCGTGTAGTCGCCGGCGGGCAGGACAACTTCGTAGACACCATCGCCGTCGCTCGTCACGCGCTGATCTGCGTAGCCGGGGACGTACACCACGACTTCTTTGTTCGCAGCTGGCTGATCGTTGCAGCCAGCGGTATCGCACCCCGAGATCAGCAGGCCGTAGACGCCTTGCTCGATTGTGATCTGATCCTCGATATCGCGGTCAACTCCACCGCACCCTGCGACAACCAGGGCCATCAGCCAAAGACGCATTTGGCTCGCTACGCAGCAATCGGCGTGCCCGCATAACTACCTGCGCTGACTCACCACTACTGTGAAAAACCCCGTAAATCCCGACAGGATTGTCATGGTTACGCCAAACGGGCGATGCTGTGCGCGGGGATGAGTGACGAGCGAAAGACTTTCGGGACGCTCGCGATCGAGGCACCGATCACACGCGAAGACTTCGAGCGTGCTGTGCGTTATCTCCACCTCAGCGATCTCGATGCACGCGCGCTAGTTCTGCACCTCGCTGCTCAGGTCGTCGCACTTACCGAAGCGTTGCAGCGTCGCTTCGATGCGCCGGTCACAGAGCAAAACTCCGAGCCTCTGCAGGCCGGCATCCAGCGCTCGCTGCCGCAGGTCCTCGAGCGCATCCAGGCTGCCGACTCGCGTGCGCGTGGCCGCGTGTGGATGGATACGTCACTCGAGGACAAGTACGAGGTCGAGAGCTCGTCGCCGCCGTGCGAGGAGCTGATCCCGCTCTGCGGGGCGCGGTGCTGCCAGATGGAGTTCCCGCTCTCGACCGCTGATCTCGACGAAGGCGTGATCCGCTGGGACTACGGCCAGCCCTACGTGATCCGGCAGCGCGCGAGTGATGGGTTTTGCGTACACAACGATCCGACGAGCCACGGCTGTACCGTGCACGCGCAACGACCGGCCACCTGCCGGCGCTACGACTGCCGCAAGGACGAGCGTGTGTGGATCGATTACGAGCGGCGCATCCCCGCTCCGCTCGGGACCATCGGGGATGGACTCGCCACGCTCGAGCCCTTTGACCTGGTCGAGCGTGCAAAGCGGCGCGGCGCGGCCGAGGCGATCGAGCTCAATGCGGTGAGTCACGTATATCCGGAGGACGAACCGCAGCTCGGCCCGCCGTCCGTGCCGCGTAAGCCGCGCATCACACGCTGACGCGGAAGCTCGGAGAGAGCGCGCCAAGGATTGTAAAAACTCTCTGGCGATCTCTCTTCGAGCATGGCGTCTTGGCGTTCCATCTTGGGCACACGCCGTGGCCGGGCCGCGACCCTCGCCCACCACCTGCTAGAGCAGACCCGCCGGGCCGCGACGCTTGAGCGTGTGCGTGAACCCAGGACCGCGCCGCTTGTCCTTGAGCACGCGCATGTTCACCTCGAACGGCGGCTCGCGCACCGTGTCCGGGCCGATGCGCTTCGATGTCGAGGGCGGCGCATGCACGCGTAGCGCCTCCGCACGCAGCGAGACCAGCGATCCGATCGACGCCGTCTCCTCGGTCTTGTCCGTGAGACACACGACCGCCGCATCATGCGTCTGCGCGAGCGTGACCAGACGCCCCTGGATCTGCATCGACAGATCGCCCGCACTACCGAGATCGAGCACGACCAGACCGAACGCCCCCGAGCGCAGGCAACGCTCGGCTGCACGCGCCAGCGCGGTTACATCGGATGCACGAACGACCACGAGCGCGGCGAGATCGATTCCACTCTCGGCGACATCCGGTGGATAGAACGATCCATTGGCGAGCGTGAACCACGCGACCGGCTCCGATTGCGTTTGAGCTTCGGCGACGATCTCGATCGCCGCAGTCAGCGTGGCGGTGGCACCACGCGCGGACAGCTCGACCAGGCGACCACGCAGCGCCGCGAGACCCCACGCGGCATCGGAATGCTCGGCTCCTCGCCGCACGCGCAGCTCGTCGAGCGACAGGATCTTTGCTGTCGCTGCCGTGCCGCGTGCGTTCGCGAGAAAGCGCTCGAGGTCGTCACTCATTTGAACACCCGTTCAGTATCAAATGGGTATGACGTCGCGTCCAGCGGCGATCCGATCCCGGTGCGGGAGTGGAGTGATTACCTCGTGATCTCGACGTGGATCTCGACCGGCTGGCCGCGCCGGGTGAGGTCGAACTGGAAGCTCGTGACCTTCTTCTTGGCATCGACGAGCAGCGAGACCAGGTCGTCAACATCGGCGAGAGCTGCGCCGTTGATCGAGTGAACGGTGTCGCCGTTGTCAAAGCCGAGTCGCGCGAACACCGAGCTCGGCCGGATCGCGAACAGCTTGTAGCCATCGGGCTTGCCGCTCTTGACCGCTGGTACCACGCGGCAGCCACGCGAGAGCACCGTTGCGTTGGCGAGCAAGTTGTCGAGCGTCGCGCGCGACACGCGGCTGTGGGTCGCATCGATCTGGACGATCGAGTCGACGTACGGATCGAGAGCGCCTGGATCGGCGCCCGAGCCGGAGCCCGGGCTCGTTCCGATGCCGCCACCGCCCAGTGAGGGGGCTGCGGCCGCGGCCTTCGCACGTGCGGCTGCGAGATGATCGCGACTCGCATCGAGGAGGTTGCCATCGAGCAGCCAGCGCATGAGCGTGCGCGTCGAGCTCCGATCGACCTCGACATAGAGTGTGGTGGCGCGCGAGCCCGCACGGAACGTGACATCCACGATGTCGGCCTCTCGAGTGATCGAACGACCCGACACCGCCGTGATCATGTCGTCTTCACGCAGACCGAGCGCAGCCGCGAGCGCGGGATCGGTCACACGCACTCCACGTGGCAGGCCGGCCTCGACGACAACTTCGATGTGGTCGCGCAGCTTGAGGACATCGGAGGCGGCGACCCGCTGGTCGATCAGGGCAGCCGCGGGCGCGGCAGCGACCGGTGACTTGTCATCGCGCTTGAGCGCGACGATCGCAGCGATGATCGAGACCGCGACTGCGAGCACTGCGCAGCCAAGCGCGATCAGTGGCAAGCGTGGGCGCGCTGCACGCGGAGCCTCGGCGTCACCATCGCTCATGTGAGAGCCCGATTCATGACGATCCCGAACATCGCAAAGACGAGTTTCGCACGATGCGCCCCACGCGCGAGATGCCGGTCGTCATGCGGGCGCAGCGTCGCCCGACGAGCGCGCACCGCGCAGCGGAATTGCCGTGGCGAGCGCGTAAGCGTGCGCCGAGCGCGTGGTTCAGCGACGAGCCGAGGCGCGGTTGGCGCCTGGTGCGCATGGGGCGCGGTGCGCATCGGCTTCTGCTCAGACATCCTCGCACGAGGATGCGTGGTTCCCGGCGAGAGTCAACAGCTTGCGAGTGTCGGCATGTCGGTTGCTGTACCTGGAGACATGCAGCGCGATCATGATGAAGGACCGGGTCTGCACGGCCCTGATTACTTCTCGCTCGTCATCGAGTGGGAGGAGCCCAAGGACGTTCCGGCGCAGGACATGTCCGCAGCGCGAGCGTTCGACGACGACGACGAGCAAGTCACCGGTCGCATGGTGAAACACTGGGACGCCGTCGACGAGGCGAGCCTGGAGTCGTTCCCGGCGAGCGATCCGCCCGCATGGGGCGGTGGTGTCGCTGCGGCGAGTGTGCAGTCGGCCCGCGAATGCGAGCCGGTCGCACAGGCCTTCGAGCCCAGCCACGTGGCGGCTCGACTCGCGAAGGCAGCGCTTGCGCTAGCCGCGGCTGCCGGTGCCGTGTTCGTGACGATTCGCGTACGCAACGCGCTTGCGTGAGTGTGCGCGCGCCATTGCGCCCATGTCGCCGGGCACCGTGGCGCACACGCCCTCGGCGACTTTTGGTGTGAGGAATCCATGGCACGCATCGCGATTGTTCTCGGTGAAGACTTCGAAGACAGCGAGTTCGCGAAGCCGTACAACGAGCTGCGCGAAGCGGGTCACGAGGTCGACGTTCTCGGCGTGAAGGCCGGCCAGACCCTCAAGGGTAAGCAGGGCAAGGAGGAGTTCACCATCGAGGCTGCAGTTGCCGACAAGGATCCGGCGTCGTACGACGCGCTCGTGATCCCCGGTGGCTACTCGCCCGACCATCTGCGCATGGACAAGCAGATGGTTCGCTTCGTGGGTGTGATGGCACGCGCGGGCAAGGTGATCGCTGCCGTGTGTCACGGCCCGCAGCTGCTCATCGAAGCAGATGCGGTCGAGGACAAGCAGCTCACGTCGTGGCCTTCGGTCCGCACGGACCTGCTCAACGCAGGCGCGAAGTGGGTCGACAAGGAAGTCGTCGTCGACGGCAAGCTGATCACGTCGCGCAAGCCGGAGGACCTGCCGGCATTCATCGCGGCGATCCGCGAGAAGCTCGGCGACCGGTCGATGCGGAACGCGGGCTGAGCCGATCGCTACTCTGGCCTGGCAGCGCGACGCCGCCATGGCGTGGAGTTAGGATGAGCCGTGGCTGGTTTCGAGGACGCGGTTGCCGAGCTCGCGCAGGTTCCCCTGCCGCAGTTCGTCGACGAACGGAAGCGGATCGCCGGCGAGCTCAAGGCAGCAGGCGATGCCGCGGGCGCCAAGCAGGTGCTCGCGCGCAAGCGCCCGACGATCTCGGTGTGGGTCGTCAACCAGCTCTACTGGCACGCACGCGACGCCTTCGAGGACCTGCTCGCGACCGCCGAGCGCCTACGCAAAGGCGATCTCAAGGCGAGCGGCGCCCATCGCGACGCGATCGCCAAGCTGCGCGCCCGCGCCAAGACGATGCTCGAGGACGCTGGCAACGCGCCGACCGAATCCACACTGCGCCGCGTCGCGACCACGCTCGCCGCCATTGCCGTGACCGGCGGGTTCGATCCCGACCCGCCGGGCGCCCTGTCCGAGGACCGCGACCCACCCGGGTTCGCCGCCTTCGGCATCGCATCGGGGAGCGACGAGCCCGCCGCGCCCGCACCGGCGAAGCCCGCCGCGAAGGCAAAGCCCGAGAAGGCAAAGACAAAGGACGACGACGAGCCCACAAAGGCCGACGACGAGGACGACAAGAAAGCCAAGCACCCCAAGAGCGACGACACCGACGATCTGGCCAAAGCCCGCGCGAAGCGTGCACGCGAAGCAGAGAGCGCCAAGGCGCGTGAA
>JBBQFU010000281.1:0-11493 GCA_038322185.1 Haliangiales bacterium
GGCCTGCGGGGCGTGGTCGCGCCCGCCACCGAGGGGGACTATTACGCGCCGTGGTGCGCGTATCCGTCGGCCGCGCGCAGCGGGGCGAATGCCGAGCGAAGGACAATCGACTGGCGCCGCTCGCTGTCACCGCCGCCGCCGCTGTCGAACGCGGACAAGGTGCTCTACCCGCGCGATGGCATCTGCAAGCGCGACATCGTCGGCTACTACCGCGACGTGGCGCCGATGCTGCTGCCGCACATGCTCGATCGCCCGGTCGTGACGCATCGCTATCCCGACGGCATCGACGAGTTCGACTGGTACCAGCACCGCGTACCGCCGCGCGCGCCGGACTATCTGCGCGCCGCGTGGGTCGAGGGTGTACGCCGCATCGTGATCGAGAACACCGACGCGCTGCTGTGGATGGTCAACCAGGCCGGGCTCACCTACTACGGCTTTGCGAGTCGGCTCGCCTCTGTCGCCGAGCCCGACTTCGCGATCATCGATCTCGATCCGAGCGAGTCCACCACGTGGGCGGACCTCGTCGAGATCGCGGTCGCGGTGCGCCGCATCCTCGAGCTGCTCGAGCTGCCGAGCGTGCTCAAGACCAGCGGCCAGCGCGGCTTGCACATCCTCGTGCCGCTCGCGCCGGGCCACACGTTCGCGCAAGCCGAGGCACTCGGCCGTGCGGTCGCAACGCTGCTGCTGCGCTTGCTACCGGCAAAGACCACGATCGAGCTCGAGAAGGAGAAGCGGCTCGGCCGGCTGCTCGTCGATCACAAGCAGTTCCTCGCCAAGACTCTCGTGATGCCCTACTCGCTGCGCGCGACCGATGGCGCCACGATCTCGACGCCGCTGCGCTGGGACGAGCTGACCGTTGCGCACGACCTGCGGCATGACTTCACGCTGCGCACGGTACGCGCACGACTCGATGCGCACGGCGATCTCGCGGCACCGCTGCTCGTGTCGGGTGCTCGGCTCGAGCCCGCGCTCGCACAGCTGCGAGCGCAGGGATTAGCGGATTAGGGTCAGACACAAATAGCACCACTAGCTCCGCTCGACGCTAGTGGTGCTATTTGTGTCTGACCCTACTGCTTGACGAAGATGCAGGACGTCAGCACGGGAATCGTCCCGCCGAAGCAGTTGCCCAGGCCGTCGACGTAGCCCGCGGGCGGCGACCACGACTTCGTGTTGTCGCGGTTGATCGCGACGTACACATCCTCGGTGCCGTCACTGACCTTGTAGATCCAGAACCAGTCCTCGACGACAACGTTGGTGCGCGTGCCACGGCGGAGCGCCGGGTGCTGCGCGCGCAGCATGCCGGCCTTCTTCGCGTTGTCGAACGAGCGCTGCTCCTCGAGCGAGAGCCCGCTGAAGCGGTGCATGGGCCGGTTGTCGGGATCGATGCCGCCGACGGTGCCGATGTCATCGCCCTGGTAGAGCATCGGGATGTTGAGCGGCGAGGTGAACAGAAACGTCTGGGCGAGGCGAAGGCGCTCGTGTCATCCACCGTGGTAGTACGCCTCGGTCAGCGCGCGAACATGGTCGTGTTTGCCGAAGAAGTTCCCCATGACCGCGCCCGGGTAGCCGGCCATCTGGCCGAACGACTCCTGCGGCCTGGTGTACGCGGTGTCGTTGTAGATCGCGAAGTCCGCGAGCTCGCGCACGCTGATGTTGAACGTGAGCAGCGCGCCCTTGGTCTTGTTGTAGAACTCCTCGTCGACCTGGCCCTGCACCATGTCCTTGCGGACGTGGTAGCGAGCCCAGCCGCCGAGCGACTCGCCGACCATGTAGAACACGGTCGGCTCGAGCGCCATGTCGTGATCGTTGACGGTGGTCTCGATCTCCTCGACGACTGCCTTGCGTAGCGCACGCACGAACACGTCGTCCATGTGCTTGAGCGCGTCGGCACGGAAGCCGTCGAAGTTGAACTCCTGGATCATCCACAGCGCGTGATCGACGACCTTGGTGACGACCTCGGGGTGGCCGCCGTAGTTGACGTCGGGCATGTCCGACGTGAACCAGCAGTTGATGCGGCCGGCGTCCCAGTTGTTGTGGCAGGCCTCGTAGCCGAAGAACCACTCGGGGTGCTGCTCGAACAGCTTGGCCTCGCGGTGCGTGTGGTTCGTGACGAAGTCGGGAATCACGCGAACGCCTCGCGCGTGTGCTTCGTTGACGAGCTCGTGCAGCTCCTCGGGCGTGCCGAACGCCGGCTCGATGGGGTTGTCGTAGCCCATGTGATCGAGGTGCGTGTAGCCGGTCACGACCGGGTGATATGCGTGGTAGCTCGCGAAGCGGCGGGTGTCCGCGGGATCGACGCCCGGGTTCGAGTTGTGCGAGTTGAGCATCGGCGAGCTGATCCACAGCGTGTTGACGCCCATCGCCTCGAAGTAGCCCGCCTTGAGCTTCGCCGTGATGCCCGCGATGTCGCCGCCCTGCCAGCGGCTGCGCACATCGTCGACGCGTGCGAGGTCGCCCTGCGCGTTGTTGAGGTTGTTGCTCGGATTGCCGTCGAAGAAGCGATCGGTGAAGATCTGGTAGAGGATCGAGTCCTGCCAGGTGAAGCCGGCGTAGTTGTCGCCGTCACCAATCCACATCGGCACGAACAGCGGCCGCACGTCGGCGCCGGTGTTCGTCTTCATGCGGAACAGGTAGCTGTACTTCGACGGCTCGACCGAACCCGCGCGAATCGTGAAGGTCTGGGTGCGGTCATCGAACGAGCTCGCGACATCAACCGGCGCGCCGTTGAGACGGATCTCGCTGGCCGCGAGGTCGATCGTGCCGGCGCCCTTGTAGGCCGCGACCACGACGTACGAATCGGCCGTGGTGACCGCGCAGAATGCGAACGACCCGACCGTGCGGTTCGGCGTGCAGGAGTCGGCCGGTACCTCGCAGTCCTCGCCGGTGCACTCGGTGTCATCCCCCAGCGAGACATTCGGGGACGCGGGGCAGCCAAGCAGGAGCGGAAGCAGGGAAACGCCGACGAGCTTCACGGTCCCCAGCGTTGCACGTGCTTTGCCGGATTTCAGGCCAAAACGGCCATGTGATCTTGCTGGGTTAGCGGGGCGCCGGATCGATCGCGTTGCCGATCGCAGCACTCGTAGTCTCCAATCCGTCGCTTACAATCGCCAGCATGCGGTTCGTGGGGAGCCTGGCGCTCCTGCTGTGTGCAACGACGGGGGGATACGCGGGCGAGGTTCATACCCGGACCACCGCCGGGGTGTGGTCGTCGGATGACGCGCGCGGGACGCTGCTCGGTGCGATTCCCAATGACGCGGGCTACTCGTTCTGGGTGATGGGCGACCCGATCAGCCTGGCCGCGCCGGTCACGGTGATCGCGCAGGTCCGGTTCGTCAACCGTGTCGACTACGGTGGTGCCGGGATCGCGATCATCGACACCAACGCGACGAACCAGGTGCAGCGCCATCTGCGGATCGAGCTGTCGGAGCGCGAGGACACCGCGGGCGTCGGTGGCTGGCTCGGCAACGAGAACCACTACAGCGGCGCAAGCAAGAAGGCCGGCAAGGACATCAAGCTCAACGACTGGTACGAGCTCGCGATCAAGGTCGATGGTACCAAGGTGATCGGCTATCTCGACGGGCAGGAGGTCTTCAACTCCGACGTGCCGGAGATCAAACAGCTCGGGTCCAACCTCACGATCGCGCCGTTCGTGGTCGAGGCGGATGTCGAGATGAAGATCACCGTGCGTGGGTCGCAGCAGGCGCCGCCCGAGACGCCGCTGGTGCAGTCGCCGGTGACCGCGAGGATCGCCTCGATCGAGCCGTATGGCCACGACGACACCGACGGCAGCGACGTGTACTGGAACGCGAAGCTGCCGAACCCGAGCTTGGACGACGATCCGAAGCGAACGGGCAAACCCAACGCCCAGTGGGCCGGGTCCTACGATCTCAAAGGCGATCGGCTCTGCGTGCGCATCGCGAGCCTGCGCACGCCGTATCCGCCGGTGCACACGCTCGCGATCGGCTACACGGTCACGCTCGACGGCGCGATCTTCGACACCGGCTCGCGCACCAAGACGATCATCGTGACGCGGTTCTCGGGCACGCCGCAGCAAGCGACCGCGGGGCTGTGCGAGACGATCCAGATCGGCGGCACGCCGCGTGGTGACACGCCGGTGACGATGCCCGCGACGGGCCGGCTCGGCGATCTGTTGCCGGCGAAGTCGAAGAAGCAGCCCGAGATCGAGAAGCTGTTCGCGGCGCGGATCGCCAACATTGCGTCGCCGTCGGACTACCGCGCGCTTTACGTGAGCATGAGTGACTTCATCCTCGTGCTCGGGAAGTTTCATTTCTTCCTCGAGCCGGTGTCGCGGCAGTGGCACGTCTACAACCGCGTGCACGACAGCTGGGAGCCCACCGGGGTGTTCGCCGGCGACGCCACGTTCTCCGTCGTGGGCAAGACAGTGAAGGTCACCAAGAAGCGAAAGGGGCGCCGGTGAGAATCAAGACACTCATCGCGCTCGCCGTGCTCGGTGCGCTCGCGTTCGTGCTGTCCCCGGCCGCACCGCCGCCATCGGCCGAGGCGCAGGCGAACATCTGGACCAGCTGCCGCAACGTCTGCATGCGGAGCTGCGAGTGGTCGAGCGGCAACCAGTGCTGGGAGTCGGCCGAGTGCAAGAAGCTCGACGGATTCTTCGCGCCCAACGATCCGAAGATCGATGCAGACAGCACGTCCGCGGCGATCCGCCTCGGCCAGTGCAAGCGCTGCGCTGCCGGCGGCACGAAGGGTCGCTGTCCGGCCGATCTGTTCCCGGGCCTCGGCGGCACCTCGTATGGCGGCAGCATCTACGGCGGCAGCGCGCGCGATCGGATCGGCGAGTTTGCGCGCTGCTTCGAGCAGAGCACGCGTGATCGGATCGCCGACGGCTACTACGTCAAGAACTACGGCTTTGTCCGGCACGTGCTCGCGGCGGGCGCCGCGGTCAATCCGTTCCTCGACAAGTCGCGCGGCGGTCGCTGCGGTGAGTACGGCGAGTGGGGCCGTAACTGGATCAAGCCGTGCGTCGATCAGTTCTTCCCGGGTGCGTTCATCGACGACATCTTCGTCGAGGAGAAGTCATCGGCGCACAAGCGTCACGTCAAGGACTACCTCGACTCGATCTACGAGGCGAACCACCGCGCGACACGCGTCGTGCTCCCTGATGGTCGCCGGTTCGTCGTCGATTACTGGGATGGCATTGGGTCGGGCCAGCCGCAGCTCCAGACGCAGACGTCCTGGGTCAGCAAGTGGCGCGAGCGGATCGGTCCGTCGGACTCGATGCTGAGCGCGTCCGAGGACGAGCAGAGCCTCAAGGCCGCGGTGAAGCGCCTGGGCGAGGACAAGGGCTTCCTCCTGTTCAAGAAGCAGAACAAGGGGCTCAAGGGCGTGAACCCTGACCTGTGGATCCGCAGCTGGCAGCGTGAACCCTGGTGAGCAGCGGTCTCGACACGATCCTGTTCATCACCGAGGACGCGCAGCCGGTCACGCTGCGCGAGGCGCACGAGGCTTTGCGGCATGGGGTTCCATACACGTTGTTCGCGCCGACCACCGCGCTACTCGATTGCGTGGAGCCGACGCTCGACGACGAGGCTGGGATTCAGCTCGTCGAGTTGCTCGCGCACTACGGCCATTACGTACCGCCGCTCGACGCCGAGACCCGCGACGAGCTTCTGATCCGTGCGCTGCTGCTGTCGACCGGTGGCCGCATTCCGCTCGAGGTCGAGCTCGCGTTGGTGGCACTGGGCATCGAGGCGATCGTGGGCCTCCTCGCACGCATCCCGCTACGGCCGCTGCACGAGACGCATATCGTCGCGCTCGAAAGGTTCGTCAGCTTCCTGCTCGATCACCCGCTGTCGCGCCCGGTCACTACCGAGGCGGTCGCGCGCTGGCCCGACACGCCGGTCACGCGCTCGATCAAACAGATGACGGCCGCTGCCTGATTGCCGCGCGCTCCTGCCACACCCGTGCGCGAGCGCACGTTTTGAATTTCCAGTGCAGTGTTCCCTACGGGTCCTCAGCAACTGTCTCGTTGGCGCACGGTTCGCACAGCCACCGGCTGGCCCGATGCAGACGATTGAAGACGTCCAGGAAGCACTGGTTCGAGAACGCGCGCTCCTCGAGCGCATCAGCCGAATCGCACCGCTGCTGGCATCGGAGCTCGACGGCGATCGCTTGATGCAGCGACTGACGGATGAAGCCACCGCCTTGGTCGGTGCGCAGTTCGGTGCGTACTTCTACAACGTCACTGACAACCGCGGCGGTCGCTACATGCTGTACACGCTGTCCGGTGCGCCACGCGAAGCATTCGAGCGCTTCGGGATGCCACGCAATACGGCCGTGTTCGGGCCGACATTCGCGGGCGAAGGCGTGGTTCGGTCCAATGACATCCGACAGGACCCTCGGTACGGAAAGAATGCACCGCACGCTGGTATGCCCACCGGGCATCTGCCCGTTGTCAGTTACCTGGCCGCGCCCGTTCGATCGATGACAGGTGAGGTGCTAGGCGGATTGTTTTTCGGCCACGGGGAGCCCGCCGTGTTCGGCGACCGTGAGGAACGTGCGGTCGTTGCGATTGCAGCGCTCGCTGGTGCCGCGATGGACAATTCACAGCTGTTTCAGCGGCTCAACGCGCGCGAGGCCGAGGTAACGACGCTTGCGCACCGCATGCGGCTGGTGAACGAGGCAACCCAGGAGGGCATCTGGTTCTGGGATGTCACAAGCAACACGGTGGAATGGAATGACTCCTTGCTCGCGTCGCTCGGTGTCAGCCGTGAAGGATGGGAAGGGACCTTCGACGCCTGGTTCCAACGCGTGCACCCAGACGATCAACCACAGCTCGCGGCGGCGTTGAAGGCGCACCTCGAATCACGTGTGCCTTACAGGGTCGACCGCTTTCGACTGCGCAACGAGGCCGGAGCGTACCGCTGGTTCACGACCGCGGGACAGGCGGAATGGAATCCCGAAGGAGCGCCGCTCAGGATGGCGGGCTCGGTTCGAGACATCACGGCCGAGATCAGCGCGCTTGACGAGCTCCGCGTGACACAGCATCGCTATGCGCAGATCCTCGATTCGGTACAGGACATGATCTTCTGCAAGAACGAGCGGCTCGCGATCACGTACGCGAACGCCGCGACATGCCGGTATTACGGCAAGTCGGCGGCAGAGCTCAGCGGGATCACCGATGTTCCCTACAACCAGATCGACTTCACGCAGCAATACAACAAGGACGATCGCAGCGTCTTCGAACACCGCAAACCGCTCGAGCGTGTCGAGGAACCTAACGTCTCGCCTTCAGGCGAAGTCCACTACTTTCATACCGTCAAGACGCCGCTATTCGACGAGCGCGGCGCGGTTGCGGAGCTGGTCGGGGTCGCGCGCGATGTGACCGAACGCCGACGAGAGGTCGAGGCGCAACGGCGGCTCGCGATGGCATCCGAGATTCTGGGCCGCTCGATCGATTTCGAGACCACGCTCGCCAACGTCGCCAAGGCGATGGTCCCGGCCGCTGCTGACTGGTGCGCGATCGATGTGCTCGAGAACGGTAAGATCCGCCGACTGGCCGTCGAACATCCGGATCCCGAGAAGGTGAAGCTCGCCTACGAGCTCGAACGCCGATACCCGACCTCGAGCGACGCGCCCACCGGGGTGCCAGCGGTACTACGCACCGGAACACCAGAGCTCATCTCCGACATTCCCGACGAGCTCTTGGTCGCCGGAGCACGTGATCCCGAGCACCTCGCACTCGCGCGCGCGCTGAAGTTGAAGTCGTACATCATCGTGCCCATGCTCGGGCACGATCGCGTGCTTGGCGCTATCACGCTCGTCGGCGAAGGTTCGCGCAGGCTCGACGCGAATGATCTGGCGTTCGCGCAGGACCTGTCGCGACGGGCGAGTGCCGCACTCGAGAATGCAATGCTCTATCGCGAGGTCCGCGACCTCAACACGACCCTCGAGCGTCGCGTCGAGGAACGCACGGCAGCGCTCACCGAGGCCAACAAGGAGCTCGAAGCGTTCTCGTACACGGTCTCGCATGATCTGCGGGCTCCCGTTCGTCACATCAGCGGCTTTGCGGACCTGCTGCGGAGGCATGCCGGTACCGCGCTCGATGCAAAATCACTCCACTACGTCGACCCCCTCCAAAATGCCGCGACGCAGATGGGAAGTCTCGTCGACGGGCTTCTCGCATTCTCGCGGCTCGGACGCTCCGAGCTCGCCAAGCGACGCGTCTCCCTTGGCGAGGTGGTCGACTCGCTACGACGGGAGCTCGAGCCGGAAACGGTCGACCGGAAGATCGCCTGGACCACGAACGGCCTGCCTGAGGTCTTCGCCGACCCGACGATGCTGCGAGTCGTTGTCGGCAACCTGATCGGAAACGCCGTCAAATACACCCGACGGCGTGACGAGGCGCGGATCGAGATCGGAGCCGAACGACGGCCGCACGAGGACCTGGTGTGGGTCAAAGACAACGGCGCTGGCTTCAAGATGGAGTTCGCGCATAAGCTATTCGGCGTGTTCCAGCGGCTGCATGCCGACAGCGACTTCGAAGGCACGGGCATCGGGCTCGCGAGCGCGAGACGGATCGTCAACCGGCACGGCGGCAAGATCTGGGCGGAGGGGCAGCCCGACCAGGGCGCTGCGTTCTTCTTCACACTTCCGCGCACCGAGACAACACCATGAAAGCCACTGGTCGCATCCTTCTCGTCGAGGACAGCGCGCAGGACGTCGAGCTGACGCTCGGGGCCCTCGAGAAACACAACCTGACGAACGAGGTCGTCGTTGCTCGGGATGGCGAAGAGGCCCTCGACTACCTCTACAAACGCGGCCCGTACAAGCTGCGGGCAGGTGGCTCACCGGTCGTCGTCTTGCTCGACATCAAATTGCCGAAGATCGACGGGCTCGAGGTGCTGCAGCAGATCCGATCAGACGAGCAGTTTCGGCGTATTCCCGTCGTGATGCTGACGTCGTCGCGCAAGGAGCAGGACATCGTCAGAAGCTACAATCTCGGGGTCAACGCGTATGTCGTCAAGCCCGTCGACTTCCATGACTTCGTCAACGCCATCTGTGAGCTGGGATTGTTCTGGGCGGTCATCAACCAGCCGCCCCCTCAGACCTGATGCCGGCGCTCAAGATTCTCCATCTCGAGGATGACGATCTAGACGCCGAGCTCGTCGAAGAGCGGCTGTCAGCGGCGTTCGGCCATGTCGAGATTATTCGCGCGCGCAACGGAGCCGAATATCTGCAGCACGTGGGCGATACGGATCTGACCCTCGTGCTCTCGGACTTCAAGCTGCCCGCGTACGATGGCCTCGAAGCGCTCACGGCAGCCCGCAGCGCTGATTCAGAACGCCCCTTCATCTTTGTCTCGGGTGCCATCGGCGAAGACCTCGCGATCGACACGCTTCATCGCGGTGCAACGGACTACGTCCTCAAAGATCGCATGGATCGGCTCCCGTCGGCCGTTCGGCGCGCGGTCGCTCTCGCGGACGAGCGCGGACGACGCAAAGCCGCAGAGGCAGAGCGCGACGCGTTGCTCGAGTCAGAGCGACACGCCAGGGAGCTCGCCGAAGCCGCCAATCGCACGAAAGACGAGTTCCTGGCGGTGGTATCGCACGAGCTGCGCACACCGCTGAACGCCATCCTCGGCTGGGGGCAGCTCTTGACGCCTGACAGTGGGCGCGAGCTTCTCTTGAAGGGTTTGACCACGATCGAGCGTAACGCCAAGATCCAGGCGCGGTTGATCGAGGACATTCTCGACATGGCTCGCGTGATCACGGGGAAGCTCCAGCTTCGCGTCGATACGCATCAGGTGTCTGCGTTCGTTGCGAACGCCGTCGACGCCGTGCGCTCCGCAGCCGACGCGAAGAACATCGAGATCTCGCTCGAGACCGCACCCGGATTGACCATCGTAGGTGACGCGGACCGGCTACAACAAGTCGTCTGGAACCTCGCATCGAACGCAGTCAAGTTCACGAAAGCCGGTGGCAGCGTGAAGGTTGCCGCGCGTCGGGACAACGAAGAGCTCGTGATTTCCGTGACCGACAATGGTCGCGGCATCGAGCCGGCGTTCCTGTCGCACGTGTTCGAACGCTTCCGTCAGGGAGATGCGACCGCGTCTCGTTCGCACGGTGGACTGGGTCTGGGACTGGCCATCGTGCGTCATCTCGTGGAGCTGCACGGAGGAACGGTCGCCGCTCATAGCGACGGGCTCGGCCATGGCGCGCACTTCGAGGTGCGGCTTCCGATGCGCACCAAAGCCGCCGAGGCGCTGGCGGGCAGGACGGCGACACCCGCATCTGGTGCACCTGTCACACGCCGCAGCGCCATCGATGGGATCCACGTGCTCGTCGTCGAGGACGAAGAGGATACGCGTGAGCTGGTCCAGCTCCTGCTGCAGCGCTGCGGTGCCCGCGTATCCACGGCGGCCAGTGCCCAGCACGGACTCGAGCTCGTGAAGACTCGTCCAGACGTGATCGTCTCCGACATCGGCATGCCCGAAGTGGACGGCTACACGTTCGTGCGGCGTCTTCGTCAGCTCGATCCCGCGGACGGCGGCATGATCCCCGCCATCGCGCTCACCGCGTACACCCGCGAGCTCGATCGACGTCAAGCGGAAGCGGCCGGGTACCAGCGACACATCTCCAAGCCGGTCCAGGTGCAGTCGCTCGTCACGGCGATCGAGGAGCTCCTTCCAAAGTTTCTTTGACCGCGTTGTTCCCTACTGGGCACAGCCGGCCATGCCAGGGCATGCGAAGTCGAAGCTGCCCTCGATGGTCACCTTCTTGCGCGCACGACCCTGCAGCGCCGTGATCGCGATCGTACCGGTCACGTGCTTGGCATCGAAGTCGTTGATCTCGACGGTGCCCTTGAAGTCCGATAGCTGATCGCCGGCGCGGCCCAGCAGCACGAGCTCGCTGTTCTTGCCGCCGATGTCGTACTTCTTGAGGCCAAACGGGACCTCGCGGTCGGGCGCCGTCGCGATGGCGATGCGGAGGTCCTTACCGGCGCAATTCACGCTGAGGGCAGGCATCGGGATCGAGCCGCGCTCGTCTTCGGCTTGCCAGTACTTGCTGGCGACCGATTTCGCGTCGCCGGGAATCGTCTCCTCGGCCGTGAACGCGCCCGTCGACTTCAACGTGCAGCTGCCGAAATCGGCCGGTCCGATCTTCTTCCTCGGGGGAGGCGGCTCGGCGGGCTTCTCGGGGGGAGGCTCGGGCAGTGGCTCGTGCTTCGCGCAGGCGGCGAGGGCGAACACCGTGACGCAGGCAATGCACCGCATGAGCGGACTATACTCGCGCCGTGCGGTTTCAAGAGTTGCTCGATGTCCTGTTCCGGTGGGCGCACCTGATCGCGGGAATCATGTGGGTCGGCAACTCGATGCTGTTCAACTGGCTCGACCGCAACCTCGAGAAGCACCACGCCAATCTCGGCAAGCTCTCGCAGGGCAAGATCTTCATGCTGCACTCCGGCGCGTTCTACGACGTCGAGAAGAAGCTGCTCGAGCCGGGCGAGATGCCC
>JBBQFU010000282.1:0-11405 GCA_038322185.1 Haliangiales bacterium
ATCGACGGAGCTGTACACCGGATCGCTAGGCTGCGGGGCGGGTCGCGACGGATGGGGTGAACCGCGCGTTGGCGCGATGCGAGCGGAACGAACGCTGCGCCGCGTTGATGATCTGCTCGACGATGACGTGGTTGTTGGCGAACTTGTCGAGCGCGACGCCGAACTGCTGCCAGCGAGCGCCGGACGGGCTCGATGCGTTGAGGTAGTTGCCGCCGATCGCCATCTGCTGTGGCAAGCGACGCACCAGGTGCCGGTAGAGGAGTGCATTCATCCGGCGTCCACGCTCGACGACGTACATCCAGCCGAGCGCCTGCTCGACGCCAACGAACTCGGCCGCCGGCGGGATCTCCATGCGCACGCCAAGCGCCGCGAGGTCCGAGATCAGAAATCCGGTCCGCAGCCGTGGCTTGAGATCGACGACTGACTCGAGCCCGATGACCTTCTGCCAGCGCGCCTCGATCGCCGCCTCGAACTGGAACACCTTGGCGAGGTAGTCCTCGTAGCGTTCGCGGGTAATTGGCCCGCTCAGCAGCGCGATGCGGCCTGCATCGGCTGCCATGTGGTGAGCACGGGTCGCGAAGTCGAGCTGGGCGAGCATCCACGAGGCAGCAAGCATGGAGTGCTGCTGTGCAACCGCCGTGCGCGCGTTTGCAACCGGATGCCCACACTTCCGCGCTTCATCCTGTGCAGCCGCAGCACGCCGCACATTTCGAATCTGCCTCGGGCGCGCGCGTAAGGGGCGCACAGCCTCGGGGCAGCGGTCAGTCCCGACGGTTCAGGACGAGCCTCGCGAGGATGCGCTGCTGCGTGGCCTCGGGGAGCTTGCGACGCGCGGCCCGAGCACTGCGGGCGACCGCGATCTCGCGCCGGCGGCCTGCGCACCGGCACTTCCGGCAAGCGCGACCACGAGCAGGAGCGCCTTCACTCGTCGTAGCCCAGGACGCTGCGGGCGACCTGGTCATCGAGCTCGTCGAAAACATCGGAACCGCCGTCGGAGTCGGTCGCGGCGCGCGTGCGGTGACGAGCTTGATCTCGCTTGGCGCGATCGCGCTCTGCCTTGCGCTGCGACTTCATCTTCACGACGCCACCGTCATCGGATCGTCAACGGTGATTCGCTTGTGCGTACTGGTGACCGGGCCCGCCGCGGCGACGGCCTGAGCGATGCGCGGCATCAGCGCGAACGGGCGCTCGCTGACGGTGGTCGTGCGGCTGCGCTGCTTGTCCGCGTTCGTGTGCGTGAGGACCGATTGGACCTCGGCAACGATCGCGAGTGCGACTTCCTGCGGGGTATCCGCGCCGATATTGAGACCGAGCGGCGCGTGGATTCGCGTGTCGCCGTTCACGCCATGGCCGAGCTCGGCCAGCATGCGCTGGGTGCGAGCGCGGGGACCCAGCACGCCGATGTAGCGGCAGTGGGTGCTGATCAGCATGCCGAGGTTACGGCGGTCGAGGTCGTTGTCGTGGCCCATCACGATCGCGACGGCGCGGTCGCACTCGTCGACGCGCGCGGCGATCTCGAGCGGGCTGCCCGTGATGATCTCGTCGACGGTCGCGGTGAACCGCTGGCGAATATGCTCGCGCGGCTCCTCGGTGCAGATGACGGCTTCCCAGCCGAGGCTCTTGATCAGCGTGACCAGCGGGACCACGTCGTGGCCGGTGCCGAAGATGAACGCGCGGGGCGGCGGCAGAATCGCCTCGATGAACACGTCGACGTTGCCGAGCTCCGAGCGGTAGGTGCGGTTCGTGGAATCGCCGGTCGCGATCGCGGCCCGTGCATCGGCAACCATGCCGGCGCGCAGTGCAGCGTCGAACCGGTCGCCCTCGGCGTCATTGCGATCCAGCACCGCGACGCGCATGCCGGGGCGAATGCCCGGGGCCTCGGAGCGAATCACCGTGACGATGGCGCCGCGACGCTGGGTCTTGAGGCAGGTCTCTGCGAACTGCATCGGATCGATGCGACCCGGCGTGGCGCCGCGCTCGATCATCACGTCGACGGTTCCATCGCAGCCCAGACCGAAGGCAGCCCGGACATCCTCGTTGAGGCCGGACGGCTGGCGCGAGTCGTAGCGAAGCAGGAGCGCCTCGCCATCGCGGGTACGCTGCCAGCCCTTGGTGGCCAGGTCGTCCTCGAGGCAGCCACCCGACACGCTGCCGCTGATCCAGCGGAAGTGCGTGAGCAACATGCGGGCGCCGGGGCGGCGGTAGGTCGAGCCCTGCACGCGAACGACGGTTGCAACCAGGTGCGGCTCACGGCTGCGGCGCAGGCGGGCGGCGGCGTCGATCAAGGAGCGTTCGATGGCCATGGTGTCCTCCGAGGTCCGGCGTGCAGAGCTGGGCAGTGGCTAGTTCTTGATCATGCGGATGCGGTTGTACGGAACGTCCTCGCCGCGCGTACCGTCGGCGATGAACAGGAGCGAGCCGTCGGACTTCGCCGCGATGCCCTCGAGTCCGTAGAACTGGCCAGCGGCCTTGTTGTCGTCGTCCTTGTAGCCGGGCGTACCGTCGCCAGCGACCGTCGAGACGTTGTTGCCCGACAGCTTGCGGACGCGGTAGTTGTCGATGTCGGTGATGTAGATGTCGTCGCCAGCCTTCGCGAGGCCCTGCGGATGGTTGAACTTGGCGGCCGCACCGGCGCCGTCGGCGTAACCCGAGCCGCCACCGGCGAGCAGGCTGACCGATCCGTCGAGACCGACGAGTCGAATCGAGTTGTTGCCCCAGTCGGCGACGACGAGCTTGCCGTCAGCGCGCTGGACGATGCCGTACGGCTCGTTGAACTGAGCCGAGCTACCCGAGCCGTCCGCGCTGCCCTTGACGTTCCAGCTGCCGGCGAGCGGCGAGACCGTAGCGGTCGCCGGGTCGAGAATCTGAATGACGTGGTGTGCGTAGTCGGCGATCGCGATGCGACCATCGCTGAGCGCTGCCATCGAGCGCGGGCGCCCGATCTTCTCGACCACGAGGGTCGCGGTGCGGGCGCTGGTGTCGATCTTCCACACGCTGCCGTTCATCTGGTCGGTCGAGCCCACCGGGTCGTGCTGACCCTGACCGTCGCGGTCGGTCGACGCGTAGAGCGTGTTGCCGACGAACACGAGGCCGAACGGACGGCTGAAGGTCTGCTTCGCGATCAGGGTCGTCGCGTTACCCTCCATGTCGATGACGCGCAGCTTGCTGTTGTCGAAGTCGGCGACATACAGCTTGCCGTCGGGGCCCATTGCCACCCCGGTCGGGTTGTTGAACAGGTTCACCTGGCGATTACCGTCCAGGTAGCCAGGCTGCGAGAAGCCGGCGAGGGTGCTGACACCGTTGGTCATGCCGGGGCGGTCTCCGCTGCCGCCACCACCGTCGTCACCACCCATTCCGCCATCGGTCGTGCACCCGGCAAAAGCCAGAGCGAGAGAAAGTACGAGGTTCGTTCGCAGCATGACCGACGGATGGAGCAAGAAGCCTGCCGACGAAAAAACCGCCCCTGCCAGGCAGTTGGGCGGCTTCAGGTCGTGCGCCTTCGCGCACCGGTACGTGCTCGGCTCTTCAGCGCGCCATCGCAAGTCGGGCGCGGGGCGGGATGAACCCGAGTTGTGCGAGGTGATCGTGCAGTGCCGCCTCGGTGAGCGTTGAGAGGTTGGAGACGATCTCGTCGACCTTCAGCTCCGGGCGCTTGAGCACACCGTTACCTTCTGCGCGCACCACACCCATCATCCGGGGCGCCGCACAGACGATGAGGTGGACCACCTGCTTCTCGCGCAGGACCACCTCGAGCGTCTCCAAGGCCTCCTTGGTGAACTGGCGATCCATCATGTCGACGTGCGCGTCGCGGTGGTCGTCATACGCTGCGCCGGGCTCCCCGAATGTGGAGCGATCCCCGCCGCGTACCCCGCGCCGCATGCCGCCGTGTTGCGCCAGGCTGGGCCGCTCCTCGCTGAACATGTCGCCGGTCTTGAGGCGCCGCCCCGGGTTGACCAGGTCCTTGTACTCGACCAGCTCGTAGCCAGGCTTGGCCTGGCCGTTATAGAGAAAGATGCGCGCGCGTGCGGCATCGATAGTGACGATGCAGGCTCGTGTCATTTGAGACTCCTTCCATGGTTCATTCCGCAGCCGCGATCGGTGTCACCACCGAGAGCGGCCGAGTCGATGGACGCTGGAACGAGCGCTCGATCTGCGCATCCGCAAGCTTGCGGTTCGGGACAATCACGAGGCTGTTCGATGCAGTCTTGAGCCGCGTGGAGTAGAGCCCGATCTGTTCGATCACCCCGCTCACGCCACTGTCGAGCGTGACGCGGTCGCCTTCATGGATGCCATGGTCGCCAAGCAGCGCATACGCGGCGAGCACGTTCTCGACCGGGCGATGGGCCGCGAGTGCAAAGCACCCACCGGTGATCGCGAGCAGGACGAGCAACGGACCGACCGCGTAGCCCATGCGGGCGAGCACCATCACCGCGACGATCGCTCCGATGGCGATTTTCATCACGCGGCGTGCGAGCGGCAGCAGTGCCGTGGAGAGGCGCGGATCGGACAGCCACTTCGAGCGCGACTGAATGTGCTCGATGGCGGTGTCGACCATCCGCATCGCGCCAAAGCCGATCGCGAGCAGCAGGCCAATGTGACCGATGTTGCGACAGAACGAGAGCGCATCCGGAGGGAGAGCACCGATCAGGCTGACCAGTAGCTGCCACACCAGCACCATACCGCCGGCTCCGAACGGGCCCTCGAGCCGTTGCACGAAGCGATCGTCCACGGCGCTGCGCGTCAGCAACACGCGCCGATACAGCGCGCGATGCAAGGTGGCTCCTAGCAGACGTCCGCCGGTGACCGAAATCACCGCAGAACCGGCGAGAGCAAACATCTGCCACCAGGTGAGTTCCAGCACTTCATGAATGAGGTTTGCAACGATGATGCCCGAGCGCACGCTTGGGGAATTGCGTACGTGCGCCGGACAGCCGGGGCAGTGGCGCTCAGAACGATGTGTTGATGAGCGGCATCGTCATCGTCGTCTCTGCGTCGGTGTGCGTGAACAGCTTCTGATAGCCACGCGCGACTGCGTAGCCAAAGCCCAGGTTCAATCCGACGTAGAGCAGGCGCGGCGCGATCTGCTTCCAGCCGCGCATGCACCACAAGTAGTAGGCCTTCACGACGTCGTTGTGTTTGGACGTCAGAAACACGTCCTTTGCGAAGTCGACCCAGAAGCCGGTGGCGCCAACGACGAGCGCGAGCTGGGCGTACTTGTTGTTCGGAAGCGAGTCGGTGAAGTAGAGGGCGGCGTAGCCGGACAGGAAGATGGCGTCGGTGATCTTCGGCGCGAGGTAGAAGAAAATGCGGTTGCCGCGGCCCCTGAGCCCGGTCACGTAGACCCAGCCGAAGCGGAACTTGTTCACCTTCGGATCGATGCCAGGCGGGAACAGATGCATGCTCGTGACCTTGCCGCCGAGGAGCTTCGCGGCGAGCGCGTGGCTGCCCTCGTGAAACGTGACGCCGAGCAGGTAGGTCGGCGGGGCCATCGCGAGCCCGGTGAGGACGAGGCGCTCGTTGCTGGGCTCGGCGCGGGCGATGCCGCAGAGCATCAAGATTACGAGGACGGCGCGACCCATATCTCGTCGGTGGGTTGGAAGCCCAGGCGCGCGGCGAGGCGAAGCGAGGCGTGGTTGTGCTCGTCCGCGCCCCACACCGGGCGCAGCGGCGCCTCGGCATGAATGAGGGCAGAGGCGACGATCACGCCAAGGCCCATCTGGCGGGCACTCGGGATGACATCGACCGAGACGTCGAAGTAGGTGGCCGAGCGCCACGGCGCGTAGGCGAACGCGGCGGGCTCGCCATCGACGTAGCAGGCGTAGATCGCGCCGCGTGTGCGGGCCCAGGTGAGCTCGGCGGCAAGGTAGTCGGGCAGGGGCGCATCGTCCGGAAGACGGACAGCACCTTCGATCTCTGGAACCTCCCCGGCGAGCTCGTGCAGGATCGCGCGCGTCGAGCGAGGTAGTGGCGTCGTGGTGAGGAGCGTGTGGCTGGTGCCGAGGTCCACGGGCTCGCCGATGAGCACCGCCAGGCGGGCTGTGTCGTGGCCGAGCGCGAGCGTTCCGTTGGGCAGCTCGCGCCGCCAGTGGGTCGGATCTGCCGCGATGCCATGCGCTTCCACCCAGCGCGGGACGTCGGGCAGATCGATCACTTCTGCAGGCTCTGCAGCGTGGCGATCGCGGTCTTCGCGTCGTCGACGAGACAGGTGTTGATGGGCTTGTTGCGGTACGTGCCGGTAGTGCCCTTGCGAATGATCGCGCGCTGGAGCGCGGGAATCGCGGCGGGGTCGCCGATCGCGGACAGGCGCGACACCGCCTCGGCGCGGAGCGGGCAGGTCGGCTGATCCTGGAGATCGAGGCTGTACGCCTTGATGCGATCGAGCTTGGTGCCGAGGTCATTGCGATCGAGCACCTCGATCGCAGCGTGGCGGCGAACGATGCTGGGGCTCTCGACCGCCTTGAACAGCGACTCCTTGCCCTCCGGGTCGCCAGTGGCGTTCCAGATGTCGAGTGCGTTCGACACGACATCCTGCTGCTTGGTGTTCGCCGAGAACGCGCGGAGGTTCGCGCGGAGCCGCTTGTCCTCTTGCACCTTCGAATCCAGGCTGATGGCGATGCGATACGTGGCGAGTGCCTCGAGCGCATCGTTGCGTGCGGCGTACGCGTGGCCGAGCACCAGCTGCGCGTCGGGGTCGTTCGCGATCTTGTCCTTGTTGTCCTCGAGGATCTTGAAGGCGAGATTGATCTTGCCGTTGTCGAGCGCGGCGAGCGCCTGGCCGCCCGGTGTAGATGGGTCGAGACTCTTCGCGGGATCGGGGCGCGTGGCGATCGCGATGATGACGCCGATCGTGATCGCGGCCGCGGCGACGCCCCCGTAGATGAAGTACTTCTTCTTCGACGGCGGGACCTGCGCGAGGCGCTGCTCCGGCGTGAGGCCGAAGATGGGCTCACCGCTCGGGCCGGTGTACGGAAGGCCGATGCTCACACCACCCTGAGGGCCGCCGCGCCCGAGCGGAAACCCGCTGGCCACGACAGGTGGCTGCGGGCCGCCGATGTTCTCGATGGCGGGGGCCGCTCGTGGCGGCGTGGCGGCGCGTGTGGGTGCAGTCGGCGCGTTCGGGGCGAGCGCGAGGGCGTCCTCGATCGCATTGCCGATCTGATAGCTGTTGTCCTCGATCGCGACCTCGTCACCATCCCCCACGAGCGGCTGGCTGCCGGTGTCGCGCGGTTTGCCGGGGCGGTCGAACTCGACGGCCGTCTGCCCGCCGTCGGGTGTCGACAGCGCGCTCTCGACCGCGGCGAGGAACACGTCGGCGCTGGCGTAGCGATCGCCGGGCTTCTTGGTGAGCCCGCGCAAGATCAGCTTCTCGAGTGAGCTCGGCACTGGCTTGCCGCGCTTGACGAGCCGGTTGCGCATCGGTGGCACCGGCTTGGCCGTGTGCATCGACATCACCTCGAGCTTGTCCTCGCTGTAGAACGGCGGCTGACCGCACAGCATCTCGTAGCCAATGACGGCGGCGGCGTAGATGTCCGCGCGTCCGTCCATCGGGTTGCCGAGCGCTTGCTCGGGCGCCATGTAGATCGGGGTGCCGAACGCCATGCCCGCCTGCGTGAGCTTGACGTTGTCGTCGGACAGCTCCCCCTTGATCGGTTTGGCGATGCCGAAGTCGAGGATCTTCGCGAAGTCCATGTCATCGCCCTGACGGATCAGGAAGATGTTCTCGGGCTTGATGTCGCGATGGATGAGGCCGGCGTTGTGGATGCCCGCGAGGCCGCGCAGCACGTGGCCGAGGATGTGGAGCGCGCGACCAGGCGCGAGCTGCGCCTCCTTCTCGAGGATGTCGGCGAGGCTCTGGCCTTCGAGCAGCTCCATCGCGAGATAGAGCGAGCCGTCGGGGAGGCGGCCGACGTCGTACGTCGCGACGCAGTTCGGGTGATCGATGAGACCGACCGCGAGGGCCTCGCGCTCGAACCGGCTCTTCACGTCGCTGGCGTTGGCGAGCGAGGGATGGAGGATCTTGACCGCGACCTGGCGGCGAAGTCCGACGTGCGTCGCGCGATACACGAGCCCCATGCCGCCCCGGCCGAGCATCGAATCGAGGCGATACCGCCCGTCGATCATCGTGCCGATCAGCTCTTCGCCGTCCGAGTCCTCGGGCGACGTTAAGGTGCCATCGCCGGGCGCCATGCGCGGGCTCCATTGTGCCATCGAACATGCCCGAAGGCCGGGCGGGGGCTAGGTATTCCAGGAGTTGGGGCAGGTTGGCGCTTGCCGGGCAGGGTCTGGATGTGTAGATTCCGCTTCCCAACGCCCAAGTAGCTCAGTTGGTAGAGCAGCGGACTGAAAATCCGCGTGTCGGCGGTTCAACTCCGTCCTTGGGCACCACCTCGAAACTGCCGGTCCGCAGGTCAGACCACGAGCAGGATCCCGCTGGCGGCTGCGCCGGTCGCGGCAGCGATCGCCCGGGCGTAGATCTGGACCTGCGCGATGTAGATGCGCTGCGAGGTGCGGACTTCGGCGTCGGTCTTGAAGTCGACCACCGTCCACTCGCCGGGCGTGGCCTCGAATGCGAGATCGACGATGCCTTCGATCATGCCGGCCTTGGTATCGAGCGCGACCGGGACCTCGCGCCGCAGGCTGCGCGCAGCGGCAGCACGTAGCAGGAGCGGATGCGCGAGCGCGCCGCGCACCGCGACGATTGCAGCGATCACCTCGTCCTCGGTCGCATCGAGCAGGCGTGCCTGACTTCGTGCGACGCGCTCGATGTGCGCTGCATCGCCGCGCAGATCGACGGCAGCCAGGGTCGCGTGGACCAGGCTGCCGAAGCGCCGGCCACCCGGACGGCCGCGGCGATCGACGGGCGTCTCCTCGATCGTCACGCGTGGGTCAAGCGTACGCTCGGCGGACCGTGCGGCCTGCGTGACGTTGCGGGTGCTGATCGACACGACCGAGGCGGAGGCCAGCGCGTTCTTGCGCGTCGAGACCCACGCGGCGTGTGCTGCCTCGCTCGCGGTGGCACGCTCGCCGGACTCGTCGGCCTCGAGGATCGACTGTTGCCGGAGGCCGCCGCCGAGCTGCTTCTCGAGCTTGAGCGCGTGAGGATCCCACCACACGACCTCGTGCGTGCCGGCACGTGGGCTGTGCAGGCCGGGGGCGACCGAGTCGTACGGCATGCGATCGGACCAGCGCGAGCGCTCGACCACGCTGTCGTCGCTGAACGGTGGGCAGTTCGGCGCCGGGCGCGGCGTGCGCTTGTTCGAGGCGGTCGGGTAGACAACGGGTGCGAGCGCCGCGAGCCAGGACTCGGCCTGTTCCTCGTCGCCGACGACCGGCACGACGAGCATGTCACGCGCGCGGGTGACCGCGACGTAGGCGAGGCGCTCGACCTCCTCACGATCGCGCTGGATCACCTCGTCGGCATGCTCGCGTAGCTCGCTCGGTACGCAGCCGCCGAGCGGCTCGAGCCAGACGCGCCGCGCGTTATCGATGTAGCGGCTCGGCCGCTCGGACTCGAGGGACGCGCACGGATCGCAGAGGATCACGATCGGGAACTCGAGGCCCTTCGCGGCGTGCGCGGTCATGATGCGCGTGCCCTCGGTGCCTTCCTCGACGACCGGGGCGTCGGGCTGTTTGCCGCGATCGGCGTCCTCGTCGAGCCGCTCGATGAACGCTCGGAACGACGTGGCGCCGGCCGACTCGTAGCGGCGGGAGATGTCCATGACGCGGAAGATGTTCGCGAGCGCTTGCTCGCCCGCTGGCCAGATCGCGACGCCGGCGTGGGCGCGGGTTTCGGCGAGCAGGCGGCCGAGTGTGTCCGCGATCGGGCGGCGGTTGCGGCGGCGGTGGAGGTTGCCGAGGATCGACAGTGCGCCGGCGATCGCGGCGAGCTCGGGCGTCGGGTTCGCTGGCAGGTCAGGACGCGTGAGGTCGAGCCACGCGATCGGATGCACCCGCCTGTGCAGATGGCGGAACGCCAGCAGATCCTCATCGGTGAACGAGAAGAACGGGCCGCGCAGGGTGGCGTAGACCGAGAACTCGTCATCGGGCCACTCGATCGCGCGCAGCACGTTGCGCACGGCGCCGATCTCCTCGCGCTCGTGGAACGAGCGGCCGCCGACGAGCACGTGCGGGATGCCGCGCGCCTCGAGTGCTCGCACGTACGGGCGCGTGAGGTCGTTGATGAACGACTGGAACCGGCGGAACACGAGACAGATGTGACGCGGCGCGATCGGGACCCGCTCGGACCCGCCGCGCTCGCTCACGGTCCAGCCGCTGTGAATGATGTGATCGATGAAGGCGCCGACTGCATCGGGGTACGACTCCTCGATCGCGTAGTTCGAAGGTGTCGAGCGCTTGCCGTAGGGGCGCGGGACGGGCAAGGCGATGATCGCAGGCTGCGTCTTGCTGTCTGCGCGGAACCGCTCGAGCGCGACGTACTGCGCCTGGTGCTCGCCGGTCATCACCGGCGCAAAGGCCGCGTTCACGGCCGCCTGGATCGCCGGCACGCTGCGAAAGCTCGTGGTCAGGTGAAGGAGCTGAGCCCCCTGGTGGAGCAGCCGCTGCTTGATCGACTCGTAGAGCGCGATGTCCGCGCGCCTGAACCGATAGATCGCTTGCTTGGGATCGCCGACGACGAACAGCTTGCCCGGCGCGGCCTGGATCGTGGCCGAGTCGGCCTCCGCCGGATTGTCAGCGCAGAGCAGCAGCAGGATCTCGACCTGCAGAGGGTCGGTGTCCTGGAACTCGTCGACGAAGAAGTGGGTGAACCGCTGCTGCATCTCGGCGCGGACCCGCGGGTCATCGCGAAGCAAGTCGCGTGCGCGTGCGAGCAGATCGAGGAAGTCGAGGCTGCCATCGCGGGACTTGTGCGCCTCGTACTCGACCACCAGGGAGCGCAGCTCGGCATGCAGGCATGCGGCGAGGTCGGCGTTCGCGCCGTCGAGGAATGCCTCGAGCGCGGTCTTCACGGCATCCCGCCGGATCACGAGGTCGGCGCGTGCGAGCCCGTCGCCATAGAGCGTGCCGCGGCCGGTGTACTTCCACTCCCAGTAGCGGTTGACGTCGGCAAGCTCTGCCTCGAGGCCGTCGTAGTCGCGCGCGCCGTTGGCGACGTGCTCGCGCCGCGATAGCTCGGCGAGCCAGCGCTCGACCTTGCCGAAGACGCGGCCGAGCTGATCGTCGGCCTTGGTGGCGCGGGCGGCGAGACCGACGAACGTGCCCAGCTCGTGCAGCACGTGGTCGATCGCGGCATCGCGGTCGAACGGATCGCGGCGCCATGCGCCCGCGAAGTCGCGGCGCTTCACCATCGAGTCGCCTGCCGAGCGGAGCACGCCGGTTGGATCCTGGCGGCGCAGGATTCGGCGCACGCCCTCGCCAGGCGCGGCGATCGCGCCCTGTAGCCACTT
>JBBQFU010000283.1:0-11401 GCA_038322185.1 Haliangiales bacterium
GGCGACAGAAGTTCGCGGGGTGGCGTCGGCAGAGGTGGCGCGCGCGATCATCGACGCGGATAACGCGCGGCTCGATGCCGAGGCGGTGGATGCAGAAGCCGGCCTCGACGACGACGACGACGAGGACGATCTCGACAACGACGCTGCCGACCTCGTCGACGATGTTGACGATGGCGACGACGATGACGATGACGATGACGACGACGACGACGACGACGACGACGACGACGACGACGGCGACGACGGCGACGGCGACGGTGACGACGATAGTGACGATGCGGACGTTCACCGGACATCGGATCGCGGGCGTTCGGCCTCGGATTCAAAGGACTCGGACTCGGCCTCGGACTCGGACTCGGACTCGGACTCGGACTCCAACTCGGTTTCGGTCTCGGACTCGGACTCGGACTCGGACTCGGGCTCGGGCACGGATTCACGTAAGGGTGCTCGGACGCAGAAGACGCGCAAGTCCAGCGGCGCCCCTGGCGAAAACCACGACCACGCGCACGGCCATGATCACGATCACGACCACGCGCACGGCCATGACAACCACGCGCACGGCCATCCCAACCACGCGCATAGCCACGCCCCTGGCGAAAACCACGACCACGCGCACGGCCATGATCACGACCACGCGCACCACCATGACCACGACCATGGCCCCGGCCGCGAGCATGACCACGACGACCTCGACGACGAGGACACCGGGAACAATCGCCGCGACGAACCACCACCCGCTGCCGACCGCGTTCGCGCGGCCCTCTCGATGACCAGCCGCGCCCTGCGGCTCGCGCCCGACGACGACGACATCCAGTTCACCCACGCGATGCTGCTCCTCGACGCCGACCGCGCCGGCCTTCCCCGCAGCATCGACGACCTCCTCCGGAGCCTCCCGAGCTACACACTGTCCAATCGGCTCAACATCCTGACCCGCCTCGGCGACCGCGGCCACACGCGCTTCGGCGACGCCCTCGACGCGGTCCTCGTCGAGCCGCTCCCCTCGACGATCCTCGCGGAAGCATCGACCCCCGCCGGCGACAGCGAGCTCGCATCGTTTGGCAACGTGGCCGAGGGCCTGTTCGTCCAGCTCGGCGGCTCAGTTCTCGAGCACGCACCGGACCGGCTCCCGAAGCTCATGCGCCGAGTGCCCGCGAGCGTGAACTTGCTGTCGAACCTCGCGTACAAGGCGGTCCTTGCCGGGCAGCGCGAAGAAGCATTGATGCTCTACGAGCGACTGCTCGACCTTCCGATTCCCGAGGCCGGCGACGAGCGCACGAACTACCTCGGCGCACTCAACAACGCCTGCATCCAGGCTCACGCCGCGAAGGCGTATGACACGGCGGTGCGGATCGCGGACCGCGCGCAGCCCGTTGCCGGCGACAACCCGCACATCTTCCATTCGGCCGCGTGTGCGTATGCGTCGGTAGGCGCGTACGAGAAGGCGCTCGAGCAAGTGCGGCTCGCCATCGCCCATGACTACGAGCACCTCGAGAAGCTCGAGGTCGACACCGATCTCGGCGAGCTCCTCGAGTGGCCCGAGTTTGAGACGGCGTTCCGCGAGTGGCACCGCGGCCAGGAGGGCAACTGATGGCGGGCCCGCCGGTCACAGTCACCGGATTGCGGCCGCAGGAAGGCGAGACCGCGTTCGCGTTCCTCGTCGTGCGTCTGCGCGAGCCCCGTCCGCGAGCGACGGTGGTCGAGCTACTGCGCTACATCGCGCCTCTCATTCCCGACGCCGACAACTTCATCGACGAGTGGGCCGAGGACGCCGTCGACCCGGTTCAGCTCATCGGGACACCGTGGGTACCGCCGGATGCCGGTCACGCGGTCGAGGCGCAGCGCCGGTTGATCGAGGGCACCGGTGGGCACGGGGTCGAGGCTGCTTGGTTCTTCCAGACCGGGACGTCCTTGCCGTCGGTCGAGGACGACGAGCCGCCCGAAGAGGATGACGCTGACGACGACGACGACGTCGCGGGTCTCGACGGCGACAAGATCGACGCGGAGCTCGAGGATGACAGCGATACGACCGGCGAGCGAGATCCGGTCGCGGCACCGATGCGGCGGCGCACGCGGGCAGACACGCGTGATGACAGCCGGGTCGGCGATACGACCGACACGTCGTTGACCACGCCAGTCCCGCGCATGGACGTGGCCGATCTCGATCTCGATGACGACGAGCTCGATAGCGACGACGAGCTCGGCGCACGCGCACGCCAGGCGCGACGGACCCGGAGCGTCGCGGGCGAGATCGGAGGAGGCGCGAGCTCACGCGACGTTCATGCGGCCGAGGCCGATGCCGATGCTGACGATGACGATGACGGCGATCTCGATACGTCCGTGACGATGTCTGCCATCGCCGACGATGACAACGACGACGACGACGACGACGACGACGACGACGATGATGACGATGATGACGATGATGACGATGACGACGATGACGACGATGACGACGATGACGAGGGCGAGCGCGTCGCGTGGTCGGCGGGACCGCCACCCGAGGCGAAGCAGGTTCGATTCCCCGTCGATGGCTACCCGGAGATCCTCGACGAGCACGACTGGCAGGACTTCGGCATCGCCGTAAAGCTCGCCGGACCCGCACTGCCGGGCCAGGCCGGTGTGCTGTTCGGCTTCCATTCGATGTGGCTCGCGCCGTACGGCGGTCGCTTCCGCAACACCGCGGTCACGTTCGATCGCGCACACAACGCCGCCCACTTCTGGGTCGACCGGTTCGCCGTGCCGACCGAGGCCGCGCAGCAGATCCATCACCTGCAGTGGGTGATCGCGAAGCTCGACGAGGTGTTGCCCGTCGTGCACGCCCGATTCGCCGAGGCATCGATGTCGCAGAAGTACGGCGGCATGATGGGCGAGACGAGCGAGGCCTTCGTGCTCGGCGGTAACCCGCTGCTCGCGGCCTACGCGACGGGCGGCGAGATCGAGGTCGACCGCTGGATCGCGGAGCAGACCCAGTGGTCGAAAGAGGAGATCGCCGCGATGCTGCGCGAGCTCGCGATCGACATCGTCACGGCCGGTGGCGCCACCGAGGAGGAGGCCCCGGAGGACCACCGCAGCGTGGCCGGCGATGATGACAACGACGACGACGACGACGACGACGACGACGACGGCGACGGCGCGGTCCACGACGGCGAGGCATCAGACCTCGACCCGAGCGATCCCGACGACGAGGATGCCGGCCGCCAGATCACCAGCTACGCCGGCGAGATCCTGCGAGCCCGCGCGGCCAGCGGCAAGCTGAATCCACGCGCGGCCGAGCAGTTGCTGCCCGTCCTCGACCAGCCTGGACGCTACGAGCACCGGCGCCAGGCCGTGGTCGACATTCTCGGCGCGCTCAAGTATCGACCGGCGGTCCCCGCGATGATCCGGATCCTCGAGACCACCGTGATCAAGAACTCGCTCGACTCGATCGGCAAGGAGGACTTCATCGCGGCCACCGCGGCTGCACTCGGCGCGATCGGCGATCCGACGGCAATCCCCGCGCTCGCTCGTGTCGTCGCGGCACCGGGAACGCACAACGACAAGCCGCGCCCGGTCGCAGCAGATGCACTCGCGTCCTGCTTGCAGCTCACGCCCGAGCCGCGCCAGGTCGACGACGCGGTGCTCGAGCAGCTGCTGACCACGATCCGCGAGCGCAACGATGGCGAGCTCAACGCCGAGACACACTTCGCGTACGGCCGGCTGGTGCGCCAGCTACCGCCGGAGCGCCGTGCCGAGGCGCGTCGCAAGCTTGCCGATGCAGACACCGCACGCGACGACGCGATCGCCATGCTCGCCCGCCAGGCGGCATTGCTGCTGGCGAGCCCCACCACACCGATCGACACACCGCCTCGCGATCTGCAGCCGCTCCTGCGCGAGAGCCTCACCACGCTCGACTACGACCACGAGTACACGGTCCGAAACCTTCGCGTCGCGCTGCGCGTTGCCGAGATCGTGCCCGATCTCGTCGATCCCGAGGGGCTCGTGTGGCTGACGCGCTTTGCGGAGCTCGACATCCGGAGCACCGCACACGCGCTGCTCGCGAAGCTCGGCAAGCCGATGGCGGATGCGCCGGCATTCGACCGGGTGTCGGTGCAGGAGCTCGGCGAGCACGAGCTGGTGAGACTCATCAGCGAGCCCCATGTCGTCGGGCGTGCCGCGCTGATCAGCGAGGCCGGACGGCGCAATGTGAGGAGCGCACGCCGCGCGATGATCGACGCGTGTCACGACGTGATCTCTCGCGCGCGCCAGGGCGGCGAGAACCTGCTCGATCCCGATACCCGCGTGCTCGAGGCCGCGGTACCCGTGCTGCGCGAGCTGCCTCTCGATACCGACGTGATCACGCTCTTCGATCGCATGCTGCGGCACTCGAACGTTCACGTGAAATGGGAGGTCCTCGAGGATCCACCGCGAGATGCGCGCCTGCTCGGCGGCATGTTCCACGTGCTCAGCGAGCGCTGGGGCTGGCAGGAGAAGGCGGCACGCCAGTGGCTCGCGCACTACCAGGGATCGTCGGCCTACGAGACGGCGCGCACGAAGTCCGGATCGCCGGCGCTCGAGGAGGAGGCGCAGGCCGCCAGCAACGGCGAGGCGGGTGACGACTCTGACGACGAGGACATGAACTAGCTCGTGCTGGAACCCGACCGTGACTACATCGTCGAGCTCGAGCTCGATGCACCGGACGATCACGAATCGATCGCGCGCAGGCTCGCGTCACAGCTCGGTGTGTCACGCGACGAGCTCGGCCAATTCGAAGTGCGCAAGCGGTCGATCGATGCGCGCCGCGGTCGCATTCGTTTCCACTTCGTCGTCGGTGTGCCCGAGCCGGGCAGCCCCCTCGGCGGCGAGCCGCTGCGCGAGACATCCGGCGTCCCGGTGATCATCGTCGGCGCGGGACCGGCCGGGATGTTCTGCGCGTACCAGCTCGCACGCGCTGGCATTCGCGCGATCGTCCTCGACCGCGGCAAGGATGTGCAGGCCCGCCGTCGCGACCTCAAGGGACTCACGCAGCACGGCCGCGTCGACACCGATTCGAACTACTGCTACGGCGAGGGCGGGGCAGGAACCTACTCCGACGGCAAGCTCTACACGCGCGCCCACAAGCGCGGCGACATCCGCGACGTGATCGAGATCCTCGCGCTCCACGGCGCGCCCCACGACATCCTGGTCGACGCACGGCCGCACATCGGCTCGAACAAGCTGCCGAAGGTCATCACCGCACTTCGCGAGCACCTCGCGCTGGTCGGTAGCGAGATCAAGTTCGGCGCACGTGTGACCGAGCTCGTCGTGCGTGACGGTCGCGCGGTGGGCGTCCGCCTCGCCGACGGTGGCGAGCACATCGGCCGCGCCGTCGTGGTCGCCACCGGCCACTCGGCACGCGATGTCCACACCTGGCTCGCGGCCGCGGGCGTCCGGCTCGAGGCGAAGCCATTCGCGATGGGCGTGCGCATCGAGCACCCGCAGCCGCTGATCGATTCGATTCAATACGGCCGCTTCGCTGGTCACGTGAAGCTGCCGGCCGCGGCATACCGTCTCGCTTACACGCCCGACGACAAGCGTGGCGCGTTCTCGTTCTGCATGTGCCCCGGCGGCTGGATCGTCCCGGCCGCGACCGAGCCCGACGGCGTCGTTGTCAACGGCATGAGCCTGTCGCGCCGCGACTCGCCGTACGCGAACTCTGGCCTCGTCGTGTCCATCGAGCTCGCCGATCTCGCGCGTACCGGCCTCGACAAGACCCACGGTGCCCTCGCGGGTGTCGAGATGCAGCGCCGCCTCGAGCAAGCGTGTGCGGTCGCCGGTGGCGGAGCTCTGCGCGCGCCCGCGACCCGGGCGACCGACTTCGTGCGGGGCAAGTCGTCGTCCACCGTTCCGTCGACGAGCTACCAGCCCGGCCTCAATCCCACAGACATCGGCGCCGTGCTCGACTCGATCGGCGTTCCGATCGCCCAGCGCCTGCGCGAGGCGCTACCGGTCTTCGATCGCCAGATGCGCGGCTACCTCGGCGAGGACGCGGTGCTCGTCGGCGTCGAGTCGCGAACGTCGTCACCTGTTCGCGTGCCCCGCGACAACGAGACGCTCGCTTCCCCCGACATCGCCGGTCTCTATCCCTGCGGCGAAGGCGCCGGCTATGCGGGCGGCATCGTGTCGGCCGCGCTCGACGGCGTCCGCGTCGCGCGCGCGATCGTCGGCCCGGGACGGTAGCTGAGTTCCGCGTCGCGGACGACGGCGTCGCTAGCGGCCGTGCACGAGCGTGCGCGGACCGTCGGCGAAATCGATCTGAACCTTGCCATCGCCGAGCACGGCGTTGACGACACCCTCACCGAACTTCGGGTGGGTCACGATGTCACCGACCGCGAACAGGGTCTTCGGCGAGTACTCCTGCGCGGTGCCGCCGGCTGCCATGCGCGTGGCATGCGCCTTGGTGTACTTCGGCGTCGGCGCGGCCTTTGCGGCCGGGGTCGAGAAGTACGCGCGCTCGGGACCCGCGAGGCTCGCACGCACGACGACGGCCTTGTCCTCGCGGCGGTAGACGCGCACGGCGAACTTGCCAGTCTTGGTCGTGGTGGTCGCGAAAGCACCGACGTCGTCGACGACACCTTCCTGCCAGGTGTCACGATCCTGCTCGAGCTTGGCGGCGAGCTTCTTCGCGCTCGAGTCGACGATCATCACGTTGCCGCTATCGACATCGATCGTGCCGAGCTCGTCCCCGTCGACGGTGGCGACGCGGAAGTGTTCCTCGTGGCACGCGAAGACGTTGCCCGAGATGTCACGCAGGTTCTCGTGGCGGATGTAGACGTGCCAGGTGCCGGGGAGCGCGGGGATGGTCATCGCCGCGGGCGCATCGGCCTTGATGTGGCAGCGGTCGGCCACGATGATCTCGTCACCGACGGTGAACGAGCCCATGTAGTCGTGGTCTTTGAAGTCCTCGGGACCCTCGAGGCGCTCGATGGAGCCGGACTGGCGCTTGATGATCTGGTTGACCGCGCGCACCGACATCTTCAGCATCGCGCCGATCTCGCGGAGCGTGACCTTGTCGCCCGTCGCCGTGCTGCCCGGCGTCGCGAGCGAGCGCAGCAGATCTTCGGCCTGCTTCGCAGACATCGCCTTGCGAACCTCGGCGTTGTCGTCGAGCTTGATCTCGACCGAGCTCGTCTTCATACGAGCGATACCGCGGACGCGCGACACGGAGCCTACGTGTTCGCCAAACACGATCGTGTCGTAGCCGGTAATGTCTTTTACTTGCATAGTCGGTACCACCGAGGCGCAGATAACCACGGATTGGCGCCAGAAAGTAGCCCCCGCGACGGGCGCCGCAAGAGTTGCGCCAGCCTCAGAGCGTGCCGCGGATGCCGAACCCCACGCTTGCCGCGGGCGTCGCACTGGCATTGACCTGCGAGTAAAGCTTCAGCTTCCACAGGTTCAGCTGCAGCCCCGCAAGTGCGCGGGCCGCAAGCGGGCTCGCCGACTCCTCGCCGCCCCCGGTGATCGTCGCAGTCCCTACGTTCTGCCCCTCGCTCGTCAGCAAGGTACCGGCCAGGTTCGCGTCGAGCTTGCCGGTCCCCGCGTTCACATCGACGGCCACGCCGACGTAGATGCTGAGCAGCAGCGCGATCCGGACGCCCGTCGACACCTCGACAGGGATGGTCGCGGTCGTTGATCGCAGATCGAACGTGCCCGTCGCGTCGAGGAAGAGGTTCGCTGCACCGCTCGAGCCGGCCACGCCGAACCCCGTCACGATCGCGTCATCAATGCCAAGCGTCCACCGCGTGACCTCGACACCTCCGGTGAGGTCGATGCCCGTCCACCGCAGCACCTTGGTCGCGGTACTGGCGTCGGGCTGTGGGTTGACGAGCCGGTACTGCGCGTGAAGCCCCGCGCTCAGGATGCCGCCCCGCAGATCCGAGGTCGAGCCGTTGCGATAGAATGCGTTGCCAAAGATCGTCCAGCGCGGCGAGCCCTGACTCGCGAGGTTGTAGCCCGCCATGAACGCGATGTTCGCCGCGAGACCCGCCGTGGGCCGCTCCGCGGCATTGACCTGCTCGCTCGCCGCGACCGCGAAGTTCACGCCGACACCGAGGATGAGGCTGCTCGGATCGGACGCGTAGTCGACACCGAGACCGCGCATCGAGAACGCGGTGGCATCCGCAAACGAGCGAATGAAGCCGTTGACGTTCGTCGCACCGTACGCCTCGTTGATCGCGGACTGCATCTGCATCGCGAGATCCGACGGCGAAGTGCCCAGCTGCTGGGCGAGCATGTCGCCATCGGCATTGAGCTGGACGCCGACCGCGAGCTGCGCGTCCGCACGGCGGGTTCCAGCGAGCAAGACCACGACCAACAGCAGGCGCCGCATGGGCGCACTCTAGCCGCCTAGTAGCGACCGGGCGACACGTACGCCGCGGGCTTTGGCGGCGCGGGAGCGGGCACGGGAGCGACGGCCTTGAGCGGCTTGGCGGGCGGCATCAGGCGGAGCACCGGTGCCTCCGGATCCTCGCCACCGTTGCTGCGGAAGCGGTCGATGCGGATGCGCAGGTTGTTCGGGCTATCCGACGCGCGCAGCGCCTCGGCATCCGTGATCTTGTCGGTGATCACGAGATCGTAGAGCGCGCTGTCGAAGGTCTTGCAGCCTTCGCCCTGGCCTTGCTCCATCGCGTCCTTGAGCGCCTCGATCTCGCCACGCTTGATGAGATCGCGGATGCGCGGCGTGTCGAGCATGATCTCGAGCGCGGCCGCGCGGCCACCGTTGATCGTGGGCAGCAGGCGCTGCGAGATGACGCCGCGCAGGTTGAGCGATAGCTGCAGCCGGATCTCGTGCGCGCGCTCCGGCGGGAAGAAGTTCAGGATGCGCTCGATCGCCTGGTTCGCGTTGTTGGCGTGCAGCGTCGACAGGCACAGGTGGCCGGTCTCGGCGAACGTGATCGCGGACTCCATCGTCTCGGCATCGCGGATCTCACCGATGAGAATCATGTCCGGCGCCTGGCGGAGCGCGTTCTTGAGCGCGTCGTGATAGCTGCGCGTATCGATGCCGACCTCGCGCTGGGTCACCACGCACTGCCGGTGCTGGTGGATGTACTCGACCGGATCCTCGATCGTGATGATGTGACCGCTCTCGTTGCGATTGCGATGGTCGATCATCGCGGCGAGCGTCGTCGACTTACCACTACCGGTACCTCCGACGAGGAGGATCAGGCCGCGCTTCTGCTGCATGATCTGCGACAGTGCGGGCGGGTGGTTGAGCTCGGCGAGCGTCTTGATCTGCGTGCGCACCAGGCGGATGACCATGCCGACGCAGCCACGCTGGCGGAAGATGTTGGCGCGGAAGCGGCCACCGCCCGAGGTCGCGAGCGCGAGGTTGCACTCGAGCTTCTCGGCGAACTCCGCGCGCTGCACCGGAGTCATCAGCGATTGCGCCATCGACTCGGTCTCGTCGGGCTCGAGCGGATTCTTCGCTGGATAGCCGACACCGTCGATGCGAAACACCGCCGGCGAGAACGCCGTGATGTAGAGGTCCGAGGCCTCGACGCTGAGCATGTGATCGAGCAGCCCCCGTACGACCGGGTCCCACTCGTCTTCGTGAACGGTCGCGCCTGATTTGCTCATCGTGCTGCTCCTGCGGCGTGTGCGGCTTGTGCGGCGGATTTCTGTTCGGCGGTCTCGGGGAGGCGGCTCTTCACATCGTCGAGAGCAACGAGGCCCTTGGTGACGAGCTCCATGAGCGCGGCGTCCATCGTGACCATGCCGGAGCGAGCTCCGACCTGCATCGCCGACGGAATCTGGTACGTCTTGGCCTCACGGATGAGATTTCGCACGGCGGGCGTCGCGACCAGGATCTCGATCGCCGCAGCGCGGCCGCCACCGATCTTTGGTAGCAGCGACTGCGTGGCCACACCGACCAGCGACTCCGACAGCATCGTGCGGATCTGCGCCTGCTGCGCGGTCGGGAACACGTCGATGAGGCGATCGACCGTCTTCGGCGCGCTCGAGGTGTGAACCGTGGCGAACACGAGGTGGCCAGTCTCCGCCGCGGTGAGCGCGAGGCTCACGGTCTCGAGATCGCGGAGCTCACCGACGAGGATCACGTCTGGGTCCTCACGCAGCGCGCTCTTGAGTGCGTTGTTGAACGAGTGCGTGTTCGAGCCAACTTCGCGCTGGTTGATCAGGCATCGCTTCGACTTGTGAACGAACTCGATCGGATCCTCGAGGGTGAGGATGTGACCGGGGTAGCTCTCGTTGATGTAATCGATCATCGCGGCCAGCGTCGTGGATTTGCCACTACCGGTCGGGCCGGTCACGAGCACGAGGCCCTTCTCCATCTCGGCGAACTGGCGCAGCACGGGCGGGAGGTTGAGGTCCGAGAAGCTCGGGATCTTGTGCGGGATCGCGCGGAACACTGCGCCCTCGCCACGGTGCTGACAGAATGCGTTGACGCGGAAGCGCAGCGTCTCGTCGAGAGCAAACGCGAAGTCGACCTCGAGCTTCTCCTGGAACACGCGGCGCTGGCCGTCGTTCATCACGTCGAACACGAGGCGGTGCGCCTCTTCGGCGGTCAATGCGGGCAGGTCGACGCGCTGCAGATCGCCGTTGATGCGTACCATCGGCGCCTCGCCGGCCGACAGGTGAAGGTCGGACGCCTTGTTCTGCACCATGAAGCGAAGCAGTGCCGAAACTTGCAGCATCAGAACTCCTCCACGCTGAGAACGGCCGCTTTGACGATGAAGTGGATGTGATCGCCGTCGTACGCGAGCATGTAGGTCGAGTTGTCGTTGAGGTGATCGAGCGTACGGCGGTGGCCGTCGGCCGCGATCCAGCGCAGCTCGCCGCGCACGACGGTGCCGCCGCGCAGGCGAACGATTGTGCGCTGCGTCTCCCTCGGGATGTCTGCGTCGGGCACGATCGCGTGGATCCTGTGCGCTCTGATGCAGGCGATCGACGAGCGCGCGACCATACGAACGCTCGAGCCGACCGCGACAGGCATGAACGCGTTCGCGTCTTCGAAGATGCGCCCCAGCGTCTCGCTGTGCGGAACGAAGAACAAGACAGACGCGTGCTCGCCGTCATCGAGGATCAACTCACCCGGCGTCTTGTCGCGCGGCATGCGCATGATCGGCTGGGACCGTTCATCCGCTCGCAGTGTCTCGCCCATACCCAGGTAATCGACCCAGGCATGGGGATTTATAGGGCGTGCTGTCCCTACATCCGGCGGTGAGCCAAGTAGCTGGTTTCTATGCTTCCGCGCGAACGAGGTCTGCGAGGCGATAGGCGAGGGCCACCAGCGTTAGGCCACTGTTCGCGATGCCGGCGGCGCGAAGCAGCGACCCATCGCACACGTAGGTGTTCGGCAGTCCGGTCACGCTGAAGAACTCCTTGCTGGTATCGCCCGGTGCCGCCACGAATGAAGTGGCCGTTC
>JBBQFU010000284.1:0-11399 GCA_038322185.1 Haliangiales bacterium
GTGCGACCGCGACGCCGGCGAAGCTGTCGAGCTTCGCGACCTCGTCGGCTTTGTTCTGCATCGTCATCGAATGCAGCAGCTCGAACCACGCGTCCGCGGCGAGCGTATCGTCCTCGGCCGTTGCCGCCGCCGCGATCGCGATCCGCGCTGTTGCCTCCGAGCGGGCGTACTCCGCCGCCTGGCGCAACGTGCGCGCGTGCCAGTAGTGCACGGCCGCCGTCAGCGGCGGGTACGCGAGGTTCTTCGCGCGTGGAGCCAGCGTCTCGATCGCGGTGATCGCGTCTCGATAGCGGCCCAGGCTCTCGAGGGCGACCGCCCCGTCGAGGTCGCGCTGCGCGGCCTGCACGGCCGGGACGAGCGGAAGCGGCGGTGCCGGAAACGCGGCGAGCAGCGAGGTGCTGTCGTTGCAGTCGACAACGGGCGCTAGCTGCGCCGACGACTGGATCGCGCGATCGACCGCGTCGCGCGACACGTCGCTATCGAGCAGAGACACCAGTGCGTTCAGCGCGGAGCGCTTGCGATCGAGGCACTGCATTCGCAGATCGAGCAGCGCTTCCGATTGCTCGCCACGCCGGTGCGTGGCTTCGCACGCCTCGGTGCGGACCGCGGTCCAGTCACCGCTGTAATCGTCGAGCCGCTGGACGACGCGATCCGCAGAGGCGGTGCCATGCGGCGCTCCACTGGCGACGAACGCCACGCGTACGGCGGCGGCACGAAATGGATCCCACACGCCGGCAAGCCGGTGCCCATCCCCGAGCAGCGCGTGTCCTCGACCGTCGCGTCACGCGCGAGGCCCGCGGTGGCGACGCCAGCGAGAGCAACCACGGTCCCGATGGTCAGCGCGGTGCGGTGGCGTCCAACCCAGCGGCGAGCGCGCTCGGGTCGCGAGTAGCGATGGCTGCCGACCATCTGTCCCGTCGAGAACCGCTTGAGCTCGTCGGCGAGCTGGCGTGCCGACGCATAGCGCTCGCCCGGCTCGCGCGCCATGGCGGTTTCGGCGATCGTGCGCAGATCGGGCGGCACATCGGGCGCCAGCGCCGCGAGCGGCTCGGGCGGTCCGTCGAGCACGGCGACCAGCGTCGCGGTCGGCGTGTGATTCGCGTACGGACGCTGGCCCGCGATCACCTGATAGAGGATGGCGCCGAGCGCGTAGATGTCAGCGCGGTGGTCGACGAGGAATCCACCGGCCTGCTCCGGCGGCATGTACGACGGAGTGCCGAGCACGCCGCTCGGGTTCAACGTAGCCGCCGGCGTCGGGGCGTCGTCGAGCTCCGGCGTGGCCGCTGACTTCGTCATCGCGGCGAGGCCCCAGTCGATCACGACCGTCTCGCCGAACTCGCCGACGATCACGTTCTGGGGCTTGAGATCGCGGTGCAGGACGCCGGCCTCGTGCGCATAGGCGATCGCATCGACGATCGCGGTCACGTTCTGCACGAGGCCAAGCCGCGCAGCCATGGTCGTTCGCTCGGCGATCGCGGCGTCGAGCGACTTGCCGCCGACGAGCTTCATCACGTAGTACGGCTCGCCGCGGTGGGTGCCCGCATCCTGGATGTGCACGATCGCGGGATGCTGGAGCTTCGCGGTGATCCTCGCCTCGCGCTCGAACCGGGCGCGCAGCGAACGACTCGCGTGTGCGTGATCGCCGAGCAGCTTGATCGCGAGCTCGCGGTCGAGCACCGGATCGTATGCAGCCCACACCACGCCCATGCCTCCCGCACCGATGCGATGCAGCAGCACGTAGTCACCGACCTTGTCACCGGGCGCGAGCACCCGGCCGGTCTCACCGCTGTCCCCATCGGCCGAGCCGCGGGCGAACAGCGAGCTATGCGCTTCGATCACTGCCGGGCAGGTCGGACACGTCGCGACGTGCTGCTCGATGGTCTCCGCTTCCCACGGCTCGAGCTGGCCGGCGAGGTACGTGTTGAGCCGATCGTCGCTCGGGCAGGACACGGTCCGGCGGGTCTACTACGAGACCGCGACGCGGTGGTAGAATAGATTCGGTGGCGTCCACGCACGAGCTCGCTGAGGCTGTCTCGGCGGCGCGTAGCCAGTGGGGCATCGAGGTAAATCCTCAACGATTGCAGGCCTACGCCGCGCGTAACGGCGAGATTGCGGCGAGCACCCGGCTCACCGATCTGTGCCTGGCCTGCGCATGTAACGACGGTGACACGAATGCGCTCGCAGCATTCGACCGCGAGCTGCGCACCAGCGTGGATCGCGCGGCTCGCAAGGTCGGCGGGGGGCGCGTCGATATCGACGAGGTCCTGCAGCGGCTTCGCGCCCGGCTGCTCGTCGGTGATGGTCGCAGCGCCCCGGCGATCTCCGACTACTCCGGCCAAGGGCCGCTGCTCGGGTGGCTGCGCATCATCGCGACCCGCGAGATCCTGATGTTGCGCCGCCGCGAGAAGTTCGAGGCGCCGCTCGACGACGAGATGTTGTTCGCGCTCCCGGCACCCGAGGCCGACCCGGAGCTCGAATTTCTGAACCAGCACTACCGGGCCGCGTTTCGGCGCGCGTTCCAGGAGGCCTTCGCGGCCCTCGAGCCGGTCGCGCGCGACCTGCTGCGTGCCCATTACGTGGACGGCCTGACGTTCGATGCGCTCGCCGAGCGGCAGCAGATCCATCGCGCCACGGTCGCGCGGTGGATCGCGCGTGCACGCGAGACCCTGATGACCTCGACGCGTGAGCAGCTGACGCGCACGCTCGCGATCGGGGGCGACGAGCTGGACAGCATCCTGCAGCTCGTCGGTAGCCGGCTCGACGTGAGCCTGCGCAGCCAGATCGAACCTACGCCGTGAAGTGGAACGAGCTGCCCTTTCGGAGCTCGCTGATTCTTCTAAAATACGGAACTTTCATGTCCTCATGACGGCTTAACCGGCATATCGCCGTACGCCCGCGCTACCGTCCTTGGAATGGAATGGCTCAACTATCACCACCTCCTCTACTTCTGGGTCGTGGCGAAGGAGGGCGGCATCACGCAGGCAAGCAAGGTGCTGCGGCTGGCGCATCCGACGATCAGCGGCCAGATCCATCGGCTCGAGCATGTGCTCGGCGAGAAGCTGTTCGCGCGCAAGGGTCGCTCCCTGGTCTTGACCGAGACCGGACGCGTCGCCTTCCGTTACGCCGACGAGATCTTCTCGCTCGGCCAGGAGCTCCAGGACACCATGAAGGGCCGGGCCGGCGGTCAACAGCTGCGCCTGGTCGTCGGTGTGTCGGACGTGCTCGCCAAGTCCATCGTGCATCGCATCCTCGAGCCCGCCTTCCGCCTCGACGACAAGGTCCGCGTGATCTGCCGCGAGAACCGCTCGGCTGATGCATTCATGGGCGAGCTCGCCTCCCACTCGATCGACGTGATCCTGTCGGACGCACCGGCCGGCCCAGGCACGCCGGTCAAGACCTTCAGCCATCCGCTCGGAGAGTGCGGCACGACCCTGTTCGCGTCGCCAAAGCTGGCCAAGCGCTGCCGTCGCGGCTTCCCGAATTCACTCGATGGCGTGCCGGTGCTGCTGCCGAGCGGTGATTCGTTGTTCCGCCGGGCGCTCAATGAATGGTTCGAGGCCCGCGGCATCCGCCCCGAGGTGATCGCCGAGCTCGACGACGTCGCGCTCGCCAGCGTGTTCGGCGAGGCAGGCCTGGGCGTGTTCGCGGCCCCTGACGTGATCGAGGACGAGATCTGCGCGCGCTATCGCGTGGTCGTGGTGGGACGGGTGAAGACGCTGCGCCAGCGGTTCTACGCGATCTCCGTCGAGCGCAAGATCCGGCACCGTGGTGTCGTGGCGATCTGCGAGATCGCTCGCAAGCATATCTTCGCGCGCAAGGAGCGCTGACGTTACATGTCCTTGCCGGGCTTGCCCTTGTCTTTGTTGCCCCTGTCGTCACCCGGTTCCGCAACAGGCGGTGCGACCGCCGGCGTCGTGGTGGGTGCCGTGTTCGATGATTCGGCCCTGCCCTGCTTGTGGTTCGAGTAGTTCAGGTACGCCATCACCGCACCGAAGCCGCCAAACACGAGCGTGATGGCAAGGGTGATCATCCAGCGTCGCTGCGCGGCTACGTCACCAGGAGGCGAGTCGTCGGGTTTCACTGCCATCGCGCACCCGTATCGCACTGTTCCCGGCGGAAAGGCAGGCCCAGTGACGCCGGCTACGCCGCTTGCTTCGTCACGTGCGCGACGAGGTTGTCGAGCGTCCGGTCCGTGCCGACGACGATGCCGAGCTTCACGAACTGCTCGAGATGCTCCGCCGATGCACAGCGGATCGTGACGATCATGTGCGTCGCCCCGCTCTTGGCCTCGAGCTTCACGGTCCCGACTGAACCGAGCGCATCGAACACCAGCAACGCGGGCGGCTCGACCACGCGGTACACGCCGGCGAACGGCGGGCTGTGCCCGCCGTCTCGGTTCACGAACTTGAATGCGCCACCGGGTCGAAGGTCGATCGCACACTCGGTGAGTGGCGTGCCGCTCGGATCCCACCACAGGGAGACCTGATCGGGCTCCGTCCACGCGTTGAACACATCCTCGCGCGGCGCTGCGAACGTCCGCTGGAACGTGATCGTGAACGTGGTGCGATCGATCTGGGTGTTGCTGTGTGCTGCCGTGATCATTTCTGCTCTCCCTTTTTCGCCGTGCGTTTTGCCTTCTTGTCGAGGAACGACTCCAACGAGTCGAACCGCCGCTCCCATTGCTCGCGGAACGGGCCGAGCCACGCGTCGAGCTCCTTGAGTGGCCCGCCCACGACCAGATTGCGCGGACGCCGCTGCGCATCGCGCTCCTGACGGATGAAGCCTGCCTCCTCGAGGATGCGCAGGTGCTTCGAGATCGTGGGCTGCCGCAAGCCGAATGGCTCGGCGAGCTCGGAGACCGTGGCTTCGCCGCGCGTGAGGCGGCTCAGGATCGCTCGCCTCGTCGGGTCTGCGAGCGCCGAGAACATCACGGTCAGGCGTTCCTCGTTGTTCATTGCCAATTAGCTATATAGCTAATCGGTGATATTGTCAACGTGGTAAGCAATGCCATGAAGATCAGCGTCCTCGCGGTGCTTCTCGCTCTTGGCTGCGGATCGTCGAAAGAGGCGGCTCCCACGGCAGGCAGCAGCGCCACGGTCGAGCGACCGACGGTCACCGATCCGATCGGCTTCTGCGCCCGCGCTCGCATGCTGGTGCTGGGGCGACAGAAGTGTTTCCCCGAGGACACCTCGCTGAAGATGGGCCTCGACGAGATCGCGGAGCTCGAGGCCAAGGCACCGCCTGCGGGCGAGCCGCGTCGCAAGGTCGCGGCCGACTGCGCGGTGATGCTCGACAGCATGATGCGCGTGCATCAGCCCAAGAACTGTCCGCTCGACGTCACCGATGACGAGCGCAGCGAGCTCACCGCGTTTCTGACCGCCTGGTACGGCGAGCGCACCGCCGTGCCGGCGACGCTCGACGCCGACGCGACTGCGGCGATGACCAAGGTCGCCGCGCATCGCGATGCCGCCTGTGCGTGCGCGACCGGCGACTGTGCTCGCAAAGCGATCAAGGACCTCGACGGTGCGATCGCCAAGCTGCCCGCCGAGACGGCCAATGCAGGCGACGGCGCCGCCGCCAAGATGAGCAACGAAGCGACGCGCTGCAAGCAGAAGCTCGTCTACGGAGCGCCGGCGCCATGACACGGATTGCAACGCTCGAGCAGCGAGCCACGGGCTCCAACGCTCAGCCGCACGAACAAGCATAAGATACCGCAGGCAGGCGTCGAGCCTCGAACGAGGTGTCTGTTACCGTGCTTCGATGGCTCGAAAGCGGATGAGCTCGTGACCGTCGAGCTCATGTGGTTGCTCTCTCAGGGCGCCGGCGTCGTGATCGTCGCAGCGCTGATGAATCGCTTCGCGAAACGACATCGCGGTCGGCTTCGCCGCGTCGTCGTGATGTTCCTGCTCTACGCCGGCGTGTTTGGCGCAACGCTGTTGGTTCGCGCGGTCGCATCGGACTCGTGGGCGCATGGGTTCGGGCTCGCCCTGCAGCTGTTCCGCGCGTTCGTGCTCATCAATCTGATGGGTGCGCTCGTGTTCCTGGTCATGTTACCGGCCACCGGGATCCGGTTGCCGATGATCGCGGGCGATCTGCTAGTTGGGGTCGCATACATCGTCGGAACGTTCAGCGTGCTCTCGCAGCACGGGCTCGACCCGAGCAGTGTGATGGCGACCGGCGCAGTCGTCAGTGCGGTGATCGCGATCTCGCTCCAGACGACGCTCGGCAACATCCTCGGTGGCGTCGCGCTCCAGCTCGACGGCTCGTTTCGCGAAGGCGACTACATCCAGCTCCCTGATGGCAAGCAGGGCACGATCAAGACGATCCGCTGGCGCCACACGCTCGTCGTCACTGACACCCACGCGACCATCGTCGTTCCGAACTCTCAGTTGCTAGCGAATGCCTTCGCGATCCTCGGTTTTGCCGACCAGCGCAGCGACGCCGCCGCGACCGTGCTCGAGTTCTACGTCGACGTCTCGGTCTCGCCAACCCGCGTGATCAAGATCGTCGAGAGAGCTCTCACGGAGGCGGTGATCGCGGACGTCGCGGCCGCCCCATCCCCGATCGTCACGTGCGCGAAGCTCGAACGCGACGGCATCGGCACCTATACCGTGCGGTTCCACCTCATCGATCCGCGCAACATGAAAGACGCGAGCTCCCGGGTGCTCCTCCGTGTGCACGCGACGCTGCGCCGCGCCGGTATCGCGCTTGCGGCCAGTCCCCATATCAAGCAGGACACGCATGGTGCCGAACGGCACCGCGAAGCGCTCAAGAAGATGTCGCTGTTCGATTCGTTGACCGAGGAGGAGATCGGCCAGCTCGCGATGGCGATGACCCTATCGCCCTACACCGCAGGCGAAACGATCGTCCAGCAAGGAACGAAGCAAAGCTCGATGTTCGTTCTCACGTCCGGGACCGTCGAGATCCATACGCGGTTCGACGCCGATGGCGACGGTCCACTGCCGGAGCGTTGGGGCCTCGTCGCGACCCTCACCGCATTTGATTTCTTCGGCGAGATGGCGCTCATCACCGGCGAGCCCCGCAAGGCCAGCGTGGTCGCGAAGACGGACGTCGAGTGCTATCGCATCAAGAAAACCGACTTCGAGAAGATCCTGCTCAACCGACCCGAGATCGCACAGGAGCTCTCGGACCACCTCGCGCAGCGCGCGGTGGCGCTCCGCACCGTCCACGAAGATCTCGTCAATCCGCTCGAGGTTCACGTTGCCGAGCGCGATCGCATTCACACGGGCATTCGCAGGTTCTTCGGACTCTCGAAGTGATTCGGGCTCGTCGGTCGTGACGATCTGTTACCTTGCCGTCCTCCCATGACCAAGACCAAGACCACCAAGAAGCCGGCCGCCGCGCCGGACCTCGACCCCGCCGCGCTCGCCCACCAGAACGTGCTCAAGCGCCAACGCCAGCTCATGAGCCGCGCGCTTCTCAAGCGGCGCCGGCGGAAGGCCGGCCAGTAGCCCACGCGAGACAGTCGGGGCCATCACGTCTACTACCGTGTGCGGCAGTTGCCACATGGCCAGCGCGGCTGCCGTGACCTGAGGTTCTCGCGCACCGAGATCAAAAGCGCGAAACCACGCTGTTTCGGCACGGCACGGTCGTTGCTGAAGCTCGTACACATGACGGGCCACAAGCGAAACTGGTTGTTGTTCGTCCCTGCCGCGACGGCGCTGTGCCTGCTCTTGATGACGGGCTGCGGCGCCAGCGCCGGTGACGGTGAAGACCTAGACCAGGTCGATGCAGCAACGGACGCGGGCGCGGCCAGTGGTCTGCTGGCTGACTTCGGCGAGTACATGGTCGTCGACTTCGACGTCAATGCCGAGTACGCAGTCATGCTCACCTCGGATCTGGGCAGCGGATCCGAGTACAAGGTCCAGCGCATCCACGTGCTCGATCGCTCCACGAGCGAGACGCGACAGCTGCTGACCTGGGTCGACGCCAACCTGAATCTCGACGACCCACCGCGCATCCGCCTCTGGAACCACCTGGTCGCCTGGATGCAAAGCGACGGCCGGTTACGCACCTGCCCGGTCGCGCTATCGACATGCACGCCGACGCTGCACGGTACCGTGTGGGGATTCGAGAGCGGTGGGCTAGCCAACTTCGCGCTCGGCAACGACCAGGGGATCAGCATCGAGCAGGTGGACACCAATCATCTGCAGCTGACGTCTTACGATCTGTCGACCATGCTGCCGACCCAGACCACGGCCGCATTTCCAGGTTCAGCGCGGGGGCTCGCGACCGATGGTACGAGCGTGGCGGTCGCGCTGCCGGTGACCTCCTCATACAACGCTGGCCACCACGGAATCTATGCCTGCACGGGTGCGGCCTGCGCCACTCAGCTGCATCGCATCACCACCGAGGGCATGCTGTGGGCCGTCGGTGACGGACTCGCGTACGTACAACGCGCCGGTGGCATCTGGGCGGTCGACATCGCCACCTCCGCCAGCACGAACATCCTCGCGACCGACAGTACGCACGTGGTCGGGGCCTTCACGCTTGCCGGCTCGCGCGCCTTCTTCACCCGCATCCAGCTCCAGGGAGACTCGGTGCCGTGGGGGGAGTCCGCTGCCATCGAGGTGTGCGAGGTCACAGCATGTGCCAGCACCGCGGTGACGCTCGATGCCATGCTGACCAATAGCTACATGGCGAACATCATGCGAGTCATCGACGATCGTGTGTACTACACGTCGTCGATGTTCTCCGCCGAGGCGGTGATTCGTGTCCTCCAGGTGCCGTGACTTTTCGAACAGCGATGTCCAAGACTTCTTGGCTCCCGAGACGGAAGATGGAGACGGCGCAGATGCTGTGACGCTCACGCCACGTGATGGCGCGCCACGCGATAACCGTCACAGCGCCACCGATGCGAGACGGAACGTGTCAACGCGTTTGAGACAGTGGGTTTAGGAATTCTATGACGCGAGTGCGGTGATCATCGGCGCGGTCGCCGCCGCAGACGACGCGATCGCGGGCTGCACCGCGAGCTCGACGGCCTCCGTGAAAATAGGGTTGATGTGGACTGCGTCGGGCGGCAGCAGGGCTCGAGGCTGACCGTTGGGGAAGCGCTCAGGATGTGCGTGGTACGCGGCGTCGAGCGCTGCCTGGCGGAGCGCGGCGACCGCGGCGATGCGGCCATGAAAGACGTCGGCCGGAGTGAACAAGGCGAGCCCGGCGTGATGGTGGTGGTCGTTGTGCCAGGCGAAGAAGTCCTGGAGCCACGCCCGGCCGTGGAGGTCGGACGCGAAGCGGCCTGGATAGTCGGGCTGGTACTTGAGGTCTTGAACTGGGCCTCGCTGAACGGGTTGTCGTTGGACACGCGGGGGCGGCTGAAACTCCGCGAGGCGCCGAGCGTGTCGAGCAGTTGCGCGAGCGTGTCGCTCTTCATCGTCGACCCGCGGTCGGAATGGATCTGGAGTCCCGGCACAACACCGTGGCGCGCGATGGTCTCGGCGAACAGCTGCGCCGCGAGGTGCTTGCACTCCTTGGCGGCAACCATCCACCCGACGACGAAACGGCTGAACAGGTCGATGATGACGTACGCCATCAGGAAGACGCCCTTCTTCTCCGTCGCGAGCTTGGTGATGTCCCACGTCCAGACCTGGTTCGGCGCGGTGGCGGTCAGCGACGGCATCGTGTGCTGCTGCGGCGCCCGCTGGTTGCGGCGCTCCTTGGTCTCGCCGACCTCGGCGAGCACGCGGTACATCGTGCGGATGGACGCCAGGTACTCGCCGCGGCTGAGCAGGGTCGCATACACCTCCGCCGGCGGCTGGTCGGCGAACTCGGGGCGGTGAAGTGTGTCGAGGATGTGCTGGCGTTCAGCGTCGTCGAGACGGCGCGGGTTCGGCGCACGCACGCGAACGACACGCGGCTGCACGGGTGCTGCGGGTTCTCGCGACCGGTACAGCGACGCGCGGCTCACGTTCAATGCGTGGCAGGCCGCGTCCACGGGCACCTCGAGATCGCGTTGTTCGACGAGCTGCATCAGCTCTCCTCCTCGGGATCCGGCAGTGCCAGTCCCAGCAATTCGTGTGCTTTTTTTTGGAGTGCGATGAGCGCGTTGGCGATGGCGAGATGGCGAGATGGGGTCAGACACAAGTTCACAAGTTGCTCGCGCGCTTCGCTCGGATCGACGCAGCGATTGATGCTGCCATCACGACAACTTCGTTCTCCCCCGTTTTCAGCGTCAGCGACACGGCTTGCTGAGTCACACCGATTGCGGCTGCAATCGTCGAACCGGGCACTCCGAGCTGGTCCGCGCAATGGGCTGCAACGTGACGCGCGAAGACGTGTGGAGGTGACCGACGACGCGAGCTAATGGAAACTCGATCGATCTGAAGCGCTTGCGCAGTGGCATCGACAATCTCGGCTGCTGTGATCTTGGGAGGGCGTGGGTTTACATGGAACTCGGCGCAGAAGTCGTCGTCATCGGCATCTCCGGCGTCGTTACTGCGCTGCGTCGTCGTTGCGCGCGCCGAGCTCACGAATGCGTCGAACTCGGCCGGGTCGCGGAAGCCCGCGCGAGACAGCCCCTCGTCGACATGCAACCAATCGGGGACACGACGACTGCCGAGATAGGCACCGTGACTCGTCCACGAGGAGTTCGCGGCCTCCGTTACGACACCCGCACGCACAGGATTGTTGTGAATGTACGCAAGAAGTCGGGCCGCTCCTCCAGCCTTCACCTCGAGCTGTTTGGGGCCCCGGACAAACACCGCGCCGATGCGCTGATGCTTCTTGTTCAGCCAGTCCGCGAACGGGGAATGGATCTGTCGGATCCACCGGTCCGGCGGTTGCGCGCCCGCAACGACGCCGTGGTGGATGTGGTTACTCATGATCGCGTAGCCAAGAGACCTCCAGTCGGTTGTGGCCAAGGCGCGGCGGCACAGTTTCAGGTAGTACTCGCGGTCTCTGTCCTCCGTGACGAGCCAGTCGCGATCAATAAACCGCGAGATAAGGTGGTAGACGACCCCTGAGCGCCAAGAACGTGGCTTTCTGGACATTGCGCGACCTCGGTTGTGGAGAGCACGCGACCCGCAATTGATGTGCCCGTTCATGGAGCCAACGAAATCGAGGGCGTCCGTCTCAGCGCGTCCGCACGCCGGACTAGTGGCGAATTCGTTAGCCGGTGTGGCGAGGTACCCGGGCCGGATACCTCCGCCTGAGGAACTTGTGAACTTGTGTCTGACCCCTCACTCCTGTGAACTTGTGTCTGACCCCTCACTCCCCCTCACTCCACTCCCTCCCTCAGTCCAGGGTATGTGCGTAGACTCCCTGGATGCGAGCCTGTTGCCTGGCGATGGTCGCGCTCCTCGCGTCTTGCCGCGATGAACAGCTCGAACGGCCGAACGTGCCCGCGCCCAGCCTTGCGTCGGTGCAACCTGCACATC
>JBBQFU010000285.1:0-11317 GCA_038322185.1 Haliangiales bacterium
TGTTCTGGCTCGCGCTCTACGGGCCCCGCGGATGCCCGATGTCTCGCAGTGGCGTAGAGGAAGCGTTGCGTAGGGTCGCGGACAGGGACGTGTGGAGCGCGGGACGCGACGGAGCCGTCGCGTGAGTTGAAGAAAGGGGAGGAGGCGAGGATCTTCGAGGTGTTCTACGCCGACGGAGATCCTCATGAGCCCGAGAATCGAACTCCCTCCTCCTGATCCCGAAAATTGCCTGATCACGTCGCGCGTGTCCAGACACAAGGGAGGGACGCTCATCGACGAGGCCGTTCGCGACCTCGCGGTGCATGCCCGCCGCATCTGCGATCCGGATGGGTACCGACCGTCCTCGTGTCCGCGGTGCGGGCATGGCGGGCTCCATGTTCACTGCTACCCGGAGCGCCGGCCGCGTGGCGACGCGGGCATGCCGCCCGTGATTCGGATCGCTCAGTACGTGTGCGCGAGCTCGGTCTGCGGCGCGACGTGGCGCATCTTGCCGATGTTCCTCGCCCGGCACCTCTGGCGCGCGTGGGTGACCGTCGAGCGCGTGGTCGAGGCCGGCGAAGCGACGACGGTGGATCCACCGATCCCCGAGCGCACCGTGCGTCGGTGGCGGTCACGGCTTGCCGCGACGGCGCGCGTGCTCATCGTGCTGCTGGCGGCAAGTGGTGGAGCCGTGCTCGAAAAGATCGCGGCGCGCCAGGGCCTCGACGTTACCCGCGGCGAGCTCGTCTCCACGCACGCCGAGGTCGCTGGCGTCGTCGCCGGCGAGCGGTACGCCGCGCTCGCGGCGCTCGTCCACCGACTCGAGCGAGGAGTTCGTCTCATGTGAGCTCGGCGGGTGCCGCGTCCTCGTGCGACGGCGCGATGCTGGGATTCGATCCCATCCTTTATGGCCGCTCCGGTTTCGGAGGATACGGGCATGGACGACGACACGAGGAGAGCCATCGCGCTGTTCCGGTTCGGCGTGCTCGGCCCGCTCGTCAGCGCGCGCCTCGAGCACGGCGATCGGACCGCCTACTTCGAGGAGGCCGCCGCGCGACGTCACGTGATGCCGCCCGACGGCCGCATCGTGCAGCTGTCGCCGCGCACGATCGAAGCGTGGTTCTACCTTCACAAACACGGCGGGTTCGCCGCCCTCTTGCCCGACGTCCGCGCCGACAAAGGGACCTCGCGCGCGATTCGCCCCGAGGTCGCCGACATCATCGTGCGTGCCAAGCGTGAGAAGCCGCGCCGCTCGGTGCGCCGCATCATTCGCATGCTCGAGCGCGCGCGTATCGTCGAAAAGGGCGAGCTGGCGCGCGCGACGGTCCATCGGCTGCTCGCCGCCGCAGGCATCTCGGCGCGCCCGGTGCGCGGGCCGTCGGCCGAGCGCCGCAGCTTCATCGCCGAGCATGCCGGCGATCTCTGGGTCGGCGACGCGATGCACCCACGTGCCCCGGTGATTGCGCCGGACGGCACGCTTCGCAAGGTCATCCTGTTCTCGCAGATCGATAGCGCGACGCGCTTCATCCTCCACAGCTACCTCGCGATGGTCGTCGGTGAGAGTGCAGCGGCGCAGGAGTACGGCCTCAAGCAAGCTATCCTTAAATTCGGAATTTGCCGCGCCTACTACGTCGACCGCGGCGCCGCGTACATCGCCCAGTCGCTCCGCGATATCTGCGCCGACCTCGACATTCACCTGCTGCACGCCGCCGCCCAGGACCCCGAGGCCAAGGGCGTCATCGAAAGATGGCATCGTACCTGGCGCGAGGAGGTCGAGGACGAGTTGCCCGATCATCCGATTCCGCTCGCCGATCTCGCTGCCAAGCACTGGGCGTGGCTCGGCGCCGAGTACCACGCGCGTAAACACGACACGACGGGCCAGATCCCGCGCGACCACCTGCTCGCCGACGCCGACGCGATCCGTGCCGTCCCGCGCACCAAGAAGCTCGACGAGGTCTTCCTGCATCGCGAGACCCGGAAGGTCCGCAAGGACGGCACCGTGCCGTGGCGCGGCAAGCACCTCGAGGTGCGCGCCGACCTGACCGGCGAGCGCGTCGAGTTGCGGTTCGATCCCGGCGACGACAGCCGACCTCGTGTGTTCGTGGGCGGGACGTTCTTCTGCGACACCGTCCCGCTCGACCGGCTCGCCAATCTGCAGCGCCCCCGCCGCCGCGATCTCGGAGCGCCCGAGCCACTCGTGCAGCCCACCGGCCTCGATCCGCTCGGCCTCATCGAGGACGAGCACTACCGGCGCACCCACGTTCTCTCCACCGCACAAGACGACGATGACGATCACAACGACACCAAGGAGACACCATGAGCAAGAGTGACAAGACCCGCCTCGATCTGGCCGCCTATCCGCTTCCCAAGAGCGCCCAAGGCAAAACGTTCTTCGACAAGAGTCCCGGCTACACGCGCCTCCGGCGCGCGTTCCGCCAACTCATCGACGATCCTGGCCTTGGCGTCCTCACGGCCGAGCCCGGAGTCGGCAAGACCGCCGCCCTTCGCAATCTCTGCGCCGAGCTTCCAAAGCCCGATCACCTGGTCGTCTACCTCTGCGATACCAGCGTCTCACCCCTCGATCTGTATCGCTCGCTCGCGGTCGCGCTCGGTATTCGCCCCTCGCATCGCCGCGGTCAGCTCTGGGACGACCTCAAGAAGGCGCTCGTCCACATGGTCGACGAGCGAGGCTCGTCGCCGATCATCGTCCTCGACGAGGCCCAGCATCTCTCGGATCGATTCCTCGCGGATCTCGGCGGCTTTCTCAACTTCGCCTTCGATAGTCGCGACCTCTTCACGCTCTGGCTCGTCGGCCAACCACCACTCACCCGTCGCCTGCACACGCAGCTCCACGCTGCGCTCCGTTCGCGCATCGCCGTCGAGATCCGGCTCGAGCCGCTCGATCGCGAGGGCTTCGTCGCCGCGATCGAGCATGGCCTCAAGGCCGCCGGTGCCGCGCAGAAGATCCTCGCCGACCCCGCGATGGAGATGCTCTTTCGCGGCAGTCGCGGCGTCCTGCGTCTCGCCTCCAGATCGTTGCGCACCGCCATCCACATGGCCGCCGATCGCGGCCAGACCTTTCTCGACGAGTCGATCATCCAGGCCGCGCTCGACGAGCTTGGCATTACCGCATGAGCGCCGTCTCCGACGACGCGTTGCCCATCGTCCGCGCCTCCGATCTCGACGACGGCAGCGCGGTCGCGCGCTGGCTCGTCGAGCCGCTCTGGGCGCGAGCGGCCGTCGGTGTACTCGGCGGTGCGCCCAAGTGCTGCAAGTCGTGGCTCGCGCTCGATCTCGCGGTCTCCGTCGCTTCGGGCACCGCGTGCCTCGGCGCGTTCGACGTCGCCGCGTCCGGCCCCGTCCTCCTCTACATGGCCGAGGACGCGGCGCCCATCGTCAAGGCGCGCCTCACCGGCATCTGCCGCGCGCGAGGCATCGAGCTCGCCGACGTCCCGATTCACGTCATCACAATTCCGGTGCTCCGGCTCGATCGCGGCCGCGATCAGGCTCGCCTTCGCGACGCCGTTCGCCGCTGTGCACCACGACTCCTCGTCCTCGATCCGTTTGTTCGCTTGCACCGCATGAACGAGAATGACGCTGGCGAGGTCTCCGCCTTGCTGGGCTACCTTCGCACCTTGCAACGCCAGCTCGACGTGGCCGTACTCGTTGTCCATCACGCTCGCAAGAATGGATCCGGCGGCGCGCAGGCCGGCCTATCGCTTCGCGGCAGTGGCGATTTTCACGCGTGGGGCGACTCGAATCTCTATCTTCGGCGACAGAAGGACACGCTCATGCTCACGATCGAGCACCGCGCTGCGGCGGCGCCCGATCCGCTCCGCCTGCGCCTCGTTGTCGACGGCGAGGCCGACGCGCATCTCGCGATCGTTGATGGTGATCCGGCGGTCGCCGCCTTTGGCGATGACGCCGCTCTCGATCGCCGCCTCCTCGAGACCCTCATGCGCGCGGCTGCGCCCCTCGGCCGCACCCAACTCCGCGCCGAGCTCCACGTGCGAAACGAGCGTCTCGGCGACGCGCTCACACGACTCGCCACCGCAGGTGCCGTCGTTCGCCAAGGCGATCGATGGGCTATTCCCGTTCCCGCTCCTCAAGAGTAGACGGGAACGGAACGGCACGCCGAACCATGCGGCTCGGTGATCGTCCGCGTCGATCGACCGTTCCCGTTCCCACTCCTCAGGAGCGGGCGGGAACGGAACGACCCGCCAGGATCCCTACGCCACCCCGAGACGATCCGCCGTACAGAACGCGAGCCCGTACACCCCGTTCCGAGCGGCTGAGCTGGCTCATCGTCAGAAAGGGCCACAAAACCACCTCGAGCCTTCGTTGGATCTTCCGCTGCGTTCAGCCGTGGCGGCGAGGAATTACACCCGAGGTGCATCAACGAGAGGGCTACCGTAGCTTGCAATAGACGCATGTTCGTACTCATTCATCCCCGGTGACTGACACCGTTTGATCGATTACCGCCGACACAGAGGCCCGACGTGCCTCGCGGACGAACTCACGAGCAACCCCGATGATCCAGCTTGGGCGTCTCAACCGGTTACCCTCGGCGACCGCCGCACGTAGTGCCACAGCCAGAACGCGAAGAGCAGGAACATCGAACCAATCAACAGGATCAGCTTGGTCGTGAACGCGCGGTGCGATCCTTCTCGTCTTGTTCACTGGCGCGTGGGCTGCAAAGACGGTCTCGGCTCGGAGTCGAGCCCGATCAGGGTACGTCCGATCTTGTCCCAGAGCGCCGCTGTCGTTGGTACCGGCCTATCGTAGCGATCGAGATCACTCGCCCACTCGTTGGAGTCGACGTTATGAACGGGGTCGCTGTACCAGGCGACCGCTTTCTCACCGCAGACCCAAAAACCGTCAGCTGTGCGCCAGAAATGTCCCGGCAGGTGCTCGCGCGTGTGGACGGGTGGCTCTCCGTTGCCCATCGGCTCGCCTAACTCGGTCTCAAGCAGTTTCATCACGTCATCGCGGCCGACATTGAACTTCATCATGTAGAGAAAGACGAAAGCATCTTGGAACTTGCCCGTGTAGTTGCCCGTGAGCACCGGTCCTAACGGTTCGGTGCGAAACTCGATACCTTCCAGCCTGCCAGCGGGGAACATGTTCTTGTGCAAGCGCACCACACGCTCTAAGCGCTTACTGCACTGCGCAGTCGAACCGCCAGGTTTGCAGTACTCGAGGTAATCGAGCGGCCCCTCCTTTCGCTCCCTATCGCACGCGCCAAGGGTCAAGCAGAGGATCGACAGAGCGATGAAGCATCGCATTAGACGACCTTCGCCAGCGTCAGCTGATCAATGTGCTCGAAGAGTACGAGGCTCCCAGCGTACGCATCGCCATTGCCGAGCGTTTCGAGCATTTCGGCGCTTCGTGTTTTCGGTTCGGCTCCCAGCGAGATCGCTCCGCCCTCATTTCGCCCGATGCGCAGGTGCGAGCCCGCCGCGGTGCCGCTTGTGGTGTTTTGCTTGACCTTGCCGTGAACGATCAACGGCATGGAAAATTGGCCGAGCGGCAGACCGAGCAGTCGCTGCTTGAGCTCTGGATGGATGCCTTCGACGCGTGCACTCTCCAGCTGGTAGATCGGCTTGGATCGCATGTGGTCATAGTCCCAGATCACGTGCAGCTCCAGGACACCGCGTGCAAGATCTCGCAGCTGATGATGAGCGTTGGTGCTGTTGTAGAGGTTCTTCTCGACGGCGGCACCGGGCTTTGCGTGCTCCCACCGCTCGGGCTCATGGGTTCCGAGATCGAGTTGCGCGAGCAACGCCATCCACATTCCGATGATCGCGCTTCGTTGGAGCGCCGCAACGTTCCCTGCGTGACAGCTGATATGACTACGATACGCTTCTAGCGCCGCGAACCCGAGCCCGGGATGATTCGCCTCAAGCGCAGCGTAGTCACCTTCAGAGTTATTCAATCTGGTGATCGCATCCTGATACCCAGCCGAGAGGGCCCCGGCCTGTGCATCGAAGAACGCGTCGCGCATTTGCACGGAGGGTGCCGCCCCGTTGGATCCTTCGATGGCCTCGCGGGCAGCCGTTGCAGCATTCGTCAGTACACCTTGCGCAAGGCTGCCCGTCACGAGTTGGTGAACCTTCAACGTGAGTGCGGCGACCTCCTTCGCGCCAGCGGCGGCTTCGTTGCGGGTCAGCCCCATGCCCTCGAGCACGTTCCACGTCGCCAGCGCCAGTCCTCCGCCCATGTACAGACCGACGGCGCCGATCAGCTTGGACAGCCCCTGCGCGATAATGCCATCGAGCTTTGTCTTCCACACCGGCGTTGATTTCGGCAGTTCCTTGCCGACGATGTCTTTTAGTTGGCCAATGGTGTTTGCCTTCATCGAAAGCATCGAGGTGAACGCGCCGCCGACACTGCCAATCGCCGACTGGATCGAGTTAGCTCTTCCTTCGGGCGTCGTCGCGGAGATCTTTACCGAGCTACATCCTTTCTCGGCGTCTGCGGTCCGACCCGCGCCGCGCTTCATGCCAACGATGTTGAGACGAGCCGGAGCGTCGCCGAACGTCGAGCCGACAACTAGTGCTGCAAACTGTGGCGTGTCCGATTCTGAACTGAAGCGAACGCGAAAGCTCACGCGCTCTCCGGGCTCTACAACCACGCTGCGCGCACCAACGAAAGCCGTCTGGAAGGCGGACGAATCGCCCGCAAGCTGCCATTGGTCGATCGCCTGCCGCTCGGACGTGGTGTTGCGAATCGCAACCTGCTCCTCGCCCGTTGCTTGAAACGTGAGTGTTGGCGGATCGAACGCGAATGCGCTCACGCCTGCGCGTGACTGGTTCTCGGGCTTGTGAGGCTGCTCGAAAGGATTGCGATGCACGGCTTGCGCTCCGACTTTCGGCCCTGCCGTGGTCGTTCCGACCGTAGGCACCGATGCTGGACGACCGACAGGCGTCGCGTGTGCTGCCTGATCGGCTTCGTGTTCGTCTTTGTCTGGTGGGCTCGATAGCTTGAGCTGTGCTGGCACGTTGAGTGGTGCAGGAACAGGGTCCGAGCCTGGGGGCTTGTCGCAAACGAGCGGAGCATTCGTGCCGGCACACACATTCGCGGGCGCAGCATCCTTTTGATCGCCGAACGCCGTGCCGTAGTTCATCAGCCATTTGGTCAGCACGGCGTCGTTTGGCTTGGCAGCTGGACCAGTGGTCGCAGCCGCCTTTTCGTCGTGGGCGTCGGGTTTCGACGGGGTTTTCGAACCCTTCGTGCGTTGCTGCTCGTGTTCATCGACGAATTCGGACATGACGTGCTCCTTGGTTGAGGTCGCCTCTTATCGACGCCTGCGCCGCAGAGTTGCGAGCATCCCGAATTATTGTTGATGGTCGGCCGACCCAGCTGGGCGGTAACCGGGGATTGCACGTACTTACGCGTCGAGTGACTTTCGGAGCAACCGTGGCCACGACCTGCCGATAAGGGTCGCATGACGAACACGACCCAGGCTCGCGCGACTGATTCGGGGACCATCAACGAAGAAACGAATCACGACGATGTCCGTCTCTCAGTCCGTCGCAACACGCTGCTTGCCGAAACCGAACTCCCTCGCGCTCGTGAGGAAGAGATCCCTTCTTCAAGCGAGGTGCATCCGGCCTCCATCGCGAGGCGGCGCATCAGCCTCGTCCCCAACGTTGATGAACCGCCGCAGCGCGGCGGCACGGCGTCACCAATCTGGGAACCGGTCACGCCCGAACCGCGTGCAGTGCCGACGACGAGCGAAGTGCTGGCCGCGTCGCGTCCACCGCAGCAGCTAACGGCGGACTTGGAAGAAAAGATCATGGCGACCCTCTCTCGTCCGCTTCTGCCAGGCGAAGGACATCAGCTCGGAAACGACAATCGTGAACGTGAGCTACGCGGTCTACTGGTGACGCTCACGCCGATCCAGGCGTTCCACCTGCGTCGCCGACTCGAGCTCGATCGCAACAACGACCAGCTCGCGGTCGCGTTTCGTCGCTTGGTCGTCGAACGACGCGTGCGGTTGCGGGCATTTCTGGCCGATCCTCGTCGGCAGGTCTGTCGACTCGCAAAGTGAACCTCTCTGGTGAAACCGACGCGCGAATCGCCTTGAAGATCACCTGAGCGAGGTCAGGTCGCACGACTCATAAGAAGGGCCCCTGCCAGGGGCAACGACACCCAACGTCCGATCAGTCGCCGCCGACTTCATTCGGATCGAAACCGGGCTTGCTCGCATTGCTGCCTGGCGGTTTGGTTCCCGTCGACGGCTTCGTCTTTGAGCCGCTCGTTGGTTTCGTTGTCGGCCTACCATTGTCGATCGCAGCAGGCTTCGCGACCAAGCTGTCCTGCTTCGCGGTCAGCGTGAGGGATACGAGCTGTCCATCTCGCTCGGCGGTGCCGGTCGTGGTCGCGTCGACGAAACCGTCGCGCGTCGCAACGATCTCGAATCGCGTACCAGGCGGCAGATTCAGCGTTACGGGCGATGCACCACGCGCCTGATGATCGATGATCACTGTGGCGCCTGGCGGTGACGTCTCGATCGTTACATGGACGGTTGCTGACGGCGCGTCGATCATGGTCTGCGTCGTCGCACCGGGTGCGGGGCGTGTCGGAGCAGGCGCGCTTGCGGTGTTCGCGGAGCGCGAGCTTGCGCTCTTGACTGCGATCACGACGCCGACGCCCGAAGCGAGCACGATACCGGCGACCACGGCAAACTTCATTCGCGAACGTGGCCGCTCACCAGCGACCGACTGTCCAGTGGCCGATCCCAGTGTCGTAGGCGTCGGTCCCCACGCTGCACCCGCCACAGGCGTTCGCGGCCGATCCTGCGCCGTCACCTTTGAAGCGCTACTCGGCGTCGCCGATCCAGGTGACGCGAGGCTGCTGGGGATCCGCCCAGAAGCGCGCTCCGTGATAGCAGCCGGGAATCGTTCGGCCAAAATGCGCATGAGGTCGCTTCGCCCGTTACGCGGAGCATCGCGGCAGCGTGCGAGGTCTTCGATCGCGAGCTCCGCATTCTGATAGCGGGCGTTGCGCTCGCGTTCGAGGAGGCGCATGGCGACGGCTTCGAGATCTGGCGGAACGCCAGGGCGCACCGCGCTCGGCCGTGGAATTGGGCGAAAGAAGATCTGCGCGAGCGCTTCTTTCGTGGTGCCGACGAAGAGTGGCTGTCCCGTCAACAGCTCCCACAACATGATGCCGACGGCGAACAGATCGCTGCGACCATCGAGCTGCTCGCCGTTGGCCTGCTCGGGCGACATGTACCCGGCCTTGCCTTTGAGCATCGTCGAGGCAGTGGCCGCGCTCGCTTCGCGCGCCTTCGCGATGCCGAAGTCAGAAACCTTTACTGCGCCCTCCCATGACATCAGGACGTTGTGCGGCGACACGTCTCGGTGCACCAGGCCGCGGATGCCTTGCTTCGGCGTGGGCAGCTCGTGCGCGTAGCCGAGGCCGCGAAGCGTCTCGGTGATCACGAAGTTGATCACCGAATAGGGCAATGGTCCGGTATCGCGAAGCGCGGCGAGGTCCCTGCCCTCGATGAACTCCATGACGAGGAACAGGCGCCCTTCGGGATCGCGATCGAAGTCGAGCACCTGCACGATGTTTGGGTGCGCAAGCTGAGACGCGAGCCGCGCCTCCTCCACGAACATCGAGCCGAACTCGGGCATGGTCGAGAAACCCGGTAGCACGCGCTTGATCGCGACCTCGCGTGCGAAGCCTTCGGCGCCCGACATGTTGCCGCGGAATACTTCCGCCATGCCGCCGGCGCCAAGTCGATCGCCGAGCTGGTATCGCGACGGCGTTTTGGGACCCACTGAGGGCGCCGCTTTCGGTGCACGGACCGTCTCGAGCATGTTGCCGATCTCGAGGAGCTCGAAGGCGTACTTGCGAACGATCTCGGTGCCGCTCGGCGCGAAATTGTCGCTCGAGGTCGCCTGCGCGAGCATGATCGCGAACTGTCGGGTCGACTGCGGACGACGCGCAGGATCCGGATGAAGCGCAGCGAGGATCGCGTTCGCCCAACCTTCGTTGATGCTGGCGAACCGCTTGCGCGGGTCGACGGGCGGCTCCGAAAGCTGGCGATGGTAGATCTCAGCCGCCGACAGCTCGTAGTACGTGCTCGGGGTGCTGCCCTCCTGATACGGCAACCAGCCCCCGGTCGCGAGCTGGTACGTGATGACAGCGAGTGCGTAGACGTCCGTGCGTGGATCGACCGACTTGAGATCGCGCATCTGCTCAGGCGCCATGTACGCAGGCGTGCCCGCCATCTGACCGGTGCGCGTCGACGCGCCGTGCTCGGACTCGCCGAGCTTGGCGATGCCGAAGTCGAGGATCGTCACGTGATGCGGATCGCCGTCGCGCGACGTGAGGTAGATGTTCTCCGGCTTGAGATCGCGGTGCACGATGTTGCGCGCGTGCGCAGCTTCGAGACCGTTCGCGATCTGCGCGACGATGTGAAGGATTAAGTGCGGAGGGAGCGGACCGCCGTGCGACGACGCGTAGCGCGCGAGCGTTCCGCCGTCGAGAAAGTCCATCACGATGTACCACTGCCCATCAGGTAGCTGGGCGCAGTCCTGCACGCGGATGATGTTTCGATGCTGGATCGCCGCAGATGCGCGCGCCTCGTTCACGAAGCGCTGCACGATCATCGCGTTCTGCGTCCACTGCGATAAGAGAACCTTGATGACGTGCTTCGTCTTCAGCACGCGATGCTCGGCGAGGTAGACCGCGCCCATGCCACCCTCGCCGATCTGCCGTGTGATCGTGAGCTGGCCGACGGTTGTGCCGATCATAGGGTCAGAAGCTCCCGAACACCTGAACGCCGCTGCCAGTGAGCCTGACGCCCCACGAGGTCATGACGCGTTCGCGCTTGGGCGAGGAATGAACGACAAGCTTGATCACGCCTGTCACGAGTAAACCCGCACCGACGACGCCGACGATCGCACCCGCGAGACGGCGGCTGCCGGCCTTGTTGCGCAGTTGCTCGCGAACGTCTTGCCGATCTTCGGTGTTCGCCTGGTCTTCGAGATCTGCTGCGTCGAGCAGCAAATAGCCGGATGACGCCGCAGCCAATACGCCGACGCCGGTGAGCCCCCAACCGAAACCATCAGCGTACCAAGGCTCGACGTCGGGGACGGCAACCTTGGATGAAACGACCGGCGGCGTGGATGAAGAATCGGGCTGGGTCTTGATCGTGTTGTCCGGCCCGGGCTCGGTCGGAAGTTGACTCATCGCCTTCTTCTCCAGCTCCGCTCTCATCTGCCGCACGAAGTCTTCAACCGCCGTCTTCAAATCACCGGCTGGTTTTGCGCGAGAGAGAAAGCGCTCGTAGTGCCAAATCGCGTCGTCGTACTTGCCGAGT
>JBBQFU010000286.1:0-11299 GCA_038322185.1 Haliangiales bacterium
CGAGCGCCAGGCGCACCACCGACGTGCCGTCGTCGGGATTGCGCGACCACGGCGTCTGCTTGTTCGGACCGCGTGTCCGCTTTCCAGACGACCCCACGAATCGATCCTACCCCACGATTCTGACAATGACGATCCGATGCACGCGAGTGCTCGCGGCGATCACGGACCGGCGGCTCGACGAGATCCTCGCGAGACTTCCTGCCGAGCCCAGATTCGGCCGGCCGTGGTCGTGCTCGCCACGTCATCGCGTGCTCCTGGTGTGCGCGGCCCTACGAACCAACTTGACGTTGCGCGAGCTGGTCGCGGTGTTCGAGGTCTCCAAATCCTCGGCGCACCGTATCGTCACGGCGCTCGTGCCAGTCCTCGCTAACCTTGCCTCACTTGGCGTTCTCGATCGTCGTTGGACGTGGGCGGTCGATGGGACACTGATTCCGACGCGCGATCATCGGTGCGCCGCAAAGTCGAAGAACGACCGCTGGTCGTGCAACGCCCAGATCCTGGTTCGCCGACGCGACCTCGCGGTCGTCGCGACTACCGCCGGTGGACCGGGCAACCGCAACGATCCAATTCACTACGGGGGCTCGACTGTCGAGGCGTTGTGCAAGATACACGGTCGCGTGCTTGCCGACGGCGGCTATCGCGGTGTGCCCGAGCTCGTCACGCCGGTGTTCGCTCACAACCGCATCGTGCGTGACCGCAATGGCGTCGCCATCGGCGGCGGCGGGCCTCTGTCGAGCATGCGATCGCGAGGCTCAAGAACTGGCGCGTCTTGCGCGACCATCGACGACGCGGAACACACCTAGCATCTACGCTCGGCGCGGTCGTGTTCCTGCACAATCTCCAGGTGAAGTTACGGGACAGTCCTTAGTACACTCGCCCCATGGTGCTGCAACCCTGCGACTGCTGCCGCCGCCACATCGATCGCCACGCCGCGGTGTGCCCGTTCTGTGCGGCGGTGGTGATCAGCGCGCCACCGCGGGCGATGCTCGCGGGTCGGCTGAGCCGGGCGGTGCTGTTCGCGAGCGCGACGCTTGTCGGGTGTGACCAGGGGGCAAAGCCGGTCGCGCCGGCGAGTGGCTCGGCGGCGATCAAGGCGCCCACCACGACATGGCGGCTGCACGGTGTCGTCAAGGATTCGCAGGGCACGCCGCTCGCCGGCGCGACGCTGCACATGACGCTCGAGGGTCAGCCCACGATCGAGCAGCCAGCTCCCATCACCGCGATCGCCGACGCCAAGGGACGCTATCAAGTCGAAGGCGCGACGGCTGGCCGGTACAACGTGTCGATCAGCTGGAGCGGTGACCGCGGCAACGCGTATACGAGTGAGATCGTGGCGGTCGTGATCGGAACCGACCACACGTGGAACGCCACGATGGATCCCTCGGTGCCGGCGATGCCGTATGGCGCACCGCCGTCGCGACGTCGCGTGGTCTAGCCGCGCAGATAGCGGATCACGCTCGCGTCGAGCTGGCTCGAGACGAGGCGAATCACGCTGTCCATCTGCTCGACCGGTAGCTTGAGCCGATCGGCGAGACGCTTGTGGGTCGCGGCGACGAGGGCGGAGCGCGAGCGGGTGAGCCAGCGCGCGGCGGTCGCGCGGTGCACGCCATACGCGGCGCCGACGGCATCGATCGACATGCCGTCGACGATCTGCTGGCGGAGCAGGGTGCGATCCTCGGCGGACAGATCATCGATCGCCTCGCGGAGCGCGACCGCGAACTCGGCGCGGTACTCGCCCTTGAGCGCGGCGAGCCCGGGCTCGACGCCCGAGGTCAGCATCTTGTCGAGCTGCTTGTCGAGCGGCGCCTCGCGCTGGCGCTTCTTCTTGTGGCGGATGAGCTCGCGCGTCGCCGTGATCCGCACCCAGCCGCGCAGCGGGCCCTTGCCCCGGTAGGCAGTGATCGCGGCAGGCTTGCCGTCCCTGGGCACCAGGAGCTGCAGACGCAACAGCTGCTTCACTTCGTCGACGAGATCCTTCGGCGAGCTGGTCGCGCTGCCCGCTGCATCGACCTCGACGAGCACCGAGTCGAACGCGGCGTGGGCCGTCGGCTCCTGTGCAGCGCACGCGGCCGCCAGCGCGAGGTCGGCGCCGGGTGCGGTACCGAGTGCGGTCGCGAGGTCATCGCCGGCGATGCGCTCACCCACGAAGGCGGCGAAGACCTCCTCGTCGAGCTTCACCGTGGGGAACTTCGCGCGCGCGAGCGACAGCAGCAGCTCCCACGCCGCCTCGGCCGCAGCGCGCGACGGGACCGCGAGTCCGCTCGCGGCGGCGAGCTGTTGGACGCGGTCGGTGGGCACTGCGCCCATTCTCTCATGCAACAATGCGTGAGGCCGAAATGGAATGCCTCGACGCGAACGAGCTCCAGGACCTGATGTCCGGCGCGCTCGACACCGGGGCTCGGATGAACGTCCTTGGCCACCTCGACACCTGTGACGACTGTCGCGAGCTGCTGAGCATCACGGCCAGCGACGTCTCACGGCAGACGCTACCGGTGTTTCACGAGGCGCTGGACGCGACCGCCGCGCCCGAGAGCATGGCCGGGCTCGAGGCGACCGCGTTGCCGGAGCCGCTGATGTCGACGCAGGCGGCGAGCGACCAGGTCGAGGACGCCGGCGATGCCCCGACGCTGCTGCCCCAGGATCTACTGGCGACGCCGGTGATGCGGCCGTCGACGGGCAAGCCCAAGGCCCAGGGTAAGCGCCTCGGCCGGTTCACGATGACCGAGCGCCTTGGTGCCGGTGCGATGGGCGTGGTGTGGCAGGCCGAGGATCCCAAGCTCGGTCGCAACGTCGCGCTCAAGCTGCTCAAACGCGCGGACGCGGGGCTGACCGAGCGACTCGTGCGCGAGGCGCGGTCGATGGCGCAGGTCAATCACCCGAACGTTGTCACCGTGTACGAGGTCGGTGAATCCGAGGACGGCACGATGTTCATCGCGATGGAGCTCGTCACTGGACAGAGCCTTCGCGCGTGGCAGGCCACGACCAAGCCGGCGGTCCCCGAGCTCGTCGCCGCATACCTCGCTGCGGGGCGCGGACTCGGTGCCGCGCACGCTGCGGGCATCGTCCATCGCGACTTCAAACCCGACAACGTCCTCGTCGGTGACGACGGCCGTGTGCGGGTGACCGACTTCGGGCTCGCAGCCGCGAAGCCAGGCGAGGGCGGGGCGACCAAGCCGCACATCGGCGATGTGAATCTGACGACGTCCGGCTCGGTGCTCGGCACGCCGGCGTACATGGCGCCCGAGCAGTTCACAGGCGGCAACGTCGACTCGCGCACCGACCAGTTCAACTTCTGCGTTGCGCTCTACGAGGCGCTGTACGGCGAGCGCCCGTTCGAGGGCAAGACGTTCGTCGAGCTCGGCGACAACGTCACGTTTGGTCGCATCAAGCCGGCACCGGCGGGCACGCGCGTGTCGAACGCGCTGCGCGAGATCTTGCTCCGCGGCCTCGCGGTGAAGCCGGGCGATCGATTCGCGACGATGAATGACCTCATCACCGAGCTCGGCCGCGACCGCGCGCGGCCCTGGCGCCGCACCACGATCGCGGCCGCCGCGCTCGCCGGCGTGCTCGGCCTGGGGCTCGTCAGCGACTGGGTCCTGCGCAGCCGCCTCGGTGCCGAGATCAATCAGTCGTTCGCGCTCACCGGCAAGCAGCTCGAGCGTACGGTCGGCCAGCTGCGCGATCAGTTCGATACCGTCTCGCAGGTCGCGTATCGCGAGTCCGCGCTGCGCGAGGTCGCCGCCCATCACGATCAGGACGACTTCGGGCTCGGTACCGCCGAGGACGACAAGGCCGAGCTCGAGCGGCTGCACAGCACGCTGGTGTCGACCGACTGGGTGCGCCTCGGCACGAGCACGCTCGCGATCGTCGACTACAAGGGCCGTTTGCTCTACACGAGCGCCGAGCCCACGCACTGGGGCGGCGATCTTCGCGCGCTACCGTTCGTGAAGCGTGCACTCGATGCCGGCAAGGGCGACAGCGTGACCGTGCTGCCGTACTCCGATCCGGGCCTGCTCGCGAGCCGCATCCTCGGAGCTGGCGGAGCGCGCGAAGGCCTCGCCGTGGTGTTCGTCCGGACCCTCGCGCTCGGCGACAAGACCACTGAAGGCAGCGAGGCGCGCGCGCTCTACCTGCAGGTGCAGGACGGCGAGCAGCTGATCGACAACGTGCGGCTCGACGACGAGACCGAGCTCGCGCTTGTCGCGCCGACTGGCGAATCGACCGGTCGCCTGTCGCCGCGACTCGTGGCCAGCGCGCTCGCCTCCACGGCCGTCACCGATGTCGAAGAGGGCGAGCACACCTATCAGGTCCAGGCACGAGAAGTTCGCGGTCTCGAGGAGCAAGGCACGATCGCGCATGTCGTGATGGCCCGGCCACTCGACGGTGTTCTGTCGTTATTCCCGGGCGCGCGTCTGGTATTCGCGCTCACAGCAATGGGGGCCCTGGTGCTCGCAATCGCTGCATTCATGCGTGCGCGCGACATCACCCGCGGGCGCACGTAGCCCACTGTGTCGGATTGTTTCGCGGTGAACCGAATGCGTGGTTCGTCACGTCTCAACGGGTGTGAAGATCGAACCAGGAACCATCATCGCAGACCGCTACGAGATCCTCTCGTCCGTCGGAGCCGGCGGAATGGGCCATGTCTACCGTGCGCGGCACCTCGGCCTCGACAAGGTCGTCGCGCTCAAGGTCCTCGTCACCGATCGAACCGGCGATGCCGAGGCGCGCTTTGCCCGTGAAGCTCGCGCGCTCGCGCGTCTCGACCACCCGGGCTGCGTGCGCGTGCTCGATCACGGCAGCGATGCCGGCATCTCGTACATCGCACTCGATCTCGTCCCCGGCATCACGCTCGGCACCGCGATCAAGGCCGACCGCTTCACGATCCCGCGCGCGGTCGAGATCGCACGCATGATGCTGCTCGCTCTCTCGCACGCTCACGCGCTTGGCGTGATCCACCGCGACATCAAGCCCGAGAACATCGTGCTCCGCGATCTCAAGTGGCCGGTCCTGATCGACTTCGGTCTCGCGTCGCTCACCGACGAGGCCGCGTTCACGGCCAAGGGCATGTGCCTTGGCTCGCCGTCCTATCTCGCGCCCGAGCGCTTGCTCGGCCAGCCCCACGACGCGCGCACCGATCTCTACGCGATCGGCGTGGTCCTTTACGAGATGGTCGCCGGTACCAAGCCGTTCGCGGGCGACAACGCGCAGCACACGATGACCCTCGCGCTCAATCGCCCGCCGCGCCCGCTGCGTGCGGTGCGTAAGCAGGTCTCGCCCGCGCTCGATCGCGTCATCACGCGCGCTCTCGCAAAGGATCCCGCGCGCCGCTTCGCTGATGCCGACGAGATGCTGCTCGCGCTCAACGACGTCGAGCACACCGAGCATCTGGCGTCCGCTGCCGACGATGCCGACGCCGCTGCCACGCTGGCGTTCGGGCAGCTCGCGATCCGCGAGCCGTCGCGCCTGTCGCGGATCTGGAGCTGGCTGCGCTACGGCGGCTGGCGCTGGAAGCCCGAAACGAACGAAGGGCCCGAGCTCACGCCCGGACCCTTTGAATCACTCAGCGGTACTCGCTAGAGGATGATGCCCTGGCACAGGCCGTTGCTGCACGGCAGATCGTTGCAGCACGGGTTGTTCGCGTCGCACTGCTGACCGTACTCGGCGCAGCCACCGTCCGCGCCGCAGGTGCCGGCCGTCGCGCCACCCGGGATCACGCAGGGCAGACCCGAGCAGCAGTCGGTGTTCGTGGTGCACGACGCGCCCGTCATCTGGCACGTGGCCGAACACACGAACGATTCGCTGCCGGGGACGGCGATGCAGGGCAGGCCGCAGCAGTCGGCGCTCGAGGCACACGCCATGCCGGCTTTGCCAGCGACATCGCAATCGCCCAGATCGCAGCCTGGGTCGCCGAACTTGCAGGCGTCGACCGCACAGCGCGGGATGCCAAGCGCGTCCTGGAGGCAGCTGTTGTACTGGAGCACGTTACCGGCACAGCAGTTTGCGTTGGCGTTGCACGAAACCGACTGCAACCGGCAGATCGCGCCGGCCGGCGAGCACGAGTTGCCGTTGTCGCAGCGCCCAACGTTGAAGCCCTCGGCCTTCTGGCACATGACGTTCGAGACGTCGTTGTCCGGCTGGCCGGGTCCACCGCAGCAGTCGCTGTCCTCGTTGCAGAGCTCGCCCGTCGGGCGACAACCCGAGGGAGGCTGGCAGACCAGCACGCCGGTCGGGCCGTACGGGAAGCATGCGCGGCTGCAGCACTCGCCACCGCACGTCGGTAGCTCCTGCGTCGCCGGGTCGTAGTCCGCACCGTTGCCGCAGACTTCACCGGTCGTGGTGCAGCCGGTCGCGCCGCTCGAGGGAACGACACCGCAGGTGCCGAGGCTCTGGCCATCGGCGATCGTGCAGAGACCACCACAGCACTCGACGTCGCTCACGCAGGTGTCACCGACCTGGGTGCAGAACGACGGCGAGTTGTTACAGGTCAGCACGCCATTACCGTTGTCCTTGCACAGACCCGAGCAGCACTCGGCGTTCGCAGCACACGTGTTACCGGCGGTGCGGCACGTGGCGTTCAGCGGCGCGCAGCTGTCATCGGAGCAGATGCCAGAGCAGCACTCGCCATCGGAGTCGCACGACTCGGTGTCCGAGGTGCACTGGTCACCGGAGCACTTGAAGTCGACGCACGACAGCGAGCAACAGTCGGGACCGACCGAGCACGAGTCGTCGGCCATGAGGCACGTGCCCGGCACGCGGGCGCAGGTCCCGGTGAGCTCCTCGCAGAAACCGGTGCAGCAACCATCCGCGCCATCGACGCACGCAGTTCCCGTGGCGGTGCAGTCGGGCGCGGTCGCGCCTTTCTTGTCACCGCAACCGACCGCGAACGCCAACACCATGAAACAGAGCGCGAGGATGTTCTTCATAAGGAATCTCCCAAGTCCTTAGTGGGGCGAACCGGCTGGCGGGTCGCGCTTACCCGAGAATTATCTCAGGCCTACATGTGCTCTGGCTAGTTCCTAGCCGAGAGCAGTGATTTCGGCCTCGGAAAGTCCGTACTCGGCGAGCACCTCGCGTGTGTGCTGGCCCAGACGGGGCGGCACGGTCGCGTGCGTTGGTGTGCCGACAGGTGTGCGCATCTGCCGGATCGGTCCGACTCCCGCGCCACCATCGATCTCGAAGAACACGTGCCGCGCTTGATGCAGCGGGTGATCGGCCAGCTCGTCGGGCTCGAGCACGACCTCGACGAGGCAGTCCTTGTCGGCGAAGAACGCGGCCCACTCGGCGGCCGTCCTGGTCTCGAAGATCTTCGCGAGATCGTCGCGAGTTTTGGTTTGCTGATCGGGATTGCCGACGATCTCGCCGACGTTGGGCGGCCGGCCGATCGCGGTGTTCAGCGCCATCCAGAACTTGGGTTCGAGCGCACCGACAGCGACGAAGCGCGCATCCTTGGTCTTGTAGACCGCGTACACGGCGAGCGCGCCGTTGAGCGCCTCGGTACCGCGCGAGGGCTTCACGCCACAGTCGAGGTTGCCGAGCTCGCACGCGAGCAGCGCGAGCGCGCCTTCGGTCATCGAGATGTCGAGGTGCGCGCCCTTGCCCGTGCGCTGCCGACCGACGAGCGCGCCGAGGATCGCGGTCGCGCTCCACAGTGCACCGCCTGCGAGATCGGCGATCTGCACGCCGGGCATCTGCGGCGCACCGCCGGTGGGCCCGGTCATCCCGAGCACGCCTGCGGTCGCGATGTAATTGAGGTCGTGACCTGCACGCTCGACCCACGGGCCGGTCGCGCCGTAGCCGCTGATCGAGCACACGATGATCGCCGGGTTGCGCGCGGCGAGCGTCGCGTACGACAGGCCGAGCTTGTCCATCACGCCGGGCCGGAAGGACTCGACGATGACGTCGGCCTTGTCGACCAGCTTGAGAAACGCCTCGCGCGCGGCGGCGACCTTGAGGTCGAGCGCGATCGATCGCTTGCCGCGATTGATCGCGAGAAATCGGCCCGACATGCCGCTCGCCTTGTGGAGAGGCGGCATGCCGCGCAGATAGTCGCCCATCCGCGGGTCCTCGATCTTCACGACGTCTGCGCCCATATCGGCGAGCACCATCGTCAAGAACGGGCCCGGCAGCAGGCGCGAGAGATCGAGAACTCGGATCCCGCGCAGTGCGTCTGCGAGTGCAGCGTTCACCACGCGGTAGCGCTCACTTGGGGCGAGCGATCTCGAACAGCTGCTGCAGCTTCATCGCGAGCATCGGATCGCCCGACACCTTGAGCTTGCCCTGGAAGTAGAGCTGCATGCCGGCGTTGGGATCGCTGAGCATGGTCTTGAAGTCTTCGCTCGAGACTTCGACCGTGCACTGCGCCTTGCCCGAATCACCCTTGGTGCAGCTGGGCGGGTTTGCGGTGGTGTCGACCGTCCACTCGCCACCGTCATCGCCGGAGACCTTGAAGCAGTAGATCGCGTTGAGCTCGCGAGCCTTGTCTGGATACTGGGCGAGACCCTGCGGAACCAGGTTGTCGAACAGATCCTGCGCGTTCGTGGGCAGTGTGGCCATATGCCGGTGTTACCCCGAAACGACGAAAGGGAACAACCAACGGAGTCCCCTTTCAAACGCTGCGAAACTGCCTCAGAGCGGCGGCAGGTCCGCGGTGCCGTAGGCGCAATCGCTCACGACGCCCTCGGTCGGCTGCCAGTTGACGCTGTCGGTGTAGAACGTGCGGCGGAACAGGGTGTTCCAGCACTCCGAGGCGATTGCTTCGGCCGTACCGAGGTCACCACCGGCGAGGCGCGCGTCACCGCGGCCCGCGCCATCGGCCTGCCAGCGGGAGCGGATCACGATGTTCTCGGCCGCGCTCGTACCACCGGTATTGGCGGTCGCGTTGAACACCATGTCGCCACCACCATCGAGCGACTCGTTGTAGGCGTACTCGAACATCGCCGGGTTGTTGTTCGCGTCGGGCGCCATCGCGATCATGTCGAGGTGGCGAGCGGCGAGGTCGTATTGCACGACGACCGTGCCCTTGGCATCACCCGAGTCGACCGGGTTCACGCGCTTGCCAGCGTCGAAGTCGATCTTGAAGTCGCCGTTGCCGAGCCGCTCGCCCGGGCGCGGGTCGGCGTGACCGTCGATGACGACCTCGAACTGCGAGCCAGCGACGGTCTTGCTGCGGCCCGACAGCAGGTAGTCATACGTGCCGTCGGCGTTCTCGGTGACGTCGAGCTTGTACTCCGCGGGGTCGAGCGCGTCGCTCCACGGGCCCCACGTGTAGACGTTGCCGTTGGTCGACGTGACCGGGTACTGCACGATCGCGTGGATGAGGATGAGGACCCATGCAGTGCCACCGTTGAGCGTGCGCGTGACGTCGCGCGTGACGGTGTAGTAGTTCGCGAGGTCGCCGAGCATGCGCGCCTGATTCGCCGGCAGCTTGATGCGGACCTGATCCGCCGTCGGAATCGCGCGGGCGATCGACGCGGGCGGCTCGTCCTGCTTCACGCAGCCGGCGGCGCCGAGGGTCACGAGGAGGGAGGTCGCCAGTGCAGTCTTGGTCAGGTTCGTCAGCTTCATGCTCGACCCTTGGAGCAGCTCGCGTACCAAGTGTGTTCGTAGGACCAACGCGGACTTACGGTGTCGCGTTTTCCAACGGATCGCGGACCGCGCCTGGTGCCGTGGGAGGAGCCGACAGCTCGGGCAGGACTGTGACCGTATCGCCGTCGTGGAACACGACGACCGCATCATGGGTGAGCGCCAGTCCAACCGGATCGGGGCGCGGCGTCTGCGGCAGCGGGTAGATCCATTGCAGTGACGCGTTCGCCGCGTAGCCGGCGATGTAGTCGCGCTCGAGTGAGGTGTCGAGCCGGACCGCGAGCGCGGTGTTGCCGACCTTCGAGATCGCATGACCGATGATGCCGATGCCCGGCGCCGGATCGAGCGTGACCTGACCGTGCAGCGAGCCGGTCGCGTCGATGTCGAAGATCAGGATCTCCGGGCTGCCCTGGAATCGGCCTGCCCGCGCGACGCGAACCATCGGCGCCTGCTCCGGGATATAGACCGCTCCGATCAGCGCCGTGTAGTGGGACTCGGTCTTCCAGCTCGGCTTGCCCGTCGCGACGATCTCTCCTTCTTCGGCGCGCCGGATGTCCCAGCTCTTGTCCTTGTAGGCGACGGTCAGCGCGGGCGACGCACCGGGCGCGGGCTTGGCGACACCGCTCAGCAGATCGATCGAGACCGCTGCATCCCCGCGCCTCCAGAACACGGCTCCCTTTGCGGCCCACACGGCCTGCTCCCCCGCCGATGCCTGGAACTCGGCGACGTTGCGCCCGCGGATCGCGACGTACGCCTGGTCGGTTCCCGTCGGCGTGACAATGCGAATGCAGCCGAGCAGCTCCTCACCGTCGGGGACGGTCGGCGGATTGATGCACGACGCGACGAGCACGAGGTTGCCATCGAGAACCAGCGGCGGCGCGACGTGGCTACCGGCCGGCTTGACCCACGCGAGCTGCCCGCGGCGAAAGTCGACGGCGGCGAATCCGAACTGCGACGACGACACGACCGCGAGATCGCCGAGCAGCACCGGTCCACCGATCGTGAACCGCGGCGCATCGAGCTTCGCCGGCAACGGGATCACGCGCACCGCCTCGATCGTCGGCAGCTTCGCGGTCTCGGGCCACACGCCTGCATCCGCAGGTAGCTCGGCGTCTCCACGAACGGTGATCTGCGCGACGGCAGCGTCGTCGCGGGCGGCCGGCTTGTCCTTGCAGGCGACGAGCACCAGCGCGAGGGCGATCCTCACTTGTCCGGTTCTGCGCTCTTCTTGCGCTTGGACTGTGCCTCGCGGAAGCGATCCGCCCAGCCTTCGACGTTGACCTGCTTCACGCGCGTGAGAGCGAGCGCGCCACGCGGAACATCCTTGGTCACCGTCGAGCCAGAGCCGACATAGGAATCGCGACCGATCGTGATCGGCGCGACGAGCTGGCTGTCGGAGCCGATGAAGGCACCGGCCTCGATCGTGGTTTTGTGCTTGGTGACGCCGTCGTAGTTGCACGTGATCGTGCCGGCGCCGATGTTGGCCTTTGCACCGATCGACGCGTCACCGAGGTACGCGAGGTGGTTGGCTTTCGCGCCCGCCATCACGTGCGTCTTCTTGGTCTCGACGAAGTTTCCGATGTGCGCGTCCTCGTCGAGGCGCGTGCCCGGGCGGCAGTGGCTGAACGGTCCGATCTGGACCTTCTCACCGACGACACTCTCGGTGAGCACCGAGTACGGCTTGATGTGCGTGCCGTCGTCGACGGTGACATCGGTC
>JBBQFU010000287.1:0-11259 GCA_038322185.1 Haliangiales bacterium
GACGGTGCAGCGTGCGCCAGAAACAACGCTGTCTTGGCGATGTCGTCGGGGCTCATATCCGGCCTCGCGTCGGGCATTCCCTCGCGGAGCATTGCCGTGTCCACGCTGCCCGGACAGATCGCATTCACCGAGACCTTAGCAGTGCGCAGTTCCTCGGCAAGTGCCCGTGTAAGGCCAATAACCCCATGCTTGGCCGCACAATAGGCAGCCAGCAGGGCGGTTCCCTCGCGACCCGAGATCGACGAGATGTTGATGACGCGACCCTGATTTTTCTCGAGATCCGGGATGAACGCGCGCGTCACGAAGAACGTGCCGTCGAGGTTCACGGCAAGGATGCGGCGCCACTCGACATCGGTGATCGCTTCGGTCGACTTGCGCAGCACCGCACCCGCGTTGTTCACGACGGTGCGAACCGGCGGCATTGTCGCGCGCACCAGCTCCGATGCGCGGTTGACTGCATCGGGGTCCGTCACGTCGATCACGATCGACCGCGCCTTGCCACCTGCTGCCGATATCTCCTGCGCGACGGAGCGCATCGCGGTCGAGTCACGCGCCCAGATCGCGATCTCGGCGCCGGCTTCAGCGAGCCGGATCGCAATCGCACGGCCGATGCCGCGGCTCGCGCCGGTGACCACGGCGGTCGAGCCCGCGAGCGGTTTGCTCACTTCTGCTTGTCCTTGCGGTCGAGCGCCTTGGCATCCGCGGGCTCGTCATCGACGAGCTGCTTGCCACCTTGCTGTGCGAGCATGTCGAGCGGATCGGTGATGTCGTTGTACGGGTAGGGGACTTCGCGCGTCTGGCACTGGAACGTGGCCTTCTGCTGGTCGTCCTTGATGTCGAACACGTAGACCGGATCGCGCTTCTCGAGACTGCCGTTCGAGCAGTCCTTGAGATAGGCCCAGCCGGTGCCGTCGATCTCTTTCCACGCGCGGTCGAAGGAGACGGGCGACACGGCGCGCTCATCCTCGACGCGGACACCGTTCTTGTCGGTCCGCCAGCGCTTGATGCGCGGGCCTGCCGTCTCGCAGTCCATCTGCACGCCCAGCTCGTCACCAGCGATGTGCTTGGTGGCGACGTAGCTGGCCATGCGTTCCTTGCAGTTGAACTGCCGCGCCTCGCGATCGGCACGCCCTTGCGCGCCGCTACACGCAGCGATTGCGATGAGCACCCATCCCTGTCTCATTCAAGCCCCGTAGTCAGCTGCGAGCGAAGCGCGCAGCGCCTCCGAACATTGTACGCGGTGCAGATAATTTGGGTGGTCGATCTCGACCGCCACCACGGTTCCCTGCGTGAAGAGTGCCGCCTTGGCCTCGGGGGGGAGTGGGAACCGCGCGTACTGCACCGCGCTGATCTTGTCCTCGGTAGAGCGGCCTGGCTCGAACGCGGCGCGGAGTGCGTGCGGACCGACGTGCAGGATCACGTGCTCGTCGAGCCCGACCAGCGCGCGCAGATTTTCCTTGATGTGCTCGTCCTGCGGCAGCGGGATGAACAGCGTGGCGGCGAGCGAGTCCTCGGTCGGCATCAGCGGATTGTTGACCTCGATCTCCGCATTGATCTGCGCGTCGGTGGTCAGGTTCTCGAGCCGACAGGTCTCCTCGATCTGCAGCGAGAGCGTGTGTCGGTTGTCGAACACCAGCTCGACGCGGTCGCCGATGAGCACGCGCCGGTCCGTCTTCATCGCGATCACGCGATTGCGATAGTCGTCGCGAATGTGCGCGTACATCGCCGGACCCTTGATGTCAGCCCGCGTGATGGGCCGGACGAGATTTGGCTTCGTCGTCATGATGCCTTCTTACCCCTATAGTTTTCCGCACGCTTGCCGATGGTGCGACATGCGCGAGCGAACATCATCGCGAGTGTTCGCTTGAGCACCGGCGACGCGAGCCTGCCGATACGCGACGGCGTGGCGACAAGCTTGAAGTCGAGCCGCGTGCCGCCATCCTCGGGCGTCACCAGCCACTCCTCGCCCAGCTGATCGACGAACAGCGAGGTGACCTCGGTCATCGTGAACGCCACGCGTACGCCGTGGTCCCAGGCGAGCATCCGCTCACGCGCGCGACCCAGCAGGGCGTTGTCGATCTCGCGCTCGGCACCGACGCCACTCGTCGCACCGGTCTTCCAGACCGAGCGCCGCATCAGCGGAAACCATAGCGACGGATCGCTCAACTCGGCGAAGACCAGCTCGGGGTCCGCGTCGAGTCGAGCGCTGCCGGAGACTCGCAGTGGTTGCGAGTCAAACTCGTGCAGCTCGAGCGGGGTCAGCTTGCGCATGCCCCGCAGTCTATCCCGGCGCCGGGCGCAGGTCCCGGCCCCTCCAGCTGGGCGGGAGCGGGCGCATGGGCAGACTTACTTGGCGTTGAGGGTGTCGAGGCCCTTCTGGAAGCGGCCAGCGTGTGAACGCTCGGCGCGCGCCAGGGTCTCGAACCACTCGGCGATCTCGGTGAAGCCCTCTTCGCGCGCGGTCTTGGCGAAGCCCGGGTACATCTGCGTGTACTCGTAGGTCTCGCCGGCGATCGACGCCTTGAGGTTCTTCGCGGAGTCACCGATCGGCTCGCCCGTCGCCGGGTCGCCCACCTTCTTCAGGTAGTCGAGGTGACCATGCGCGTGTCCGGTCTCGCCTTCTGCGGTGTCGCGGAACAGGCCAGCGAGGTCGGGGTAACCCTCGACGTCGGCAACCTTCGCGAAATAGAGGTAACGGCGGTTCGCCTGCGATTCGCCGGCAAACGCTTCCTTGAGATTCGTGTGCGTCTTGCTTCCCTGTAGCTCGGCCATGCGGCGTTCGTACCACAACTGGCGGCCGTTAGCTGGCCTTGGGCTCTGGATCAGGCTCTGCCCACGGGCGGGCCCGAAGTAACTGTCTTGCTCGACGAGAAATCGCCTCATCGAGGGTTCCCGCAGTCGCCGCCGCGAACGCTGCCGCCAGCTCGCCGGCGGTCGTGAACCGCTGCGCCTTGTCCTTGGCGAGCGCCACTGCAAGGACCTCTTCTTGCTGCGGCGACACGCTCGCGATCGTGGAAGGTCGCATCGGCATCGCATGGACCACCGCGTAGAGCAGGGCGGGAGTGTCGCGCGCGACAAACAAGACTCGGCCCGTCACGCAGCGGTAGAGGACTGCGCCGAACGCGTAGACATCGGCCCGGTGATCGACGTGCTCGCCGCGCGCCTGCTCCGGGGACATGTACGTCGGTGTTCCGACGACGCCACCACGCGTCAGCGTTCCCGAGCTATCCCCGAGGACCGCAACGCCGAAGTCGAGCACCTTCCACACCTCGTGCTCGGTCAGGAAGATGTTGTGCGGCTTGATATCGCGATGCACGATGCCGGCCTCGCGCGCGCGATCCAGCACGCCGCCGATCTGCTCCACCAGCGTGCGCAGCCTCGGGCCGGTGACAGGGCCGCTGCGCACGAGGTCGCCGAGCGTCTGGCCTCGCAGCCGCTCCATCGCGAGGAACGGAATCGGATCCTCGGGCGTCGATGCCTCGAGCACGCGCACGACATGCGGCGAGTCGAGCGACGCGGCGATCTTCACCTCGCGGAAGAACCGCTCGACGTGATTGCGGTCGGCGAGCATCTCGCGGCGCAGCAGCTTCACCGCGCCCTCCTGCTGCGTCGTGACGTGCGTGGCCTCGTAGACCTCGCCCATCGCGCCGCGTCCGAGCACGTTGCCGAGGTTCCAGCTGCCGACCTGATACGAGGTGAACCGGCCGGGCCCACCGATCTTGAGCGCGCGATCGAGATCCTGGCGAAGCTCGGCGAGCTGCACGTCGCGCTGCGCGGCGAGACGCGTGATCTTTTGCAGCTGCTCGATCGAGCGCAGCGAGCTCTGCCGCGTCATGCGCGCGAGCAGGAAGCACATCAAATAGACCAGCTGCAGCAGCACCTGGCCGGCGAGATGCTGCAGTGGATGGAGCTGCGCACCGACGGGCGCGAACCCCGGATCGTCGATCGTTCCGGTCAGCACGAGCGCGACCTCGACCGCGTGAGTCACCGCCGCGAGCACCCACACGAACACGGCGCTCGACAGGCTCTCGGTACGGCAGAAGAAATACAGACCGAGCGCGACGATCAGCGACGCGCTCGACGCGATGCCGCAGTAGAGGACGCCGAGCTGACCGCACACGATCGCGGCGACCGCGAGCACGTGGAGCATGCGCGCCTGGTACTTCGTGCGGTCTGCGAGCTCTCGATAGACCCACAGGCTGCCGACCACGCCGACCCCGAGCGTCGCGAGCAGCGCGTTGAGGATGCGGCCATCGCCGGGCAGCGCGATCGCCGCGGCCGCGCACGCCGCGGCCACGATCCACGCGGTGCGGATGAACGACCGCGTGCGCTCGATCTCCTCGTCGTGTAGCGCCTCGGCCGCCGTCGACATGCTCGACGCGCTCGTGGGGATGCGGACCGTGGTCATCCGGCCTCCTCCCACGGTTGCCGGCGCATCAGCGCTTCGCCACGCTTCCGATCCCTACCGTCGAGCTTGCCGGCGAGCGCGGTGGCAAGCGCATCGGCGAACGCCTCGCCGGTCGCGAATCGATCGCCGGGCTCCTTTGCCATCCCGAGTGCGAGGCACGCATCGACATCGGCGGGGAGATCCGCGAGCAGCGACGGCCGAACCGGCATCCGGTGCACGACCGCGTAGAGCAGCGCGGGCGTATCGGCGCCCGTGTACGGATGCTGGCCGGTCAGGCAGCGATACACGACCGCGGCGAGCGCGTAGAGATCCGCGCGTGGATCGACCAGCTTGCCCTGTGCCTGCTCGGGCGCCATGTAGCTCGGCGTACCGACGATGCCACCCTGGGTCAGATTTCCGGTTTCATCCGCCAGCGTCGCGACGCCGAAGTCGAGGATCTTCCACTCCGTCGACGTGCGGAACAGATTTTGCGGCTTGAGATCGCGATGCACGATGCCCGCCGTGGCCGCCGCATCGAGGCCAGAACCGACATGCTTGGCCAGCTCGATCGCGTTGCCCGCGAGGAGGCGCGACTCGCGCCGCAGCGTCTCGGCGAGCGTCGAGCCGTGCAGCCGTTCCATCGCGAGGTAGGGCAGGTCGGCGCTCGGCGGCGCAGCCTCGATCACGCGCACGACATACGGCGAGCGCAACACACCGCCCGCACGCGCCTCGCGCAAGAACCGCGCGACCTGCGTCGGATCGGCGAGGATCTCGCGGCGCAGCAGCTTCACCGCGGCGGGCTCGCTCGTGCGGGTATCGACGGCCTCGTAGACCTCGCCCATCGCACCGCGGCCGAGCACGACGCCGAGCTTGAACGAACCGATCTGCTGATCGGTATAGCGGCCGGGCCCGCCGATGCGCAGCGCACGCTCGAGGTCCGCGCGGAGCTCCTGCATCAGGGCCTCGCGCTGCGATGCAATCTTCGTGGTGCGCGCGAGCTCGTCGATCGATGCGAGCGAGGCACGGCGAAACGCGCGCGCGGTGGTGTACGCGAGCACGTAGGTGCCGAGCACGAACGCAGCGCCGATGATCCTCGTCTCCACCGAGAGTGGCGCATCCGTCGCGAACACGCCGGGATCGGGCACGCCCGCGATGAGCGGTGCCACGAGCGCGCCATAGGCGACGACCGCGCTGGCAAAGATCCAGCGCGCGGCACGCTCGGCCTCGGTGCGCGCCATGAAGTGGATCCCGACCACCACGATCAGCGGACACAGCGTGTACGCGCCGAAGTAGATGATCGCGACGTGCGCGTTGACGACCGACATCACGCTTAGCTGCAGCAGCGCCTTCTCGGTGTACGTCGTCGGATCCTTGAAGCGGCGCCTGAAGATCGCGCTCACCCCGACGCCGAGCAGCATCGCTACAACCATCGCGATCTGCGACCACCGCGGCGCGGGCAGCATCGGTACCGCACCGGCGGCGGCGAGGCTGATGCCCCAGCCGAGCACGATGAACAGCCGCGTGCGCTCGACCTCCTCGTCGCGCATCGCATCGGCGGCCGTGGTCTGCGAGCGCTCCGAGATCGAGGCGCCTGCGAGCGAGGGCGTGCGCGCGAACGTCTGGTCTGCGAGCTTCGACGACAGGGTCTGCGGCCGGTCGGCGACCGTGTGCGCCCCGAGCGTCACCGTCGATGGCGGATCGAGCGAGACGATGACGTTCTCGCCGGGCAGGGACGGGACCAGAACCTCCGTCGCTTCCGACGAGCCTGCGATCTCCTTCGCACTCGGGCGCTCGGCGACCGTCGGCGAGCCATCGCCGTCGTCGGTGGACCCCATTCCCCGCTACTTTACAGCCGCTGCCTCCAGATAGGCGACGATCGCGTCGAGCATGTCATCGGCCATCGCGCGGGCAGGACCTTTTTGCCCCGTGGGGATGTCGTTCACGAGTACAGAGAACGCGACGGGCCGCGCGCCATCGACGGCGACGTAGCCGCACAGCGTGGTCACCGTTGCGAGTGTCCCGGTCTTGGCGCGCACGCGACCCCGCGCGGCGGACGTTCGCCAGCGACGCGCCAGCGTGCCGTCCATGCCGCCGACGGGCAGCGAGCCCATCAGATCCGGACCGATGCGGAAATCGTGGTACGCGCCGCGCAGCAGCGTGACCATCTGGTTCGCCGACACCTGGGTCGAGCCGAACAGGCCCGAGCCGTTCTCGGAGCGATAGGTGCCGGGCGGTAGCCCGAGCTTGGCCAGGAACAGCTGCAGTGCGGCCTGGCCGTCGGCCCACGCGGCGGGTCCTGGCGTGGCGCGCGTCTCGGCGCCGAGCGTCTTGAGCAGCGTCTCGGCGAAGTAGTTGTCGCTCGACTTGTTCATCTCGCGAACGATCGAGCCGAGCGGCTGGCTGTCGTGTAGCGTGATCGGCTGCGCGTTGAGCGGCACCGGCGCCGAGCCGATCGCCTTCTTGGTGAACTTGATGCCGCGGTCGTCGAGCACCTGCTTGAACACCTCGGCGGCATAGCGCTGCGGATCGTCGACGCGGCGCTTCGCCCAGTAGTGACCGTCGCCGTAGCGAATCTGTCCGGTGACCTCGATCTCGAGCGTGTCCTTCTTGGGGCCAACCGCCTTCACGTCGACGCGGATGCGCGTGCGGCCCTCGCTGATGCTGGTGACCTCGGACTTCTTGATCTTGATCAGATCGCCCGGGTTCGGCTCGAGCCAGACCTTCGTGGTGCCGCCGGGCTCGCCGATCACGTTGACGAGGACCGCGCTGCGCGACACGCCGAACGCGGCGACCGGCGCGCGAAAGGCGGCGCGCTCCTTGGGCTGCTCGTCGAAGTGCGGCGCGTCGACGTCGGCGTCGAAGTAGCTGCCGTCGATCACGAGCTGGCCCTGGATCGTGCGGATGCCACGCGCGGCGATCTCGGTCGCGAGCGCGCGCAGGTCGTTCACGGTCAGCGTCGGATCGCCGCGGCCGCGCACGTAGAGGTTGCCCTTCACGATGCCGGTGGTCTCGTCGAGCGACTTGTCATCGATGAACACTGCGGTCCGCCAGCGGAAGCCGGCGCCAAGCGTTCCGAGCCCCGCGATCGCGGTCAGCAGCTTGGCATTGGACGCCAGGCTCATGCCCTTGTCGGCGTCGTGCTGGTAGAGCGGGGTGCCGCTCTCGAGGTCGTAGACCGAGACCGCAATCCTGGCCTTGGCGCCGAGCAGCGGGCGGGCGCCGATCGCGCCGTCGAGCTGCTGGGTGAGCCAGGTGGCGCGCAGCTTGGGATCGGCGGGCGCGACGCGGACGCTGCCGCTTCCGTCGCCCTCCTCGTCGTCGCTGGTCTCGACCGCGGAGCCCGAGCCCGATCCCGCCGGCATGACGCTGCTGCCGGCGCTTCCTTGCGACCGCGCCGTGGTCGTGTCGATACTCACCAGCGCGAGCACGATCATCAGGCTGTGCGCGACACGCGATGTCACTACGACTCAACGCTATCACGCTGGCTGGTATTGCACTGACGGCTGGGCTATCGGCATGCACCGCAAAGCGCCGGCGCACCCCCGACGACACGCTCGTGATGCTGATCGAGTCGCCGATGACCACGGCGGACCCGCGCTACGCACTCACGAACAACGACGGCAAGCTGGTACGGCTGGTCGCGCCCGGCCTGATGTCGGTCGACACCGTGAATGCCGAGCCGCGGACCGAGCTCGCCGCCGGCGTCGAGCGCATCGACGACAAGACGATCGACGTGCTGATCCGCGACGACGCCACGTTCTCCGATGGCAACCCGGTGCGCGGCGAGGACGTCGCGCGCACGTACACCTCGGTGATGACGGAGAAGTGCGGCAGCCTGTACATGAAGGGCTTCCTCGAACGCTTCGCGAAGGTCGAGGCCACCGGGCCCAAGCGGGTGCGCTTCCACCTCAACCGGCCGCTCGCCACGTTCATCAATGACATCGAGTTCGGCATCGTGTCGTTCCACGGCGCGCCGGTCGACGCGTGCCGGATGGCGAAGCTCGTGGGCGCCGGGCCGTTCGTGCTCGCCGAGCTGACGTCGGCGCACGCGGTGCTCGCGACGAACAAGTTCTATCGCACGCCCGCGAAGCTCCAGCACATCGAGATCAAGTTCGTGCGCGACGCGGCCGCACGCATCCTCATGCTCGTCGGTGGCTCCGCGGATCTGGTGCAGAACGCCGTGCGTCCCGACCTCGTCGACGATGTCGCGAAGCGGCCGCGCGTCGAGGTCACGGCAGGTGCCAGCGTGCTGCTGACGTACATGCTGATCAACAACACGGATCCGGTGTTACGCGACGTGCGCGTGCGCCGCGCGATCGCGCTCGCACTCGATCGTGACGCGCTGATCGCGGCGAAGTTCAGCGGTCGCGCAGTCTCTGCCACCGGCCTGCTGCCGCCGACGCACTGGGCCTACAGCGGGGACGTCCCGCGCTACCCGCACGATCTCGAGCGCGCGAATGCGTTGCTCGATGCCGCCGGCCTGCGCCCCGACGCACGCGGGGTCCGGCTGCGGATGGTCTACAAGACAAGCGCGGATGCGTTCCGTGTCGCGATCGCGCGGGTGCTCGCCAGCCAGCTCGCGCGCGTTGGCATCGAGGTCGAGGTCCGCTCGTTCGAGTTCGCGACGTTCTTCGCCGACATCAAGAAGGGCAACTACCAGATCGCGACGATGCAGAGCCCGGAGATCACCGAGCCAGACTTCTATTTCTGGTTCTTCCACTCGTCGCGCTGGCCCTCTCCGAAGGACCCCGACGGCTCCAACCGCTGGCGCTACACCAACCCCGAGATGGACCGCCTCGTCGAGGCAGGCCGCGCCGAGCTCGACGTTTCTGCCCGCAAGGCGCTCTACGCCGAGGCCCAGCGCCTGGCCGCCACCGACCTGCCGGTGATCCCGCTGTGGCACGAGGACAACGTCGTCCTGAGGAATGTGGACGTCAAAGACTACCAGATCGTCCCAAATGCCCGATTTGTCGGGCTTGCTGGCACTTCGAAGTCGCCGTAACAGGCCTCACCATCCCTCTGGCCCCCACCAGAGCGCTGTGTTAGTTACGTGTCGCCTATGGCCGCGATGGACCCCGCCTACGAAGAGCTGTTCCTTGGCATCGCCCACGCGTTGTTCGTGAACCGCCTGCACGTGCTTCGGCTGACCGAGATTGTCCGTATGGGCATCAAGCCGGACCCGCACGACCAGAACATGGAAGTGCCGCCCGAGATCGATCGCGATCTCATCCAGCAAGCGTTCGCGTACGTGGGGCGCCACTTCCCGGGCAGCTTCGGCGGCAAGATCGATGCGGCGAAGGCTCGCTGGATCCGCCTCGCTTAGCTCACTTCGATTTTCGCTTCGCGTGCTCGGCCATCCGAGCCGCTAGCTCACGCTCGAACCCGGAATCCGCGGGCTCGTAGATCTTGGTCCCTACCAGCTGGTCTGGCAGGTAGTCCTCGACCACGTACGCGCCTTCGAAGTCGTGCGGGTACTTGTAGTCCTGACCGTGACCGAGCGAGCGACTCGCCGCGTCCGAACCGGGGCGCAGCTTCGCAGGGACGGGCAGGGCGCCGTGCTCGCGCACGAGCTTGCGCGCGGCACCATACGTGGTGAGCGCGCGGTTCGATTTCGGCGCGAGCGCCAGATACGTCACCGCTTGCGTCATCGGCAGCACGCCCTCGGGCAAGCCGACGAGCTCCACCGCCTGTAACGCCGCGGTCGCGATCACGAGTCCTTGCGGATCCGCGTTGCCGACGTCTTCGGCCGCGAAGATCACGATGCGTCGCAGCACGAAGCGCGGATCCTCGCCGGCCTCGAGCATGCGGGTCATCCAGTACACGGCGGCATCGGGATCCGATCCGCGCATGCTCTTGATGAACGCGGAGATCACGCCGTAGTGCTCGTCGCCCGCCTTGTCGTAGAGCAGCGTCTTGCCTTGCGCCGCCTCGGCGACGTGCCCGGCGGTGATCGCGTTGCCATCACCGGCGAGCGACGCGGCGACCTCGAGCACCGAGTAGAGCCGGCGCGCATCACCGGCCGCCGCTGCCACCACCTGCGTGGTGACCTCGTCATCGATCGTGACGCGCTGGTTGCCGAGGCCGCGCTCGCCATCCGTCAGCGCGCGTGCGACCAGACCCGCGAGCTCGGTCTCCGACAGCGACTCGAGGCGCACCACGCGGCAGCGCGACAACAGAGCGGCGACCACGCCAAAGCTCGGGTTCTCCGTGGTCGCGCCGATCATCGTGACCGTTCCGGCTTCGACATGAGGAAGCAGCGCGTCCTGCTGCGTCTTGGAGAAGCGATGGATCTCATCGATGAACAGCAGCGTGCGCGCGTTGAACTGATCGCGCCGCGTGGCCGCCTTCGCGATCGCTTCGCGGACATCTTTGACGCCTGCTTCGACCGCGGACAGTGCGGTGAGCTCGGCCTTGAGCGCCTCGCCGAGCAGGCGCGCCAGGGTCGTCTTGCCGCTGCCGGGCGGGCCCCAGAGGATGAGCGACGGGATGGCGCGACCTGGTGTGAGGTTCGACAGGATGCGGCCCGGCCCGACCAGATGGGCCTGGCCCACCAGCTCACCCAGCGTTCGCGGCCGCATCCGCTCTGCGAGCGGCTGTCCAACGTGCCGTTTGCGTGCGCTATCCGCAAAAAGGTCCATGTGACAGCGGTGTTATACACACATGTCCTCCTGTGACCACGTGCCCGCAGTCTGGGGACGACACACCCGGATGCGCCCCTTGCCGGGCCACCAGGCCCCCATCTGATTTCACCCCGTTACCTCCGCGGCCCCCATGGCACGGCCCCTGCTATCTCCTGGGTCACATGCTGCTCGAGACCGTCTTCCAGTACCGCACCCTCATCGGGAAGTGCGATCTCGGTGTCGGCCTCGAGT
>JBBQFU010000288.1:0-11157 GCA_038322185.1 Haliangiales bacterium
GTGATGCGCTCGCCTTCCTCGATCGCCACATGCGTCCGCAGTAGGGCAGGGCAGTGAGCGCACCGAAGCGCCAGCTCGGGCTTGGCATCACCGCCGCGATCGTCGTCGCGAACATGATCGGGACCGGTGTGTTCACCAGCACCGGTCACCAGGCGAAGTCGCTCGGCGATCCGACCACGATCCTGCTGTGCTGGGTGATCGGCGGCATCATCGCGCTCGCCGGCGCCGCGTGTTACGCCGAGCTCGGCACGCTGATGCCGAAGGCCGGCGGCGAGTACGTCTACCTGCGCGAGGCCTATCACCCGGCGCTCGGCTTCATGAGCGGCTGGGTGTCGATGACGGCCGGTTTCTCTGCCGCGATCGCGACCTCCGCGCTGCTGTTCTCGAAGTACCTCGCGACGATCCTGCCCGGCATCGCGGACCCGGCCGTTCAGAAAGCGATCGCGTGCGGGCTGATCGCACTGATCGCCTGCATGCACGGCTTTGACACCAAGGTCGGCGGCCGCGTGCAGGAGGTGTTCACGATCCTCAAGGTCCTGCTCATCGTCGTGTTCATCGTGCTCGGCATCGCGTCGGGCAACGGCGACTGGAGCAACTTCGCGAGCCAGGCCGGCGGCGTCTCCGAGAATCTGCCGACGACCGCGTTCGCGATCTCGCTCATGTACGTGTCGTTCGCGTACTCGGGCTGGAACGCCGCCGCGTATATCGCAGGCGAGGTCGAGAAGCCCGAGAAGAACCTGCCGCGTTCGCTGCTGCTCGGCACGGGCTCCGTGATGCTCCTCTACGTCCTGCTCAACGTGATCTACATCTACGCCCTGCCGATGGCGTCGCTCGCGGGACCCACGGATGGTTACTCGCCGATCATCGAGGTCGGTGCCGCCGCTGCTGGGGTGCTGTTCGGCGAGCGCGGTGGACATGCGATCACGAGCCTCATCGCGCTCGCGCTGATCTCCGCAGTCAGCGCGATGGTGATGGCCGGCCCGCGCGTGTACGCCGCGATGGCCGCCGACCGCGCACTGCCGCACCAGCTCGCCTGGCACTCCAAGCGTGGCGTGCCCACGGTCGCGGTCGCGACGCAGGCGGTGGTCGGCATGTTGTTCGTGCTCGTCGGCAACCTCGAGCAGTTGATCCGGTTCGCCGGCTTCACGCTCGCGGTGTTCGCGGCGCTCACGGTCGGTGCGCTGTTCATCCTTCGCCGCCGTGGCCTCAAGGGGCCGTACCGCACGTTCGGCTACCCGATCACGCCGCTGGTGTTCATCGCGACGTCGATCTGGATCGCCTACGCCCAGATCAAGCAGAACCCAGGGGAGAGCCTCGTGGGCGCCGCGGTGCTGTTCTGCGGCGGCCTTGTCTACAAGTTCGTCGTACCTCCGAAGCCGCCGGCAGCACCGTCTCCGCCGACCCCTGCGGAACTTCCGACCGCTCGCGTCGTCGACGAGTGATACGCTTTCTGCATGCGGTGCGCGCCTGGCCTGTTGATCCTGGCATGCGCGAGCGGCGCGCTCGCGGCACCGGCTGCCGCGCCTGCCGTGACGTGGGCCGACTGGGTCGGTCGCTGGGACGCGCGCCTCAAGTCGGCGAGCTGCAGCGCTGACATCGAGGATCGCGCCAAGATCGCGGTCGATGCCGTCGACGGCGTCGTGAGCATCGACCTGTCGGCCGCCGGTGCCACGCTCGGCACGCTCTCGCTCGTCGCCGACGAGACCGGCTGGAGCGGCCAGCAAGGCGACGTCAAGGTCAGCATCAAGCGCACCAAGGCCGACGCGCTCGAGCTCGCGGTCGACCTCGACTCGGGCTGCGAGATCCGCGGCAACCTCACGCGCACCACGACCGGCATCGCCGCGTGCGATCTCCTCGCCGCGTGGGCGCGCATCGAGTCGCACTGCACGCGCCTGTCGCGGCCGCCGCTGGAGAACCCGTCGCGGGTCGCCAAGCAGCGGGAGCAATGGGTCGCCGCCAAGGGCGAGGCCCGGACCAAGCTCGCCACGCAGTGCACCGCACGCGCGGCCAAGCTCGAGACCACGCTGATCGACGCCGGCTGCGCACCGAGCCCGGACCCTCAGATCGGCCTGCGCGGCGCCGAGTGTCAGGCGCTGCGTACGACCGCCTCGCGGCTCAATCGGTGCGGCAACGTGCCGTTCGACGTGCGGACCGCCCTCGAGCGCGAGGTGGTGGTGCTCGTGGCGGCCTCCCAAGGTGCTGACAAGGCTGCACTCCCTGTCGTCGAGGCGGAGTGCAAGCAGGCGCGTGATCGACTGCACTCGATCGGCAAGCAAGCGGGCTGCCCCGGCCACTAAAATATGCCCCCTTCGGGGACGCATTCGGCCCAGGGAGCCGCGGGTCACTCGAAGACTCACTCCCCGCGGTCTATTTCTACGGCCTCATTTGCAACGGGACTCCGCCGTGGTTGTCGATCAAGATAGACAACATGTTCCGCGAATCATCGGAGCTTTCGCTGACCCGTCAGCCCGCAGGGATGCTGCCGACCTGGGTAAACACGGTCATCGCACTCGCGTGCATCGTGTCGTTCGTCAGCGTCGGCATCGGTAGCCAGCTGCTGTGGGCACAGCTCCCGAGCTGGGTCGACCTCGGCTACTTCCGCAACGGTCTGACGTTCTACATCACGTTCTGGATCCTCGTGTCGTTCTTTCCGCCATGGCAGCTCTCGCGCGCGATCCGCGTAGCGGTGCTGCTACCGGTCGCGCACGCGGTGATGATCGCGTGCTCGTGGCCGGTGTGGAATGCGGTCTCGCGCTATCTGCGCGACTCCGATGCCGTGACCGGCTTCGCGACGCAGTTCCCGCTCGCCATCGTCGTCGCTGGCACCGCGGTCGTGTTCGCCATCGTCGCGCTCGTGCTCGCACGCCGGCGCGGTGGCGAGTGGATTCATGGCTTCGCGATGCTCGCGCTCGCCGAGCTGTTGCTCGTCGGCCTGTGGATTCCGATCGCGTGCTCGGCATGGCCGGGTGGCGTCGACGAGTGGTGGTCGGCATCCGAGCCGCTGCTCCACGATGCAGGCGCACGCGTCGCATTCGTGGTCGTCCCCCCGACGATTCTCGCGATCGGCTTCACCGTGATCGCGCTGCGCCGCCCGTCGTGGCTGATCAAGTCGCACGGTGCGATCGGTGGTGCGCTCGGTATCTTGATCCTGGTCGCGGTCTCAGCCCGCCTCGATGCGAGTGGCCGCGCGATGCTGCTGTACTCCAACTTCGTGCCGCTGCTGCTGGCCGCCGCACTCGTCGCCATCCTCGCGCTCATGGTGCTCGGTGGCGTCACGTGGTGGCGCGCTCGCTCGATGCATCGCTCGTTCACGGCGCGCGACCGTCGCGGCGGCACGATCGCGCCTGATTCCAACGAGCCCGTGATCGGCCTCGAGATCACGAGCTGGTTGCGCGGCCCGCGCGTGGTGCAGCGCGGCTTTGCGGTCAATACGGCGGTCGGTACGCTGCCGGTGCGCGGCGCGCATCTGGTCGCGGGTCTGCCGGCGTCGACCACGCAGCTGCGCGTCGGCGAGCGGCTCGCCGTGCTCGCACCGGGTCACGAGGTTCAAGTCGCCGGGCACGGCGATGCGAGTGGCGATCCGTTCCGCACGTCGGCGGCGCCGATCGCTGACGGCATGTTCGTCGCGCCCGCCGCCCTCGACAAGCCCGGCTTCCCGAGCGTCGCCTTGGTGCTGTGGAGACCGTGCGTGGCGTATCTGCTGATCGTCTCGGCCATCGCGGTTCCAGCCCTCGCAGCCCTGCTCGCCGCGTGAACCGATTCGAAATTCCATTCTGAGCGCGACACCTTTGTCTCGATTCGGGCGCCCTGTCAGATCATCAACACACGAACACGGGCTCGATCCGTCGCATCTCGCGGGCTTGGACCAATGGTCCGACCTGGCAATTCCTTTGCACTCGCCGCGCCCATGATTCGCATGCTTGTGTGTTGCCTGCCGCTCGTCGCCTGCGTGAGTGGCTCGGATGACTCTGAGGTCGTAGGGCCGTTCACCGGAGAGACGCGGCGCTTCGTCGTCGATTCGATCACCGTCCCTCACACCAATACGGAAGCACGCGAGCTCGGCGGCGACCTCACCGGCGACGAGAGAGTCGACAACCAGCTCGGTATGGTGATCGCTACGCTGAGCAACATGGGCAACGTCACGACGCACGGCTCGGAGATCATCGCTGCGGGCGCGGTCGCGTCTTCGGTGGAGATCACAGCCGACAGTTTCACGAACGATCGCACGGTGTCTGTGCGGCTCGTCGGCGCTGATGGCGAGGATGCGACCGCCACCGGCGGACGATTCGTCGATGGCGCCTATGTTTCGAATCGCACTGCGACCACCGACGTCGTCGGCAGCGCGACACTGCACCTTCCTGTCTTCGTCCACGCGGATCCGTCGGTGGTGCCCGTGATCGGAATGCAGATCGAGCTCGTGCCGGATGGCCTTGGCGGCTACGACGCGGCGGTCCACGGTGCCGTGCCGCATCCCTTGGCGATCGAGATGGCGTACCGCGCGACCTTGCAGATGCTCGCGAGCTACCCGAGCGAGCACATCGGGTTTCTTGGCTTGTTCGATAGCTCGCCGCGCGACTGGATGCTCACGCACGACGAGTTCACCAGAAACTCGCTGATCGTCGCGCTCATGGCCCCGGACGTACGGCTCGACGGCACCGAGGCCCTGTCGCTGGGCATTCGCATGCATCTGTCGCCCTGCGCCGAGGGAACCTGTTTGACCTCGCAAGCGACGTGCTTCGATCGCGTTCAGAATGGCGACGAGACCGATGTCGACTGCGGCGGCGCGTGTCGCGGCTGTGTCGCCGGCTCGGCGTGCGATGAAGTCAGCGATTGCGAGACCGCGGTCTGTACCGCTGGCGTGTGTGGACCGGCGAGCTGCGCGAACGGGGTGCGCGATGCGTTCGAGAGCGATGCGGACTGCGGGACCTTCTGCGGCACCGCTTGTGCGGCCGGCAAGCGCTGCTATTACGCCAGCGACTGCCAGAGCGGTGCGTGCGGTGTGCCGTGCGATCCCGAGTCCTACTACTGCGGCAACGACTATGATGTCTGCCGCTGATCGGGAGGCCGTTGCCGAATAGTGGCATGCAGCGTTTGAACGGGGCCTTCGGATACCCGTCTACCGACTGGAAGGAGTTATATCCATCCAATGCGGTCCACCCTCGCGCTCGTCGCACTCCTCACCGTCGCGGCTGTACCGACCGCGGCCCACGCCTTCTGCGGCTTTTACGTCGCCGGTAGCAACACCCAGCTGCTCAACGACGCGACGCAGGTCGTGCTCATGCGCAAGGGCACGCGCACCGTGCTCGCCATGCAGAACAACTACAAGGGCCCGCCCGAGGCCTTCGCGATGGTGGTGCCGGTGCCCGTCGTGCTCAAGGAGAGCGACGTCAAGACGCTCACCAAGGACGTGTTCGAGCGCGTCGAGCTGATGGGCGCGCCTCGCCTCGTCGAATACTGGGAACAGGACCCGTGCAAGCCGCCGGTGGACTACGACGCGATTCCGGCGCCGCCGACGATGGTGAACATGGAGAGCGGCGGTGGTGGTCCCGTGAAGGGTGGCCACGGCGTCACGATCGAAGCGAAGTTCACGGTCGGCGAGTATCAGATCCTGATCCTGTCCGCGAAGGACTCGACGGGCCTCGACACCTGGCTGCGCCAAGAGAAGTACAGCATCCCCGCCGGTGCCGAGCCGCTACTGCGGCCGTATGTCGAGAGCGGCATGAAGTTCTTCGTCGCGAAGGTCGATCCGACGAAGGTTAAGTTCGAGAACGGCAAGGCCGAGCTCTCGCCGCTGCGCTTCTTCTACGACGCCGACGATCTTACGCTGCCGATTCGCCTCGGCCTCGCCAACAGCGGCGGCACGCAGGATCTGATCGTCAACATCCTCGCGCCGAACCAGCGCTACGACGTCGCGAACTACAAGAACGTCACGATCCCGACGAACATCGATGTGAGGCCCTCGGTGAAGGACAAGTTCGGCGCGTTCTATGCCGCGCTGTTCGACGCGACCGTCGAGAAGCACAAGGGCGCGATCGTTACCGAGTACGCGTGGCAGGCGACCACGTGCGATCCATGCCCGGGACCTGCGCTCGATCCGAGCGACTTCGTGACGCTCGGTGCCGATGTCCTCGCGGGCTCGCGCGAGCAGCCGCAGCGCTACGACAACGCCGACTTCGTGCTGACGCGCTTGCACGCGCGCTACGGCAAGGACCTCAAGGACGACCTCGTGTTCAAGCAGGCCAAGCCGATCGTCGGCGGCCGCGAGCACGTGGTGTCGGGCGGCAAGCTAGAAGAGGGTGCGCAGCCCTCGGACACCAACAACTTCCAGGGCCGCTACGCGATCCGCTACGCCTGGACCGGACCGATCCGCTGTAACAATCCAGTGCGCGGGCAGTGGGGCGGCCCAGCGAGCGAAGTGCGGGCGCAGCCAGGCTTTGTCGCGGCCGGCGTCAAGGGCGCGGTCGACCTCGCCGATGCGCCGCGCAACGCGGTGGTCCTCGCCTCGGTCGTCGCGCGTGATGTTCCCGAGATCGATCTCAAGGTCGGTGCGTCGGCAACTGAACCGCCGGCCCCGGCGGCAGGGAGCGCCGTTGCGACAAGCACAGCGACGAAGAAGAAGACCGGTTGCGGTTGCCAGTCCACCGACGGTGGTGGTGTGCTCGCGCTGGTGGGCGTCGTGATGTTGGGACTGCGGCGCCGGAAACAGACGACGAGGACGGTATGAAGCGAGCACTGCTGGCGGCTGGGATTTTGATCGCGGCCACGACGTCGGCCCACGCATTCTGTGGGTTCTACGTCTCGGGCGGCGATCAACAGATGTTCAACGACGCCACGCAGGTGGTGCTCATGCGCAAGGGCACGCGCACCGTGCTCTCGATGCAGAACAACTACAAAGGACCGCCGGCCGCATTCGCGATGGTCATCCCGGTTCCCGTCGTGCTCAAGGAGACGGACGTCAAGACGCTGCCCAAGGCGGTGTTCGAGAGCGTCGAGCGCATGGGCGCGCCTCGCCTCGTCGAGTACTGGGAGCAGGATCCCTGTCAGCCGGTCTACGAAGTCGAGACGAAGCAGGCGTCGTCCGCTCCTGTCACCGGCGGCACCAGATCCGCACCGTCGAGGAAGGCGGATCTTGGTGTCACGATCGAGGCCGAGTTCACGGTCGGCGAGTATCAGATCCAGATCCTGTCCGCGAAGGACTCGACGGGCCTCGACACGTGGCTACGCCAGGAGAAGTACAACATCCCCGCGGGCGCCGAGCCGTTGCTGCGGCCGTACGTCGAGAGCGGCATGAAGTTCTTCGTCGCGAAGGTCGACCCCACGAAGGTCACGTTCAACGATGGGCGCGCAGAGCTATCGCCGCTGCGGTTTCACTACGACACCGACCAGTTCAACCTGCCGATCCGGCTCGGCCTCGCGAACTCGAGCGGCACGCAGGATCTGATCGTCAACATCCTCGCGCCGAACCAGCGCTACGACGTCGCGAACTACAAGAACGTCACGATCCCGACGAACATCGACGTGAAGCCCTCGGTGAAGGACAAGTTCGGCGCGTTCTACACCGCGCTGTTCGACGCCACCGTCGAGAAGAATCCGGGCGCGGTCGTCACCGAGTACGCGTGGCAGGCCACGACGTGCGATCCATGCCCGGGACCGCAGCTCGGCTATCACGAGCTGATGACGCTCGGGCTCGACGTGGTCGATGCAGGTGCCGGTGGAACCGGCCCGATCAATCAGCCCTCAGGTAGCGGCCCGCCGGCGAGTTCCGGCCGCGTGGCGCCGCCCATGCGCCGCCGCATCCCGTCGTCGGACATGGTGCTGACGCGCCTGCACGCGCGCTACGGCAAGGACATCACGAACGACCTCGTGTTCATGGCAGCCCCGCCGATCGTCGGTGGTCGCGAGTTTGTCGTCGATCCGCAGACCCACAAGCTCGAAGAGGGTGCGAAGCCGTCGAGCACGAACAACTTCCAGGGCCGCTACGCGATCCGCCATGCATGGGAAGGCGAGATCAAGTGCGAGAAGCCCGTCCGCAATCGCTGGGGCGGACCGCCGGGCGGCGGGCAGCCGTCGACGAAGCCCGCGCTCGATCTCGCGTTCGCCCCGCGCGACACCGTGAAGGTCGCGAACGAGGTGAAGCAGGACGTCCCCGAGCTCGGCATCCTGCTCGCGCATGCCGGCACCATGACGCCGGATCCGAGCAAGCCTCCGTCGAGCGAACCGATCGCGGGGACGACCAAGAAGAAGACGGGCTGCGGTTGCGGTACCTCGGGTGACACGGGCTCTCTGCTCGTGCTCGCCGGCGTGGTGCTGATGCTGCGTCGCCGAAAGCAGGCAGCATGAAGCGCGCACTCCTCCTGGGCTTGGCCCTGTCGCTCGCCGCACCCGCGACCGCCAATGCCTTCTGCGGCTTCTACGTGTCGCCGGGCGATGCGCCGCTGCTCGCCGATGCGACGCAGGTCGTGCTGATGCGCAAGGGCACGCGCACGGTCCTGTCGATGCAGAACAACTACAAGGGGCCGCCCAGCGCATTCGCGATGGTGATTCCGGTGCCGGTCGTGCTGCAGGAGAGCGACGTCAAGACGCTGCCGAACGACGTGTTCGATCGCGTCGAGCGGATGGGCGCGCCACGGCTCGTCGAGTACTGGGAACAGGACCCTTGCTACGTCGAGCCCGAATACGACGAGGACATGCCGTCGCCCACCATGGCGCAGCCGCGCAAGAAGTCGGCGCGGGCGGAGTCAGCCGACGACGACCTCGGGGTCACGATCGAGGCGAAGTTCACGGTCGGCGAGTACCAGATCGTGATCCTCGGTGCGAAGGACTCGACGGGCCTCGACACGTGGTTGCGCCGCGAGAAGTACAACATCCCCAAGGGCGTCGAGCCGCTGCTGCGGCCGTACGTCGAGAGCGGGATGAAGTTCTTCGTGGCGAAGGTCGACACGTCCAAGGTCCGCTTCACCAATGGCCGCGCGGACCTGTCGCCGCTGCGGTTTCACTACGACAGCGAGCAGTTCAACCTGCCGATCCGGCTCGGTCTCGCCAACAGCGCGGGCACGCAGGATCTGATCGTCAACATCCTCGCGCCGAGCCAGCGCTACGAGGTCGCGAACTACGGCAACGTCACGATTCCGACGAACCTCGACGTGAAGCCGGACGTGAAGGCGAAGTTCCCCGCGTTCTACGCCGCGTTGTTCGATCGCACGATGGAGAAGAATCCCGGCGCGGTCGTCACCGAGTACGCGTGGCAGGCGACCACGTGCGATCCGTGCCCGGGCCCCGCGCTCGACTTCAACGACTTCACGCTGCTCGGCGCGGACGTCCTCGAGAACAAGGCGCAGATCGCCGGCGACGAGGAGGCGCCCCGATCCAAGCGCAGCCGCCGCATGCCGCAGTGGGGCGGCGACTTCGTGCTCACGCGCCTGCACGCGCGCTACGGCAAGGACCTGCGGGACGACCTCGAGTTCAAGATGGCCGGACCGATCGTCGGCGGTCGCGAGCACGTGGTCGACGAGAAGACGCACAAGCTCGAGGAGGGCGCCAGGCCCGACGAGGTCAACAACTTCCAGGGTCGCTACGCGATTCGCTATGCGTGGACCGGCGCGATCGCCTGCGCGAACCCGCGCCGCGGCATCTGGGGCGGCCCCAATGGCAGCAGCCAGCCGAGCACGAGCCCCGCGCTCGATCTCGCGTTCGCACAGCGTGGCGGCGTGCAGCTCGCAGCGGCCATCGTGCCGGGCGACGTACCCGAGCTCGCGCTCGAGGGTGGCGTGCTCAAGCCGTTGCCCAAGAGCAATGGCATGGGCGGAGGCCCGGGCCCGGTCCCGGCGCCTGCGGCCCGCGGTAGCCGTGGCTGCGGCTGCCAGTCGAGCGCGCCGGCGGGCTTCGCGCTCGCGGGGCTCCTCGGGCTGTTCTTCCTCCGTCGCCGTCGCCGCGCATGAGCCTGCGTGCGGCGAGCTTCGTGGTCCTGCTGGCTGCCTGTGGCAGTCAGGAGGCCACGCGTCCGTCGCCAGCATCGGCGCCGACGGTCACGTTTGCGCCGCGGCTGCCGAGCGTTCCGGGCGAGCACGCGCCGAGCCTGGTCGCGATCGATCGCAGCACGCTCGCGGTGGCGGGCGACGTCAGCGACGGCAACATGCTGTCCGACGTCGACAGCTGCGCGAGCTGTCACCCCGATGCGGCAGCGCAGTGGGGACAGAGCCCGCACTCGTTCGCATCGTTCGGAAATCCGATCTATCGCGTCAACGTCGAGCTCATGCGCAACGAGCTGGGCATGAAGACGAGCAACCACTGCGGTGGCTGTCACGACATGCCGCTCATGGTCGACGGCATGATGGCAAACCATCACGTCCCCGCGGATGATCTGCGCTCGCACTCCGGCGTGACCTGCCGCCTGTGTCACGGCATCAAGTCCGTGAGCAAGGACGGCAACGGCAGCTACACGTGGTCGCGCGCGCCGCTCGACGCGCCCAACGTTGACGATGCAGCGTCGGTCGCCCGGCATCGGGAACAGGTGACCCTCAAGCCACTCGGCACCGAGCTCTGCGTGACCTGCCACCGCGGCTTTCTGTCGCCGGACATGGGCGAGGGCATGCCGGTGCATCTGTCGGGGCTCGACGAGCCGGGCATGTGGCGCAACAGCGCGTGGACCGGCAACGGGATGGCGCGCGTCGACAGCGTCGAGAAGAAGAACTGCATCGACTGTCACATGGAGCCCGAGACCGGCAGCGATGGCTACGGCACCGGCAAGCAGGTCGCGTCGCACCGCTTCCTCGGCGGCCACACCTGGATGGCCGGGATGCGCGGTGACGTCGATCACCTGCGCCGCCTGCAGGCCAAGCTCGAGGGCGTCGCATCGATCGATGTGATGCCGTCACCGGTGACCAAGACCGGCGCGCTGCTGTTCGACGTGGTGATCCGCAACCTGCTCGTCGGTCACCGCTTCCCGGGCGGGGTGCTCGACATCCAGGACACCTGGATCGAGATCGAGCTCGCCGACGCGAGGGGCAAGCGCATCGCAGGCTCGGGCCTCGACCACGCGACGAACGCCAAGGACGAGGATGCGCACGTGCTGCGCACGCTCGTCGTCGACGAGACCGGCCACGTGCTCGAGCTTCACGAGATGCCGCGGTTTCGCACGCAGATCGCGACCCAGACGCT
>JBBQFU010000289.1:0-11108 GCA_038322185.1 Haliangiales bacterium
CGGCGTGGTCGACCCTCGCCGAAACGTTTGCCAACCCACCTTCGTTGCCGCCTCCGACCTCTTTCGATCCCCGTTCGGGTCGTCGAGCCTCGATGGTCCGCGCGCCGAAAGCCGCATAGACTCGCCTATCCTTGGCGAGCCGCCGTCTCCGAGTCTCGGAGGTTTGTTCGCGACGGCAACGCGCTCGCACGCCTCGACGTGTGCGCCTTCGCCGAGGACAGCCGTGTACGCGCCGCGCATGGGCTTTTCGATCGTGGCGATCACGCTCCATGGCGGTCCACCGGCGAGCTTGACGATGCTGGTGGGAGTGACACGCTTGCCGGCCGGATCGAACAGCGCGAGCTCGGACACACCGGGATCGCGGTTCGCCGTCACGATCACGCGTAGCGGCTGCTGCGTGTTCGGAACGCGTGGCGAGGCGAAGATCGCGACGTCCTGTGAATCGCGGCACGTTGCCGGCGGTTGCGACACGGGTGCGGCGGGCCGCATCTCGGCGGCGCCCGCGAGCTCGACGCCGGGGGCTTGCCGATCACGGTCACCGTGGTGATGCGCTCGAACAAGGACTTTCGTGAGCTGCCGCGGCCGAGATTCAGATCGCTCACGGAGATGCCGTCGATCTGGTGCAGCGTCTCGCCGCCGCCTGGACACGCCTCGGCGTACTCGGCGATCGCGTGCAGTACCATCGGTGCTCCAGACTCGCTGCGCCCCAGGTACAGCATCACGTGTCCCGGGAACGACAACAGCACGACGCCTTTGCGCGCAGCCGCCTCGATCAACTGGAGTCGCTCTGACTCGACGGCGACCTTCGATACGTCGACGGAGAACGTGCCGGCACGCGCCTGCCACGCGGAGTGTCTCGGCAAGCGCACGCCGAACGATCCGAATACCTCCATGACGAAGCTCGAGCAGTCATGCCCGCCGTCGCTGCCACCGCCGCCCCAGCCATACGGTGAGTCGAGGAACCGAAACGCCTCGGTGAGGAGTGCGCGCCTGGTCAGTGGTCGGTGAGTGGACTGCACGCGCTCCTCAGCGACCTCGGTCGTGTGGAACCCGGTCGCGTCGGCAAAGCGAACGCGAACACCGGCGCCCTCGCCGACGAGTGGCAACAGCGTCCCGGCCGGGCACTGCGCCGCAGCGCCGGTGGTCTTGAGCGCGAGCGGCTGATCGGCCTCGACGCGCTGGCCGTGCACGAAGGCGTCCACGAGATCGTGCGGGATCGGCGGCGATAGCTTTGGATCGCCCGCCAGTCGCGTAACGGGTGCGCGCCAGCTGCATGCCGTTGGGCCACTTCGCGAGGATCTGCAGCACCTCCTGCGCGTGCACGGTCGAGCAGTTGTTGCGATCGAACCGCGTGTTGAACGCGGCCCCAGCGGCGGGCTTCGCGAAGACCGCTGCGTTGCGCGGCCCGCATCGCAGCGGTGTCGACGTGAGTGCGACGCGAAGCTCGGGCCCTGCGACGATCGGACTCGAAGCGGCCGCGGCTGGGTCGAGCACCGCGATGTCCGCCGGCCGGACAGCGCTGCCATCGCGCTCTACGAGCTCGCCGGCGACGAGCTTCTGGTGCAACCCCTTTAGCCGCTCGATCACGCTATGTGACACCCGATCGCGATCGATGGGCGCGGCGAGATCGGTTTCGCCGCGCCAGTCGCCACCGCGGTCGACCGCGAGCGAGGCGTTCATATCTTTCACCGCGTCGACATCGAGCAGCACCTCGTCGGCGTCGGCCGTGCGCTCCAGCCAGTACGCGAGCGTACGCTGCGCGGGCTGGACACCTGGAAGCAGCTTGGGGGCGGGTGACAGGGCGGGGCAGTTCGCATTGGTCGCGACGAGCGGCTTGGCCTCGTCTTGCTTGTCGGTGGTGCGCTTGCTGCCGCACGCGCTAACCGTGGCGATGCCCCCCATGGCGATCACGATGCGCAGCCGGACTCCACCTCGATTATTGTAGCTGATACGGGCGAAGAGGCCCAAAGCTCAGCTTTTGACGCGCCCTGCTATATCAGGCGCCCTCAGCGAATCGCTTGTTCAGGACTGCTCCAAGGGCATCTGCCTTGCCGCCGTCCATCGGGGAGGTGACGGCAATAACGGCTAAACAGGACAGCAGCGCCGTCGCAAGGAGCAACGTCGGACCCCAACGGCAGACTGCGCGACGTCAATTAGATTCACCCGGCGTGGGGAAGTCTAATTGTCGCTCAGCATCAGACGCGGTGCCGCAACAGCTGTTAGAAATCGACGGTGCCGTTGAACGAGCGGAATCGGGTCTAAAGCGCCACGTTGCGTGATGGCATCTCCGCGCCGAGTCGTCGTGCGGACATCCAGGGGCTCCGCGGGTTGGCCGTCGTCCTAGTCGTTGCCTTCCATATCAGGCGAAGCCTGCCTGGGGGTTACATCGGCGTCGACGTCTTTTTCGTCATCTCGGGATTCGTCATCACCAGTCTGCTGCGTTCTCAAGTGCGCTCTGCGCGCGGGCTCGACGTTGGTGAGTTCTTCGCCCGTCGTGTCCGACGGCTACTCCCTATGCTCTCGCTCACACTTGTTGATGGCAGCCTGATTCCGTCGCGTTTTGACGCTGATGTCGATCGGCACGTTCGTCGACGTGTCGAAGATCGTGCCGTTTCATCGAAAGCGGCGACACTCGGCGCGGATCGCTGGACATCGGCATCGAGTTCGATTTGATCGTTGGGGTGGTGACGACATACGTGGTGGGCGACGCCGAAGTCGAGCGGTCGGGCCGCTACGCGAAGTGCGGACAGCCGCGTGGTGGATGCGTCCACGCCGTCCGTCTCGAGTTGTGCCGTCGGTGCGGCATTCAGTTTGCCGTCTGTCGCTCCTGCGACCGAGGGCAGAGGCACTGCACACGCAGCTGCGCCGCCGAGAGCAGGCGCCTTGACCTCACCGAAATCCGACAGCGCTATCGGCGAAGCCCTGCCGGTCGCGACGCCCACCGCGAGCAGGAGCGTCGCCGCCGTGGCCGTCTACGCGCCGCCGGTCGCTTGTCGCCGGGCGCGACCGACGCCGATTCCGTGGGCGATCACACTTCCCAGGTCGATGTCGCCGCGAGTAGCGTCGACGTGCGGCTGGTTGCATCGATGCCTGGTCCAAGCCGACCAGGGTGCCGCAGACCCAGCTGGTCCCCCTTCAGTGCCACCGCTGCGCGCGGACCACGTCCTTCGTCGCGCACGGTGGTTGGCAGCCGCGGTGGCGCGCTCGAGATCGCGGATCACCGACGAGTGGAAGAAAATCAGCCCGATCCGAGTGCGGGGTCCACGAGTTCCAGTTCCCGAAGGAATGAGCGTGTAGAGACCGCGTGCCGGGATCTAAGCTTTGAAATGTTGGATGTGCTGAAACGAAAAAGCCGCCCGAGTGGGCGGCCTTCGACGGAAGAAGAGGCAACCGACCCTAGTGGGGTTCGTTGATGTTTCCGGTCGAAGGCGTCATCGGCATGAACGTCACTATAAGGATCTCGCGTCGCGATTCAAGATCATTTTCGGACTACTCGTTAACTGCGCGGCGCGACTCTGCGAAAAAGATTTCCGGCAGCGTGCGTCAAGGCTCGGCGGTCGAGCTCGAGTTTTGCGGAACCCGCACAGCCTGCTGGACGAAGTTCGTGGCGTTATCGTCGGTGTCGTAACCGTTGCCAGCAGTTACGTCGATTCCGCCTGCCGCCATCGAGGCCGAAGTCGATGCGGCGTTGGCTTTGCCCTCGAATGCATTTGGCGTTCCGTAACCGACTACGTCAACGACGATCATCGTCAGAACACCGCGTTCAGCGGCAAGGGCGATGGCGGCAAGCGACCACGCATGGCGCCCGAGGTCTGTGGTCAGCGCGCGAAGGTCGGTGGTCATCGAGCGCATCCTCTCATCGAGCAGCGACGAGCGGACATGAGTTCCTGAGCCAGTTCCTGCTCGCGACGAAGTAACGTTCTCGCGCTGGTCAGGGACAACGCCACCAGCAGTCGTCGTCATCGCAGCCCGTGTGCCCATCACCATCCACGTCCTCACCGTCGCTGCAGCTCTCGGGCGGCGTCGCGCTGTGGTCGCCCACGCCGAACACATCGCGCCCGCCGCTCATCACCACCACGGCTTCGCCGTGGAGCGGGTCGTCGGCCAGCAGGAAGGTCTGTGTCCCCGGCAGCATCGAGTCAAATCGACGCCACACATCACCCTTGCGCTCCCAGCTGCCATTGAGCGTATCCGCGACGAACACGAGCGAACCGCGAGCAGAGAGCTGGACGAGGAGGTAGTTACTACTCGTGAGCGCGAAGATCTCGGTCCACGTGCTGCCGTCCAGCTCGTAGACGTGCGTCCCGTTCGCGAGGACGACGGCGACAAGACGCTCGCGACCCGTGTCGAAGGCGATCCCGCCGCCGCCCCCGGATGGCAGCGGAACGTCGAATGGCTGCCACGCTGTACCGCTGCGCACGTACAGGGCCCCGGTCGTGCTCATCGCGATCAACGTGCCGCGCGAGGGATCGAAGATCATCGAGCGAAGGCTCGGGACCGTGTCGGTCGTGACGGACTGCCACACGCCGCTGGCGAGCTCGGCCATCTTGGTACCGTCGAACCCCACCACGACCTCGCGGCTGGGATCGTAAGCGAGCCTGGGAGACGCGACCCACGGCGGACTCGGTGGGCCAACTGTCCAGGTCAGGCCGTTCCAGACCGCGGTCTCACCGTTCTGGTTCAGGCCGAGCACGCCGCCGAGCGATGGGACGGCCACGATCGAGGCAGCATTGAGCGGCGCGAGGCCAACGGGCTCGTGCTTGGTCCACGCATTTCCGTCGAGGGTCCAGACCGACCGCAGGTTCAGGAGTCCGTCGAGCGCGACGATGCGCGGGGTGACAGTATCGTAGGCGAGCAAGTAACACGATACGGTTCCGGTCAGGTTCGGCACGGCTGTCCACGTGCCAGCCGCGTCGAGGCCGTACAGCGTCGAGTTGGTGCACGAGACGACCTGGCTTCGGCTCGCGTCGTAGGTCATCGCGGCAGCGAAGCTGCTTGGGACATCGCCCAGGCGTCGCCATAACAGCGTCGAGGTCTGAAACGCCCAGGTCTGCATGGGCTCGTTAAACGTGACGAGGAGCTGGACGATGAAGTCGTTACGGCTCTCGTCGAAGGTGCTGTGGATCACCGAGGAAGCCGACGGACCGGAACCCGCGGCCGTCAGGCTCGTCCACGTGTTCGACGCGCCGTCCCAGACCGAGACATGGTCGACATCGCTGATGTCGTATCCCAGGAATCGCGCGTTTGCCGGATCGTAGGCGAGGTTCGTATGGGTCCGCGTCGTCGACCGCTCGGACCACGTAACGCCATCCCATTCTTCGACGAGCTTCTGGCCATCGCGAGTACCGAACACGACCACGCGCTCGCGCGCGACATCATAGGCCGCGGAGGCCACGTTGTTCAGCGGGAGGTTGGGACCGCACGACCAGGTGCCGTCCCACGTGAACGTGCGCGGTGGGGCACCAGAGGCGCCATCGAGGCGGACGAGCTGCCCACGCGCTCGATCGAACACGATCCGTCCGATGTTCTGGGGATGTCCGCACTGGCGTTTGATCGAGGTGAGCGTCTCGGCCCGGCATGTGGACGAGCAGGCATCACCGGACCGCGAGTTACCGTCGTCGCACTCCTCCCCGCGCGCGGCCTCGTAGACGCCATCACCGCACACCTCGGCCGACTCGCAATCAGCCGCGCAACCATCTCCGGACACCCGGTTGCCGTCGTCGCAGACTTCGACGCCAGTGATCACGTGATCGCCACAGCGCGGTTCGAAGCAGGTGCCATCGATACAAGTTCCGACGAGCCCGGCGTACGAGCATCGATCGCCGGTGGTGATCCCGTCGCACGCGACGAGCTGCTGCGGGTCGACGCAGGTCGCGTGAACCATGTCGCAGAGGGTCCCTTGCGGACATGAACGATCCCCGCACTCGACGAGGTCCGCGCGCAGGCAGCCCGTCACGAGGAAGCTCAGGGCGACAAGTCGGAGGATGAGCACGTGAGACATCATATCGCGTCTGCATCCCACAACGGTCAAACGTGAAACGGTGACACGGCGAGGGCGATTCCGGATCGGTTCGTGCGGCGCGCCGTGCGGTCGCTGCCCCAGCACGATCGGCTCGCTACAGGCCCGTCGACGGCGCGCCGGTCACCTGCACGGGAATCTCATCGACGATGAACGTCCACAGGCGAGCTTGATTACGCCCATTCCGCGCTCGGTATCCGCTCGATTGATCCGGCTTGTGTCGATCTCACCGGTGACATCGGCGACCACATTGCCGAGGCGGTGGAGGACTCGACCTGGGTGCAAGATCGCCACGGCGAGCAACCGACGTGCAACCGGTCGTGTGCACATCACACACTGCGCTTGGCTCGTGGGCGGTTGCCGTCACGCGCACGACATCGCATTCAACTCTTCTTGGCATCGGTCTTTGCTTCGACGTGTCGCAGCGGCAGTGCGCGTGTCTTGCCAAGCTCGATCTGCCTCGCCATCACACCTACGCGTATCGCTGTACGTGCGAGTGCCACGCCTTGCCTGATCTCGAACAGTGTGACCGCGCCCTCCGCGCCGTACATCGGATGCCCGGCGGAGAGATACATGTATCCGACAGTGATGAGCGCGAATGCGATCCAACCGATCCCCGCGTGCAGCAGCGTGATTGGGCGCTTGAGCACGTACGCGACCGTCCGCAGATATGTCATCACGACGCTCGGCTCGTGCGAGTCACCACGTAGGGTGAGCTCGACGCGTGCGTAGTCGGTCACGGTCCACAGGAAGTGCACCAGCAGCATCGCGGGCAGTAGCGCGATCGCGAGCCCGCCGACTAGATCCCGCCGCGCCTGCACGGCCGATGCAGCGTCGGCGACCTGGGCTGCCCGATCGCGCCGGTATCCGTTCGAAAGCTGATCGTTGCGATAGGCCTGTAGCGGCTTGCCGTCGCTACGCGCGATGCGTGGCCCTGCCGGAATCACCTGCTTGGCGACCAGTCCCGCGGCCTCGCGGCGTCGCGCCCGCTTCTCCTGGCGCTTGGACAGCTGGTACTGCTGCGCATTCATCGCGCGGCGAGAGCGATCCAGTGACCGCTGGCGGCGACGCTCCTGGCGCGCACGCCGGTGACTGCGCTGCCGGGTTCGGGCATCGCGCTCGATAGTTAGTACTCCGCGGCAGAGGTTTTGACGGGTTCATCGTCATTTCTGCGTCGAGCCCGAGCCCGATTTTCTGATTTCGTTGGTCGGTGAGGGCTCATGCAAGTGATCGATCTGATTGGCGGCTATCTTCGTTGACGCACCCCAACCTGCTTCGATCCCGTTGTGCGTCGTTGCGCCGAAATCCGCATAGATTCGCCTATCCGTCCGAGATCCCAATCCGACGTGACCATTGCCAGACCAGACCAGGTCTGGTTTAATTTACTGATGATCCTCAAGAACATCACCGAAGCCAAGGCCGAGCTGTCCGCCTTGATCGACGCGGTGGCCAAGGGTGAGCAGGTCATCATCGGCAAGGCCGGCGTCCCCGTCGCCAAGCTGATTCCATTTCGCGGCGCAGCGAGCACGCGTGTGCCGGGCAGCATGCGCGGCAAGATCATCGTCGCGCCCGACTTCGATGCGCTGCCCGCCGACATTGCTGCGGCCTTCGGAGCGGACACGTGAAGCTCTTGCTCGACACACACGTGCTGCTCTGGTGGTTACAAGATGATCCGAACCTGAGCGCGACCGCGCGTGCGTTGATCAGCGATGCCGAGCACCTCGCGTTCATCAGCGCGGCGACGATCTGGGAACTGCGGATCAAACAGGGCATCGGCAAGCTCACGTTGCCGCCGACCTTTGATGCCGATCTCGCGCACGAGCCGTTCGAACACCTGGCGATCACCCACGCGCACGCGCACGCCGTCGCGCACCTACCGGCCCATCACCGCGATCCGTTCGATCGCATGCTGATCGCGCAAGCCCAGACCGACGACTTGACGCTGCTGACGAACGACGATGTCGTTCGTCAGTACGACGTGAAGTCGATCATGGCGTCGTGAGCTGCCGCCACTTGGAGCCTACCTGCAAGGATTCGCCTCGAGCCGCGCGGAGTCGATGTGCAGAAGCGAAAATCCCGTGGAATCGGGTGGTGTGTCCGCGCCGAGGCGGCAGGAGTGTTGCGAGGCGACGGCACCAGGTCACGCGGTCGGCGGTGATGATGGGCCGCAGGATATAGCGAGCGAGGCGCTCGAGCCCGCGGCGGTCGGAGGTGTCGGCGTGGAGCGAAAATCCATCGACGATGGCGGCGCGGCTGGCCGCTCGTCGAGCAGCTGCTGACCGACAACGATGACTACTTCATCCTAAAGGCGAAGCACTCCGCGTTCCACGCGACTCCGCTTGGCTTGCTGCTGCGCCACCTCGGCACGACGACGCTCGTGATCACCGGTCTTGCCGCCGACAACTGCGTGCTGTTCACCGCGAGCGATGCGTACATGCGCGATTATCGCGTGGTCTTGCCGGTTGACTGCATCGCATCAGAGCAACGCGCGTGGCACGAGGCCGCCGTCGAGCACATGAAGCGTGTGGTGAAGGCCGATGCCGTGATGAGCGACGCGATTGACTTCGACGAGCTCGCCGCGCAGCCGCGCAGCGGCTCGTAACTGCGCACAGCGCTCATGGGGTGCAGTCGCCGGGGCACGCCGCCTGGGCCTCGCCAGCGTCGCAGGCGTAGTCGCAGCTGATCTCACGGCGTGGTGCCGCGACGACGAGCGTTGTGCCGTCGTGTTCGGCCACGGCTTTCGAATAGCGGTAGTCTTGCTAGCACCGCATGAGGAGCGACGAACAGCGGTAGTGCGGCCGCCACGTCTGCAAGGAAATGGACGACAAACCACGCCCGCAGGCTGGATGGAACGGAAACGTCTGGTATCTCGTTGGCTGGGTCGGTCGGGCAGGCACGTGCACGAACCGGGTCCATCTGTCGGCTCCTCTCGCTGACTGATAGGATCGGTGTCGTCGTGGACGGTTTGCGAGAGATTCGATTCGTGCGACCGCATCGGCTGCACCGATTGGTCTGGATCGCGCTCGTCGCTGTGGCGTGCGGACGGGTCGGCTTTGCTCCCCCTCACAGCGTCGATGCAAATGACGAGCTCCTCGGGGAGGGCGGACCTGTCGGCGGCAACAATGTCAGCTTTGTATCGTCGTTCGTGATCCTGCCGGGCTCCCTCGGAAGCGTTGCGGCGGCCGACCAGCGTTGTACCGACGCCGCGCGCGAGGCCGGCCTCGCAGGCGACTTCGTGGCGTTCTTGTCGAGCTCGAGCTCGCACGCAAAGGACCGGCTCGCGAACGCCCGCGGCTGGAGGCGCCCAGATGGTCTGCCGATCGCGGACGGCGTTGCAGATCTCGCGCTGGGGGTTCGCCACATGATCAACATGGACGAGCGCGGTACGCTGCTGACCGGTTCGAGCGCGTCGATTGTCACCGCGACCAGTGCGCAGGCCATGCTCGCTGGGCTCTCGTGCGGAGATTGGACCGTGGCGACCATGACATCCGTGATCGGCGGCCGAGCTGACACGACCGGCCCCGACTTCGCCAACCAGGGGGTGGCTGCCTGCGACACGGCCGCTCGGCTGTTCTGCTTCGGCATTCGGTCGAACGCAGCACTTGTCGACATGCCGCTGCCAGGTCGCGTCGCGTTCATCTCTGAAGCTGCATGGTTCGCGCACGAGTCGATCAACGTGAGCGCATCGACCTGTGCTGTTGCATCTGCGACGACCGGGGCATCGGGGATCCCGCCGCTCGAGTCCGAGCACGCACCGACACCGCCGCTGACGACGACGACGACGACGACGACGACGACGACGACGACGACGACCGACGCGGGCAAGCGGACCACGAAGCAGTCATACCACGCGCCCGCGCGCGCTCAGTATTCGCGCAGGTCCAGGCCGAGGCCGCGACGACGTCGCGATCACCTGACAGGCGCGAGGAACGGCGCGGCGTCGACCACCTCGTCGAGCGACGAGCCGCCAAGCCACGCTCTGGCGCAGGCGATCGTCGGTGGGGCGATCCGACCGGGGTTGATAGGGGCGATCCGGGGGTGATCCGACCGGGGTTGATAGAATCGCTGCGCAATGCAGGGGGCGATCCGGGGCGATCCGGGGGCGATCCGACCGGGGTTGGGGCGATCCGGGGGGCGATCCGACCGGGGTTGGGGGCGATCCGACCGGGGTTGATGCAACGCGGCAAGTCAGGAGTCGCGGTCTGCTCGAACGCCTGCTACGTGGCGAGACGCTGACAACATCGCTAGGCGAGCGCGAGGTCCGCATCGGGATCGGGGCCAATTGCGTGTTCTTCGTCGTCGTGCTTCCTCGTGATCAAGCCGCGATGTCGCTCGTTGCTCTCGACGAGCTTCGCGCCGATATTGAGAAAATGGTTCACGATGCGAAATCCGGCGTTTCAAAGTCCTTGGTACCGCCGCCGACCAGCTCGGGCGGATCTTCGTCCGGGCCTGCCGAGTTGCCGGTCGTCGAGGTCGGCGTGACTGTAAGGCGTCGGAACCCGAACTAGCCCGATGTCCTCGCCCCGCAGGCGAGCTGCACGACTGCGGTGCCGCGATTGTCGGGGACGGTTGCTTCGAGTCGCATGACGCTTTCTCCTTACCCTCAAAGTTGAGGGATAACTGAGGGTACGGCATCTCGGGTGTGACGCCAAGCTGAGCCTCGTGAGTCCACGTAGTTGCTCGGAATTGCCTGAGAATCCCTGGCCCGAATTCGCCACAACGCTCGTGGCGAATTTCTGCGCGGAGTCCGTTGTCGCTCAACCGCCGAACACGTCTCGGTGGGCTGTTAGCGCGGTTCTTTCGCGAACCCGTCGCCTTTCTGCGCCGGCTCGTCGGCATCATCCCGCCGTCACGCCGTCACCTGGTTCGCTACGCAGGAGTGTTCGGGCCCGCCAGCAAACACCGCACGAAGCTCCGCGCACTCATGCCCACGGATCCCGATCACCCGGCCGAGTCGAGCTGCACGCATTCCGGATCGGCTCGCAGCTCGCGTCCCCGCCGGCTGCCGTGGGCCGACCTGTTGCGCCGCGTGTTCGCCGACGCCGTCCTCCGCTGTCCGGGCGGAGGGCGCCGCAGCGTCGTCGCGTTC
>JBBQFU010000290.1:0-11063 GCA_038322185.1 Haliangiales bacterium
TGTTCGCGGATGCCGGTCTGCATGGGCCTGCGATCGGGGTGATCTTCGACGGTGCTGGGTATGGCGGAGATGGCACGATCTGGGGTGGCGAGATCCTCGTCGGTGATCCGGCGGCGGTCTGGCGTGCGGCACATCTGCAGACCGTGGCCCAGCCAGGCGGCGATCGCGCTGCGCTCGAGCCGTGGCGCATGGCGGTGGCTCACCTCGCAGCTGCCGGCGAGCCCTACGCCGACATGCATCCCGATGCCGAGCGCGTGGCGGCGCTGTGTGGCCGCGCCACGCGGACCTCGAGTGCGGGCCGGCTATTTGATGCGGTCGCCGCGATCGCGGGTATCGCGATGAGCTCCGACTTTGAAGGGCAGGCGGCGATGATGCTCGAGGCGCTCGCACGTGGCGCAGGCCCCGAGCCTGCATATCCATTCGAGCTCGCCGGCGAGGACATCGTGGTGGCCCCGATGATCCGGGCGATCGCGAAGGATGCGCGCAAGCACGTCGCGCCGTCGCGGATTGCGCGCCGCTTCCACACCACACTCGTCGAGCTGATCGGTCACGCCTGCGCGCAGCTCGCGCACGGTGAGGGCCTGCGCGATGTCGTGCTGTCGGGCGGTGTGTTCCAGAACTCGATCCTTGCGGCGGAAGTGCCGGCGCGGCTGCGCGCGCTGGGGCTCGTCCCGCATGTCCACCGGCGCATGCCGCCCAACGATGGCGGGCTCGCCTTCGGCCAGCTCGCGGTCGCCGCGGCGCGCGAAGGAGTTGCCTGAGATGTGCCTCGGCGTACCGGGCAAGGTGGTCGATGTCGCCGACGAAGCCGGTGTGCTCATGGGCCGTGTCGACTTCGGTGGTGTCGCGCGCAAGGTTTGCCTCGCCCACGTGCCGGACGTGAAGGTCGGCGAGTACGTGCTCGTGCACGTCGGCTTCGCGCTCAGCAAGCTCGACGAGGCCGAGGCCAAGCGGCTCTACGATCTGTTCGAGGAGCTGGGCCAGCTCGAAGACGCCATGTCGGGGGCGTCATGAAGTTCATCGACGAGTACCGCCAGGGGGACACGGTCGCCCGGCTGCGTGATGCGATCGGTGCGGTCGCCACCAGGCCGTGGGTGCTGATGGAGGTCTGCGGTGGGCAGACGCACAGCATCGTGAAGTACGGCCTCGATACGCTTCTGCCCGCCGGGATCGAGCTCGTGCATGGTCCGGGCTGCCCGGTGTGCGTCACACCGCTGCAGACCATCGACCGTGCTCACGCGATCGCGGCGCAGCCTGGCGTGATCTTCTGTTCGTTCGGCGACATGTTGCGAGTGCCCGGCTCGCACGGCGATCTGCTGGCGCTGCGCGCCAAGGGCGCCGATGTCCGCGTCGTCTACTCTCCCCTCGACGCGCTCAAGCTCGCCGAAGCGAACCCGGCCCGTCAGGTCGTGTTCTTCGCGATCGGCTTCGAGACCACCGCGCCCGCCAATGCGATGGCGATCGCGCTCGCGCACAAGCGCGGCGTGAAGAACTTCAGCGCGCTCGTCTCGCACGTGCTCGTGCCGCCGTCGATGACCAACATCCTGCAGGCGGCCGACAATCGCGTGCAGGGTTTCCTCGGTCCCGGCCACGTCTGCACGATCATGGGCACATCGGAGTACACGCCGATCGCGAAGCGCTACAGGGTGCCGATCGTCGTCACCGGGTTCGAGCCGGTCGACCTGCTCGATGGTGTGCTTCGCTGCGTGCGCCAGCTCGAGGCCGGCAAGGCCGAGGTCGAGATCCAGTACGGGCGCGTCGTGCGCGAAGAGGGCAACCCGCCTGCGCGCGCGCTTCTCGACGAGGTGTTCGAGACGTGCGATCGAGCATGGCGCGGTCTCGGCATCATCCCCAAGAGCGGCCTGCGCCTGCGCGCCGAGCTGCGCGACCTCGATGCCGAGCGGCGCTTCGAGGTCGATGATGTGATCACGCGCGAGCCCTCGGTCTGCATCAGCGGCCGGATCCTGAGGGGGCTCGCGAAGCCGTGCGACTGTCCGGCGTTTGGCTCCGAGTGCACGCCCGAGCGGCCGCTGGGCGCGACGATGGTGTCGAACGAGGGCGCGTGCTCGGCGTACTTCCTCTACGGCCGCAAGCGCGAGGTGGCGTCATGACGGTCTCCGACGAGGCCATGCGCGAGTCGATCCTGCGCAAGGCGAAGGAGAGCGCGCAGACAATCGAGGCGCTGTTCGCCGCCGAGGCCGACAAGCTCGCTGCCTGCGCTCGCGCGCTCGCGACGGCGTTCGATGCCGGCGCGACGCTCTATGTCGTCGGCAACGGTGGCAGCGCTGCGGACGCGATGCACGTCGCCGTCGAGTTCATGCATCCCGTGATCGCGCGCCGGCCCGCCATTCGTGCGCTCGCGCTCCCCGCCGATCCCACGCTGATGTCGGCGATCGCGAACGATCAAGACTTCTCGATGGCATGGGCGCACTCGCTGCGTATGCACGCCAGGCGTGGCGACGTGCTGCTCGGCCTGTCGACGAGCGGTCAGTCGTCCAGCGTCAATCGCGCGCTGGCCGCCGGTCGCGAGCTCGGCACGATCAACGTTGGCTTTTCCGGCAAAGACGGCGGCCGCATGGTCGCCCAGTGCGATCACGTCTTCATCGTCCCCAGCTTCGCGATCCATCGCATCCAGGAAGCGCACGTCGCGCTGCTCCACGTGCTGTGGGACATGATCCATGTCGCGCGCGGCGAGGAAGACATCACCGGATGAGCCCGGTTGACTGTCCCATCCCGATCAGCAAGTACGACCGGATCGTGCTCGGGCACGGCTCGGGTGGCCGGCTGTCGGCCGACCTCGTCACGCGTTTGTTCGTGCCGGGATTCGGGCTCGATCCAGCAGCGCCCCTCGAGGATGCCGCGACGCTGGGTGTCAGCGGGTTAGGAGCGCCGGGCGGCGATCGCATCGCGGTGACCACGGATGCGTTCGTGGTGTCGCCGATCTTCTTCCCAGGCGGTGACATCGGTCGCCTCGCCATCGACGGCACGGTGAATGATCTCGCTGTCGCCGGCGCCGAGCCGCGCTGGATCACCACGTCGTTCATCCTCGAGGAGGGCCTGCTCATCACCGACTTGCAGCGCATCGTCGCGTCGATGCACGAGGCCTGCCGCGAGGCCGAGGTCCGCATCGTCGCCGGTGACACCAAGGTCGTCGAGCGTGGCAAGGCCGACGGCATCTTCATCACGACCACGGGCGTCGGCATCGTGCCGGCGGGACGAATGCTGTCGATCGCGAACGCGCGCGTCGGCGATCGGATCCTGGTGTCCGGTCCGCTCGGTGACCATGGCGTCGCGATCCTCAGCGTCCGCGAGGGCATCGAGGTCGAGACCGCGCTGCAGAGCGATGTCGCGCCGGTCATCGGCCTCGTGCGCGCGCTGCTCGCCGCCGTGCCGAATGTTCGCTGCATGCGCGATCCCACGCGCGGCGGCATCGCGAGCGCGCTCACCGAGCTGGCCGAGGCGTCGCGCCTGGGCGTGCGGCTCGAGGAGACGGCGCTGCCACTGCGAGCCGAGGTCCGCGCTGCGTGCGAGCTGTGGGGACTCGATCCTCTGCACATGGCGAGCGAGGGCCGCATCGTCGCGGTGGTCCCGGCCGTCGACGCCGACCGCGCGCTGGCGGCACTGCGAAATCACCCGCTCGGCCGCGAGGCCGCCATCGTCGGCACGTGTGTCGACTCGCACCCTGGTTTGCTCACACTCGCGTCACGTGCGGGTGGAGAGCGCATCGTCGCGATGCTCGCGGGGGAACCACTTCCCCGCATCTGCTAACGGAAGGGAAACCATGTCGACCGTCGAGATTTTGTGGATCACGGCAGGGCTCAGCTGCGATGGCGACTCGGTGTCGATCACCGCGGCGACGCAACCGTCGATCGAAGACATCGTGCTCGGCATGCTTCCGGGGCTTCCGAAGGTGAAGCTGCACCACCCGCTGCTTGCCTACGAGAACGGCGATGCGTTCATGGCTCCGTTCTACGAGGCGGCCGCCGGCAACATGAAGAACCCGTTCGTGCTCGTGATCGAGGGCTCGATGCCCAACGAGCACAACAAGGCAGAGGGCTACTGGGCAGCGCTTGGCACCGACAAGGAGACCTGCCAGCCGATCAAGACCGTCGACTGGGTCGACCAGCTGGCGAAGCATGCGTGGGCGGTCGTCGCGATCGGTACCTGCGCGACCTACGGCGGCATCCACGCGATGGCCGGGAACCCGACCGGCGCGATGGGCGTCGCCGATCACCTCGGCTGGGACTACCGCAGCAAGGGCGATATCCCCATCGTCAACGTCCCCGGCTGCCCGGTGCAGCCCGATTCGTTCATGGAGGTCGTGCTGTACCTGCTGCGCCAGGCAGCGGGCCAGGCTCCGATGATTCCGCTCGACGAGGCGCTGCGCCCGCGCTGGCTGTTCGGCCAGACCGTGCACGAGGGGTGCGATCGCGGCGGCTACTACGAGCAGGGCGACTTCGCGGCCACGTTCGGCAGCAAGAAGTGCATCGTCAAGCTCGGGTGCTGGGGACCGGTGGTGCTGTGCAACGTGCCCAAGCGCGGCTGGATCAACGGCGTCGGTGGTTGCCCCAACGTCGGCGGCGTCTGCATCGGATGCACGATGCCGGGCTTCCCCGACAAGTTCATGCCGTTCGGCGAGGAGCCGCCGGGCGCCAAGATGTCGACGGCCGCGGTCCTGATGTATGGCCGCACGGTGCGTGCGCTGCGCAACTTCACCAAGAGCTCGCTGAACAAGGAACCCGACTGGCGCAAGCCGACGGTGAAGAGGGAGGACGCATGAGCATCGTCGAAATGAACTGGGATCCGATCACGCGGATCGTCGGCAGCCTCGGCATCTATACGAAGATCGACTTCGCGAACAAGCAGGTCACCGAGTGTCACTCGACCTCCTCGATCTTCCGCGGCTACAGCGTGTTCATGAAGGGCAAGGACCCGCGCGACGCGCACTTCATCACCAGCCGCATCTGCGGCATCTGCGGTGACAACCACGCCACGTGCGCGGTCTACGCGCAGAACATGGCGTTCGGCATCCGGCCGCCGCACATCGCCGAGTGGATCGTGAACCTCGGCGAGGCCGCCGAGTACATGTTCGACCACAACCTGTTCCAGGATAATCTGGTCGGCGTCGACTTCTGCGAGCAGATGGTCAAGGAGACCAATCCCTCGGTGTGGGCGAAGGCGGAGACCACGCTCGCGCCGAGCTCGGAGAAGCACGGCTACCGCACCATCGGCGACATCATGAAGGCGCTCAACCCGTTCACGGGCGAATTCTATCGCGAGGCGCTGCACATGAGCCGCGTCACGCGCGAGGCGTTCTGCTTGATGGAGGGACGGCACGTCCATCCGTCGACGCTGATGCCGGGTGGCGTTGGCACCGTGCCGAGTGTCCAGCTGTTCAACGACTACCTCGTGCGCCTGATGAAGTACATCGAGTTCATGAAGCGGTGCGTGCCGCTGCATGACGACCTGTTCGACTTCTTCCTCGACGCGCTGCCGGGCTACGACCAGGTCGGCAAGCGCCGCGTGCTCCTCGGCTGCTGGGGCTCGTTCCAGAACCCCGACACGTGCGACTTCCGTTACGAGACCATGGCGTCGTGGGGCCGCGACATGTACGTGACGCCCGGCGTGGTGGTCGACGACGAGCTCGTGACCACGAGCCTGGTCGACATCAACGTCGGACTGCGCATCCTGCTCGGCAGCTCGTTCTACGACGACTGGGTTCCCGGGGAACAGTTCGTCAAGCAGGACCCGCTCGGCAACCCGATCGATCCTCGGCATCCGTGGAACCAGACCACGCTGCCCAAGCCGCAGAAGCGCGACTTCGGCGGCAAGTACACGTGGGTGATGTCGCCGCGCTGGCAGCATCCCAAGACCGGCGAGCTGCTCGCGCTCGACACCGGTGGCGGTCCGCTCGCGCGCCTGTGGGCAACTGCGCTCGCGAAGCGCGTCGATGTTGGCTACGTGAAGGCGCTCGGCCGCTCGGTCGAGATCAACCTGCCTGGAACCGGCCTGTCGAAGGAAGTCCGGTTCGAGTGGAAGATTCCGAAGTACGCGAACACGATCGAACGCAACCGCGCGCGCACGTACTTCCAGGCGTACGCGGCCGGCATGGCGCTGTACTTCATCGACAAGGCGATGGCCGAGGTCCACGCGGGACGCACCGAGACGTTCGTTCCGTTCAAGGTGCCCGACGAGGCGATCGGGTGCGGCTTCCACGAGGCCGTGCGCGGGGTGCTCTCGCACCACATGGTGATCAAGGACGGCAAGATCGCGAACTACCATCCGTACCCGCCGACCCCGTGGAACGCGTCGCCGCGTGACTCGAATGGCACGCCGGGGCCCTACGAGGACGCGGTGCAGAACACCCCGATCTTCGAGGAGAGCAGCCAGGAGAACTTCAAGGGCATCGACATCATGCGAACCGTGCGCAGCTTCGATCCGTGCCTGCCGTGCGGCGTGCACATGTACATGGGCGACGGCCGTGTGATCGAGGTGAAGCACTCGCCCACGCTCGGAGCGCACGTGAAATGAGCGACGCGATCGCCACCATCGAGCGGCTGCTCGCCGAAGCCGAGGCGCTCCCCGATCCACAGGCGCGCGGGCTCGTGAAGGCGCTCGCGGCCTCGCTCATCGACCTCGTCGGTGACGGGCTGCAACGCGTGACCGACCTGGCGGGGCCGGACATATCTCGCCAGCTCGCTGACGACGAGCTTGTCGGTAATCTGCTCGTGCTGTGCGGCCAGCATCCCGATGCGCCCGCGGTGCGCGCCGAGAGGGCGCTGGCGGCGGCGACCAAGGAGCTGTCCTCGGTTGGCGTGACGTTCGAGGGCGTCGACGCGATGATCGGTGGCGGCGTGCGCGTGCGCGTGACCGCCGATCGCGGTGCGGCTTCTGACAACGACCGCGTGCGCACGATGGTCGAGGCGATCGTGATCGCGCGCGCACCCGACGCGGACTCGGTGCAGCTCGAGGTCAGCGGCAAACCCGTCGCGCCGCAGGGCTTCGTGCCGCTCGATCGCCTGAGGGTGGTGACGTGAAGCGCCTGTACCAGGCCACGCGGCGCGTGCAGAACGTCGACCGCTGTGAGCTGTGCGCCGCTCCGCTCGCCGCTCAGCACGAGCACCTGTACGAGCCGCGCGCTCGGCAGGTTCGCTGCGCGTGCCTGGGCTGCGCCGTGATCATCCCGACCGGCACCGCGAAGTATCGCCGCGTGCCGCGCCGGTTCGAGCGGCTGACGCTCGACGCCAGCCTGTGGCTCGATGAGCTCGGTGTGCCCGTCGGCGTGTCGACGATCATCGTGCGCGATGACGGCCGCACCGTCGTCGGATATCCGGGTCCAGCCGGGCTCGTCGAGAGCGAGCTCGATGCCTCGCAGTGCGAACGCCTCCTTGCCGCACTGCATACCCCGCTGGTCCCCGAGGTCGAGGCGCTCGTGCTGTCGACGCTGCCCGGTGGCGGCGCGTGGCTTGCTGGTATCGACGTGGTGTTCGAGATGATCGCCGCGCTGCGCGAGAGCTGGCGTGGCATCACCGGCGGCCCCGAGGCGCCCGCTGCGCTTGCTCGCGTGATTGCCGCGCACGCCGGAGCGTCTGCGTGAGTATTGAAGCGCTCGTCCATGCAGTCCTGTACGAGGGCTACGCCCTGTATCCGTACCGTCCGAGCGCGCTGAAGAACCAGAAGCGGTTCGCGTTTGGCGTGATCTATCCGCGCGCGTGGGCCGAGCGCATGCTCGAGCCGTCGTTCCTGCGCGTCGAGGTGGTGGCCACGTCGCCCGAGGTCACCGTCGAGGTTCGCTTCCTCCGCCTGCCGCGCGGGGAGGGTGCACACGAGCATCGCCTCTCGGCGTCGGGCGAGGTCGATGGCATCGCGGTCGCGATCACCACGGTCGTCGAGCCGGCAGGTGAAGGCCTGTGGCGCTGCGCGGTCGAGGTTCGCAACGACACCCAGATCACCGGCGAGGTCGATCGCGAGAGCGTGATGGACGTATCGCCCGCATCTGTCCACGTCGTACTCGACGGCGCGTTCGTGTCGTCGATCGATCCGCCCGCGCACGCGGCGGCGGCCGTGGCAGCCTGTCGCTCGACCGGGCTGTACGCGATCCTTGCCGGCCCGGGCGCGATGCTCGCCTCACCGATCATCCTGCCGGACTATCCCGAGATCGCGCCGCAGAGCCCGGGCGACTTCTTCGACGGCACCGAGATGGACGAGATGCTCACGCTACGCGTGCTCACGATGACCGACGACGAGAAGCGCGAGGCATCCGCAGCGGACCCCAAGATCGCGACGTTGATCGCGCGTACCGAGGCGCTCGGGATCGAGCAGACCGCCAAGCTGCACGGCGTGGTGAAGACAAGCTGGCCGCGGCAGGGCTCGCGCGTGCGGCTGCGGCCAGCGCCTGCGACCGCGGCTCGCCGCACCGACGCGTTCGACTTTCTGCTCGTGGGCAAGCTCGCGACCGTTGCGTCGGTGGAGCGCGACTTCGAGGGCAACGTCCACTGCGCCGTCACGCTCGACGATGATCCGGGCGCGGACCTCGGCGCCACCGGCATGCCGGGACACCGCTTCTTCTTCCGTCCCGACGAGCTCGAGGTGCTCACGTGAAGATCCTCATCGCCGGTATCGGCAACATCTTCCTCGGGGACGACGGCTTCGGCTCGGCGGTTGCCGCGAAGCTCCTCGAGCGCGCGTGGCCCACGCACATCCAGGTCGTCGACTACGGCATCCGCGGCATGGACCTGGCGTTCGCGCTGACCAGCGGAATCGATGCCGCGATCCTCGTCGACGCGGTCGCCCGCGGTGGTGCACCCGGAACGCTCTACAAGATCGAGCCCACACCGGGCGCCGCGACGCCCGAGCTGCAGACCCATGCGATGGATCCGGCGTCGGTTCTCGCGCTCGCCGCCACGCTCGGCACGCCGCCGCGCCATCTGCGCCTGGTCGGCTGCGAGCCCGCGCGCCTCGGTGACGACGACGGTGACATCGCGGTCGGCCTCTCGGAACCGGTCACCGCCGCAATCGACCCTGCAGTGCTCATGGTTGGCGAGCTGGTCGCCGAGCTGGAGGCCGGATGCACGAGCTAGGCATCGCGATGGAGATCGCGGAGCTGGCCGCCGAGCGGGCAGGGACGGCACACGTGCTTCGCGTCGTCGTCGAGGTGGGGCGCCTGACCGCCGTGCTCCCCGATGCGCTCGCCTTCGCGTGGGACGCTGCGATCGAAGGCTCGCCGCTCGAGGGCTGCTCGCTCGAGATCGTCGAGATCGCGGGTCGCGGCAAGTGCCGCACGTGCGGCGCCGAGCAGGAGCTGACGATGCCGTTCGGCCGTTGCACCTGCGGCACCACCGATCTGGAACTGATCGCGGGCGAGGACCTGCGGATTCGCGAGCTGGAGGTGAGCTGAAATGTGCGCCACATGCGGATGTGACTCGATGCCACACGACCACGACCACGACCACGATCATGGTCATGACCATCACGACCACGCGCACCTCGAGCCCTCCGAGCACGAGGCGCTCCACCGCCGGATCAAGGTCGAGCACGAGCTGCTCGCCAAGAACAGCCAGCTCGCCGAGCGCAATCGCGGCTGGCTCGCTGGTCGCGGCGTCACCGCATTCAACCTCGTCAGCTCGCCGGGTGCAGGCAAGACCACGCTCCTCGAGCGGACGATCCGCGAGCTGGCAGGGCGCCGCGAGATCGTGGTGATCGAGGGCGATCAGGCGACCGCTCGCGACGCCGAGCGCATTCGTGCAGCCGGCGCCCGCGCGGTGCAGATCAATACCGGCACCGGCTGTCACCTCGACGCGATGATGGTCGCCAAGGCGCTCCCCGAGCTCGATCCGGCCAAGGGCTCGCTGGTGATGATCGAGAACGTCGGCAACCTCGTGTGCCCCGCGCTGTTCGATCTGGGCGAGCGCGCGAAAGTTCTTCTCGCGAGCGTGACCGAGGGCGACGACAAGCCGCTGAAGTATCCGCACATGTTCCGCGCCGCGAGCCTCGTGCTGCTGTCCAAGACCGATCTCTTGCCGTACGTACCGTTCGATCGCGCGCGCTTCGTCGCCGCCGTCGCCGAGGTCAACCCGCGCGCTCGCGTGATCGGCGTGTCGGCGACGAGCGGGGATGGCCTGGCCGCCTGGTATGGCTGGCTCGATGACCACGGAGGTCCGCCATGAGCTCCACGACCGGCCAGCACGACCGCGACCTCGAGTCCCTCGATGAGGCCGCGCTGCAGGCCGACCTCGCCACGCTCGCCGCACTCGCCGATGCCGAGGAGTTCCTCACCCAGGTGATGAGCGCGTTGTTCCCGAACCTGTCGCCTGGGATCGAGCACCTGACCTGGGGCGATCCGAAGGAGGACTCGGCGTCACCGCAGACCGTCCTCGATCCCGTCGCCGATGCCGAGCAGCGGCTGCGCGAAGCCGAGGCGCGCTTCCGTACGCTCGTCGAGCAGATTCCTGCGGTCACGTTCATGGCCGTGCTCGGCGAGGGCAAGAATGAGATCTACGTCAGCCCGCACATCGAGGCGATGCTCGGGTACTCGCAGAAGGAATGGCTCGAGGACCCGTTCCTCTGGTACTGGCGCCTCCATCCCGCCGACCGGCCGATGTGGAACGAGGAGTTCGCGCGCGGCTGCCAGACCGGTGGTCCGTTCCGTGCCGAGTGCCGGTTCATGGCCCGCGACAACCGGATCGTGTGGGTCCACGGCGAGGCCCGCGTGATTCGCGACGAGCTCGGCCGGCCGATGTTCCTCCAGGGCGTCGCGTTCGATATCACCGACGCCAAGAACGCGCAGCAAGTGCTGCTCGAGTCCGCCGTCAAGAAGGCGAAGCACGACGAAGAGCTCGAGATCGCGCGCAAGGTCCAGAGCCAGATCCTGCCGCGTGATCTCAACGTTCCGGGCTGGGAGATCGCGGCGGCCATGCAGCCAGCGACCGACATCGGTGGGGACTACTACGACGTGCTCGTCACGCCGCAGGGGGCGTTCCTCGCGATCGGCGACGTGTCGGGCCACGGCCTCGACTCCGGCCTCGTGATGATGCAGCTGCAGGCGGCGATGTCGGCGATCGTCA
>JBBQFU010000291.1:0-10979 GCA_038322185.1 Haliangiales bacterium
ACGACGCTGTGGAAGTCCGGCGCGATCTCGAGGCTGAGCTCGCCGGCCCACGTGATCCGCGCGGTGCCGTCGCGATCACGCTCGAGCGCGGCGGGTCGCATCGGGACCTGGCCCAGATCGAAGGGCTGACCGACCGGCCGATCGTCGACGAGCACGAACGCGCGGCCATCGCGGCCGACGACGCTGACCACGCGGCCACTGACGTTCACGCTCGCGCGGTGCGTTCCGGGCGGCAGCTTCGGCGACTCTCCGAGCGCCGGCACCTCGATCGGCTGCGCAGGATGTCCGAGCTCGATCGAGCGCAGAAACACGTCGAGGTCGACGATCGTCTCGTCGGTGACATCGGTGCCGTCGAGGCGTTCGCGGTTAACGAGCCGTTCCATGCGGGCGGCGAGCTCATCCTCGATCAGCCCCTTGGCGGCGAGCGTCGTGAAGTCGCCGTCCTCGTTGCCGGTCTGCTCGCGCGCTAGATCGAGTGCGAGATGAAGCGCGCGCTGGAGCGTGCGACCCGGATCCGAAGCGGTGGTGCGGAGGCGGCGAATCTGGCGACCAAGCTGCTCGAGACGTCCTGACACCGGCTCAATCGTAGCGACTAAACGTTCGCGTCGCTGCGGTGGGCCGGGCAAATCAGTAGGGCAGACGTCGGACTCGCCCGGGCGAGCAGCGTCTGCCGTCGCTGCTCGCGAATGGTACAGTCCGCGCCGATGGCGCAGCGGATCCGATGGCGGACCTAGAGAAGCCCTCTCGCCCTTGGACCGTGCTCGCGATCCTCGCAGGAGCCGCGCTTCTCTGGCTGCCCGGGCTCGGCCGGGGTCTATGGCTCGATGAGACCGGTACGTTCTGGGTCGTGTCGGGCGGGCTCGAGGACACTGTCGATCGCTCGCTCACCTATCAGGGCCAGTCGCCCTTCTACTTCGTGATCGCATGGGTGGCCCGCATCGTCGGGCAGGGTAACGAGATCGTCCTTCGCTTGCCCTCGGTCATGTTCATGGCCGTTGCCGCATTTCTGATGTACCGGCTCGTCGCAGCGCTCACGAATCGCACCGGTGCGCTTCTCGCGGCGGCGGTGTTCGTGACGAGCTGGAAGATCGTCATGGAGGCAAATGACGCGCGCCCTTACGCGCTAGGCATCGTGATGGTGGTCGGCGCGATGTTCGGTCTCGTACGGTGGTTTCAGACCGCGCAGCGGCGGTTTGCGGCGCTCTATGTCGTGTGCGCTGCACTCACCGTTTATGCGCACTACCTGCTCGGGGTCATGTTCATCGTTCACATCATTCATGCTGTCGAGGCGCGGCGCGCTGCGACGCGAGTGACCCTGCTGCAGGTCGTGATCGCCGCAGCAGCAGTGGGTGTTCTGTTGCTGCCCCTGGTCCCGCAGTTCCTCGCCGTGCTCGCGAAGCGCGGGACCTATTCGTGGACCGGCACTCCCGGACTCAAGGCCCTCGCAATGGCGCTCGTACCACCCGTGACGCTCGCCGGCCTGCTCGTCGGCTTGGTCGCCGCTCGCGTGATCGCCGGTGCTCGCATCGAGCGGCAGCGGCGCGCGCCATGGTTCGCTTTCGCTTGGCTGCTCGTTCCTGTGCTCGTGATGTTCTGCATCTCTCGCTTCACGGCGACGAAGATCTTTGCGCCGATGTACGTGATCGCTGCCGAGCCGGGCGTCGCGGTTCTCGCCGGCTGGTATCTCCGCGGGCTACGTCCGGCGCACGGAGCACCGATCGTCGTACTCGGCCTTGTCGCCGTGTCGTTCGTCGCACTACGGTTCCGTCCATTCCCGCGCGAGGACTGGCGCGAAGCCATCGCCGAGATCAATCGACTCGACCCAGGAGGGAGCGCCGGCGTGATGTGCGCGTGTGGGTTCGTCGAGGCATCTCAGCTCGACTGGCTGCGTGATCCGGAGCGGGTGAAGTTCTTGAACGCCCCGCTGGCGACGTATCCCCCTCACGGCGAGATTCTTCGGTTGCCAGACGAGGTCCCGGAGTTACGAGACTATGCGGCGGAGAAGCTGATCGCGTTCTCCCCGCGTCACGAGCGCCTCATCTTCATCGGGCGGGGAGATTCGGCAGTGGTTTGGGGGCCTTGGCTCAAGTCTCGGCTGGAACCTGAGCAGTTTCAGATGCGTCCGATGGGTAAGCATGATGGAGTCTCCCTCCTTCTGTTCGAACGCCCAGTACCCGTCGGGCAACCAAGGTCACCATGAAGCAGACGAGCGGACACCGGCCGCGGCTCCTCATCTTCGTCATCGCGTACTACGCGGAGTCGACGTTACGCAGCGTTCTTGATCGCATCCCGCGCAAGCTGATGGACGAGTACGAGTGCGAGGTCTGCGTCGTCGACGACGCGTCGGATGACAGCACGAGCGACGTCGGTCACGAGTATCGGCGCGAGCACCTCGAGATCAAGATCGTGGTCCTCCGCAACCACGTGAACCAAGGCTACGGCGGCAATCAGAAGGTCGGCTACACCTACGCGATCGAGAACGGATTCGATTACGTTGCGATGGTCCACGGCGACGGGCAGTACGCTCCTGAGGAATTACCGCGTCTCGTCCAACCGATTCATGAGGGCGAAGCCGACGCGGTTTTCGGCAGCCGCATGATGACGCGCGGCGGTGCTCTCGCGGGCGGCATGCCGCTGTACAAGTTCGTCGGCAACAAGATCCTATCCAAGTTTCAGAACGCAGTCCTTGGCACGGCGCTCACCGAGTTCCACAGCGGCTATCGGATCTATCGGGTCGCGACGCTCAAGCGGTTGCCGTTCCGTCTCAACTCGAACGATTTTCACTTCGATACCGAGATCATCCTGCAGCTCCTCGATTCGAAGGCGCGCATTCTCGAGCTCCCCATTCCGACGTATTACGGCGACGAGATCTCGCGCGTCAACGGAATGAAATACGCGGGCAATGTCGCGATCGCGACGCTGCGGTACGCGGCTCATCGCGCCGGTATTTTGTTTCGCCGTCGATACGACACCGATTCGAGGACGGGCTCGGACCACTACGATCTGAAGCTGGGCTACGCGTCGAGTCACACGTACGCGCTGTCAGCGGTCAAACCTGGCTCGGCCGTTCTCGACCTCGGAGCAGGCCCGGGCGGAATCGCCACTGAGCTGCACAAGCAGGGCTGCCAGGTGACGGTCGTTGACCAGCACGCGCCCACGGCTTTGCCGCAGATCGGCAACATCAAGGTACACGCGCAAGACCTCGACGAGCCGCTCGCGCTCTCCGTCCGCGAGTTCGACTATGTGCTGATGCTCGATGTGATCGAGCACCTCAAGGACCCCGAGCGTGCGATCGACAGCCTGCGCGAGCAGTTCGACTACTCCCCGCGTACCCTGGTTTTGACAACGCCGAACGTCGCGTTCATCACCATGCGTCTGATGCTGCTCGCCGGTCAGTTCAACTACGGCAAGAGCGGCATTCTCGACCGCACGCATACGCGGTTGTTCACGTTCCGCTCGATCCGACGTCTTCTCGAGGACGCCGGATTCCGGATCAAGAAGCTCGAGGGCGTCCCGGCGCCGATTCCGAAGGCTCTCGGCGACAACGCGGTGTCGCGGTTCCTGCTGGCTGCCAACATCCTTGCCATCCGGGTGTTACCAACGCTGTTCTCGTATCAGATTTTCATCGAGGCCGAGGCGACACCCGATGTCGACTTCGTGCTTCGCGACACGCGGGCTCGCCGCTCTGGGATTGGCGTCGTCGAGGGCTGATCCGCGTCAGCGCTCGCGGATCAGATGTTCCACTCGCTCGACGACAGGCCGGGTAACAGCATCCCGGCGGCGACCGTGGCGTTCGTGGTCTCGTCGACCAGGATGAACGACCCGGTGGTCCGGTTCGCCTGGTAGGGGTCGTAGACCAGCGGCGAGGTCGTGCGGAGCTTGATGCGGCCCAGCGCGTTGAGGCCGAGCTCTCGGGGGGCAGCTTCCTGGTCACCCGAGTTGATGTCGAGGCGGGACACCAGCTCGCTGACGATCGCGCGGGACCACTTCGTCAGGTGCTTGATCGCATAGCGACCCTTGGCCTGCAGCGGCTTGTCGGTCATCCAGCAGATCATCGCCTCGAGGTCCTGGCCCACGGTGGGCTGGTGGGCCGGGCGGCAGATCACGTCGCCGCGCCCGACATCGACATCGTCGGCGAGGTGAAGCGTGACGCTCATCGGTGGGTACGCGGCGTCGATCGAGCGGCCGCTCTCCTCGATGTGGGAGATGGTGGTCCGCCGGCCGGACGGCAGCACGATCACCTCATCGCCGGGACGCAGCACGCCACCAGCGACCTGGCCCGCATAGCCGCGATAGTCGTGGTGCGCGTCGGATTGCGGGCGAATCACCCACTGGACCGGAAAGCGCGCATCGCCGAGCGAGCGATCGGTCGCGGTAGGCACGGTCTCGAGGTGATGGAGCAGGGTAGGGCCGGTGTACCAGGGCATCTCGACCGCGCGCTCGACGACGTTCGCGCCGGTGAGTGCGCTGACCGGGATGATCTGAACGTCCTCGATATCGAGGCGCGCCGCGAGCTCGCGCAGCTCGGTCTCGATCGTGCGGAAGCGAACCTCGTTCCACTCGACGAGGTCCATCTTGTTGACGGCGAACACGATGCGCGGGATGCGGAGCAACGCAGCGATCTGTGCGTGGCGACGGGACTGCTCCAGGATTCCCTGACGCGCATCGACGAGGACGATCGTCAGCTGCGCGGTCGACGCGCCGGTGACCATGTTGCGCGTGTACTGCACGTGGCCAGGCGTGTCGCCGATGATGAACTTGCGGCGCTTGGTCGCGAAGTAGCGGTACGCGACGTCGATCGTGATGCCCTGCTCGCGCTCGGCGCGCAGGCCGTCGGTGAGTAGCGCAAGATTCACGCGCTCATCGCCACGGCGCCGCGACACATCCTCAACGGCTTCGAGCTGATCGATGAATGCCGTCTTGGTGTCGTAGAGCAGGCGGCCGATCAGGGTCGACTTGCCGTCGTCGACGGAGCCGGCGGTCGTGAAGCGAAGCAGGTCGCTGTTCTCCTCGAGACCGGGCGTGACGACGAGCTGGGGCGCGATGGCAACGGACATCAGAAGTACCCTTCGCGTTTACGATCTTCCATCGCAGCCTCGGTGTGGCGATCGTCCGCACGCGTGGCACCACGCTCGGTGATCGTCGCGGCGGCAACTTCGGCGATCACATCTTCCAGTGTCGCTGCTTCGGACCGTACGGCGCCCGTGCACGTCATGTCGCCGATCGTGCGGAAGCGGACGGTCTCGGTGCGGATCGTCTCCTTCGGCAGCAGCGTGATGAACGGGTTGTTGGCGTAGAGCATGCCGTCGCGCTCGAACACCTCGCGCTGATGCGTGAAGTAGATCGACGGCAGCGGAATCTCCTCGAGCCGGATGTACTCCCACACGTCGAGCTCGGTCCAGTTCGACAGCGGGAACACGCGCAGGTGCTCGCCCTTGCGAACGCGGCCGTTGTAGAGCGACCACAGCTCGGGACGCTGGTTCTTCGGATCCCATTGACCGAACTCGTCGCGGTGGCTGAAGATGCGTTCCTTCGCGCGCGCCTTCTCCTCGTCGCGTCGCGCGCCGCCGATCGCGGCATCGAACTGGTTCTCCTCGATCGCATCGAGCAGCGTGGTGGTCTGCAGGCGGTTGCGGGACGCGCGCGGCCCGGTCTCCTCGGTCACGCGGCCACGATCGATCGAGTCCTGCACGTGCGCGACGATCAGTCGCTCGCCGAGCTCGGCCACCGTGCGGTCCCGGTACTCGATCGTCTCGGGGAAGTTGTGCCCGGTGTCGACGTGGACGAGCGGGAACGGAAACCGCGCCGGGCGGAATGCCTTCTCGGCGAGGCGGAGCAGGACGATCGAGTCCTTGCCGCCCGAGAACAGCAGGCACGGCCGCTCACGCTCCGCCGCGAGCTCGCGAAGGATGTGAACGGCCTCGTCCTCGAGGGTCCGCAGATGGCTACGCCCGTACGTCCGCAATGACAGACATATATCCGTTTCTCGCCCCGTCCGCAATGGCAGACGTATCTCTGCCGCCAGCGAATCCTTAGACCGGGCGCATAGTTCGGGCGTTTCCAACGATCATGACGACTTCCGCGCGCTCCTTCCGGGTTGGTATCGTGATTTCCGGCGAGCTGGTCGAGGAACAGGTGTTCCCGATCGGAACCGCCGTCACGTTCGGCCAGTCCACCCGCTGCGCGCTGTCCGTTCCCGTCGAGGGCCTCCCCCGCGAGCACGTGCTGTTCGGCTCGGACGGTGCACTCCATCCGCCCGCGGGTGCCGAGGTCGTTGGCTCCACGGCACGCGGCACGCTGACGCTCGGTGACGTGACGCTCCTGTTCCAGGACGTCGCGACGCCGCGGCCCGCGCCGAAGATGCAGCTACCGGCATCGCTGCGCCAGTCGCTCGCAGATCGCGTCGACCGTCGGCTGGCAGCGATCGTCGGTGGCTCGATCATCGTGCATGTCGCGATCGCGGGCTACGCGTGGATGAACGACATCGCAGAGCCCGAGACGGAAGCGCGCTACATCGCGCCGCTCTACGAGGAGCAAGTGATCGATCTGACCGCGATGCCGGACTTCGTGCAGCCGCCGACGACGCCCGGACCTGGCGCTACATCGCCGGTGTCGCCGTCGCAGACGTCGCGCCCGATCGTGCGGCAGGTGCAGGTCCAGCAGCCCTCGGTCGATCCGACGCGGCTCGCGAGCGTTCTCACCGGCGGGGAGAGCGAGGTCGGCAAGGGCGGCATGGCATCGCGACAACAGGCGGCAACGCTCGCGCAGCAGATCGCAGACGCGCAGGACACGCGCGCCAAGATCGGCGACGGACCGACGTCGCGCGTCGATGATCGTGCGCGCGTCACCGATACCGATCGCGCGATCGCCAACGATCCAACGCTGACCCAGGCGCCGCGCCCAACGCACGAGGAGCGAACCGGTCGCGTGATCCCCGGCACGGTCAAGCCCGAGAGCAAGACGACGCTGTCGCCTGTGGTCGTGCTGGAGCGGATCTCGTCGCTCTACATGGCGGGCCTCCAGCGGTGCTACCGGCTCGGCCTTGCGATAGACAGCACGCTCGCGGGCAAGGTCGCGATCAGCTTCACCGTCGACGAGCGGGGCAAGGTTATCGAGGCCGACGCGTCCGGAGTCTCGCCGCAGGTGGATGGCTGTATCTCCAGGCAGATGGGCACGTGGCGGTTCCCGGCTCCGAAGGACGCGGAGGGCTCAGGCACCGACGCCAGCTTCACGGTCAGCCTCGCGCTGCAGCCGAGTTGATTTACAATCGAGACTAGATGCGGCTCGCGATCCTGTTGTTCGTCGCGAGTTTCGCATCGCATGCGGACGCAGAACCGAAGACGAAGGTCGCGCCGCCGCCGCGATACATGACGCTGCCCCTTCCGCCTGCAATGCCGAATGCAGCGGCGGCCGGGTTCGTCGACTCGGGAGGCGCCAAGATCTACTTCGCGCGCTACGGCAATCTGAAGGGCCCTGCCGTGATCCTGCTCCACGGCGGCATGGGCAATGGCGAGCACTGGTCGCACCAGGTGCCGGCACTCAGCGGCAAGCTGCACGTGATCACGATCGACAGTCGCGGTCAGGGACGCAGCACGCGGCCCAAAGCGAAGACGAAGCCGACCTACGATCAGATGGCCGACGATGTGCTCGCCGTGATGGATCACCTCGCGCTCGAGAGGGCGTCGCTGGTGGGCTGGAGCGATGGCGGCGAGATCGCACTCAAGCTCGCGATCCATCACCCCAAGCGTGTAGCGAAGCTGTTCGTGCTCGGCGCGAACTACGACGCGAAGGGCAGCAAGAAGCGCAGTACCAAGCCGTCACCGACGTTCGGTGCGTACTCGGCGAAGTGTCGCGCCGACTACGCGAAACAGTCGAAGACGCCCAAGCACTACAACGAGGTCTCGAGCTGGCTGCTCCCGATCTGGCGCAGCCCGATGGGCTTCACCAAGGAACAGCTCAAGGCGATCCAGGCGCCAACGATCATCGCCGACGGCGAGCACGACGAGATCCTCGAGCTCGCTCAGATCAAGGAGATGGCCAAGCTCATCCCCAACGCGCGGCTCGAAGTATTCGCCGACGCGAGCCACTTCGTGCTGTGGCAGGACCCCGCGAGCCTCAACAAGGTGCTCGTGGACTTCCTCGAGCCCTAGCGTGCCGGGCGACGCCGCTCGTTAAACCACGCGCGGTACTCGGCCATCTTCTTCTGCTGATCGCGCGGTGCTCGGCGTTTGCACGTGGCCGCTTCGGGTGTGCCATCGACGGCGGCCCATCGAACCTCGACGCAGTCATTCGGATTGTAGGAAATCTCGAAGCCCGCGCGGCGATCGACGAGCTCGCGGAGCGTCACGATCTGCTTGCTGCCGTCGGAGCGGACGTACTCGATCGTCTTGGCACGGAGCACCTTGTCCAGCTCGACTTCGACGCCTTGGATCGCCTTGTCGAGCAATGGACCTGGCGCCAGGCCGAACCGCGCCGGCGCGCGCTTCACGCTCGCAGGAATGTCGAGCACGGTATCGATCGCGATCAGCAATCGAAAGTCGCGCGACGGTGTCGCGAAGTCCTCCCACGGACCAGCCGTGAGGAAGATGTCTGCGCCTGAGGGCATCGGCATCGTCGCGCCGGGATTGGCGGCGATCCAGTCCTCACCGTTCTTCACCGAAACCACGCGCACCTTGGCTTGCGAGTGAAGCGAATCGACTACAGCGCCCATTGCTGCGATCGGATCCAGCGGTCGCGGGTTCACGAGCGCTTCCATGGTGTCGTAGAACGTATCGACGCTGCCCTCGTACTGTTGAAGTGACAGCGGCGCGAACACACGTGAGCGCCGGATTTGCTTGTTCTCCATCAGCGACACGGACTTCGTTGCCCGGTCAAACAACACCGGACGGAAGGCCTTGAAGCCGGCACCGGAGACCTTGGTCTCCGTCGTGAACAGGAAGTTGCCGCGCCAGAATCGCTTGCGACCGACCGTCCCGTCCGGCTGCGCGTCTGCGGCGAGCAACATGCCGTACGAGGTTGCGGTCTGCGGCACCCACGAGGCGATCACCATGACGTGGCCGAACGGATCGTTGTAGATGGTGCCCGGCCTGAGTGACTCGCGGTTCAAGGGGACCGGGTAGTAGTCCGTGTTCTCGTCCTCGGGCAGCGTGCGGCCCGACGCGGCATGCACGGCACGTGCAGCGTGGCGCGACCAGAACATCGCAAACGCGTTCACATCGGAGATCGAAGTCTCCTCGACACCGTCGGTCTCCTCCTGTGAACCGGGGAGAACGACATCGTCGTCGGGCTGCTCCCCACGGCGCGTCGGTTTGTCGTCGAGGGCGTCGCGGGTGATGAGGTTCGAGGCGTATTCCTTCTGGCAGGTCGGTGGGCGCGTCGCATTGCCGCGGCTGCACTGGTGAAACGCGAACGGCAGTCCGAGCTTCCACGCGAAGTACGATCGCAGGAGGAACGGCAGGTCCGCGCAGTCGGGCTTGAGCTTGAGCGCGAGATCCTCGCCGCGCTGCAGGTGATCGAACAGGATATTGCGCTCGGGATCGCGAACCAGCGTGCTGAGATCGGGCCACGTCAGATCTTGCTCGGGCGGGAAGTCGAACATTCGCTGCACGAAGGTCGAATACAGATTCTCCGTCGCCTGTCCCCATTCGCGCTCGACTGTCCATGCAGGAGCCGTCGGGTCACCGTCCTTGCGAGGCTTCGGTGCGTCCTTCGCGACGGCGACTCGCTTGCACGCATCGACATGACCGCCGTCGCCCAAGACGGCCGTATATGCACCGCGCACGGGTGCATCGACTGTCGCGATCACGCTCCACGGCGGTCCGCCGGCCAGACGCAGAACGCTCGTCGGGGTCACGCGCTTGCCCGACGGGTCGAACAGGGTAAGCGTCGATGCGCCGGGATCACGTTCTGCGGTCACGATCACGCGCATCGGTTGCTTCGTATTCGGGACGCGGGGCGACGCAAAGATCGCCACGTCCTGCGAGTCGCGACAGGACTCGGGCGGGTGCGCGACCGGTGCCGCGGGTCGCAGCTCGGCGGAGCCTGCGAGCGAGACGCCGGGCGGTTTGCCGATCACCGTCACCGTCGTGATGCGCTCGAGCAACGACCGCCGCGAGCTGCCGCGCCCGAGCTCCAGATCGCTGACGGTGACGCCTTCGATCTGATGCAGCGTGTCGCCGCCACCAGGACATGCGGTCGCGTACTCGGCGAGCGCGTGGAGCACCATCGGCTTCCCGGCCTCCGTGCGTCCCAGGTACAGCATGATGTGACCCGGGAAGCTGAGCAGCACGACGCCCTTGCGGGCGGCGTCGTCGAACAGCTGCACGCGTTCGGTCTCGGTGGTGATTTTCGAGACGTCGATCCAGAACGTCCCGCTCTTTGCTTGCCAGCTCGAGTGGCGCGGCAAGCGAACGTCGAACGCACCGATCAGATCCATCGTGAAGCTGGAGCAATCATGGCCGCCGGCTGCGCCGCCCCCGCCCCAGCCGTACGGCGAGTCGAGGAATTGAAACGCTTCCGTGAGTAGCGCGCGTCGGGTCAGTGGCCGCTGGATCGGCCGCACGCGCTCGGCGGCCACGGCGATCTCGTGGAAGCCATTCGGGTCCGCAAACCGGACGCGATGTCCGTCGGGGACGGGGCTCGCCGGCAACAGCGCGCCTGCGGGGCAGCGCGCCACGCCACCCGTGGTCTGCACCGACAGATCCTCGTCGGCTTGCACGCGAGGTCCATGCACGAACGCGTCACGCAGCTCGGTCGGGATCGGCGGCGAGAGTTTCGCATCCGCGGCGATCCAGCCCGTCGCATAGCGCGCGCGAACCAAATGCATCCCATTCGGCCACGTTGCGAGGATCTGCAGCGGCTCCTGGGCATGAACCGTCGAGCACTTGTTGCGGTCGAAGCGTGGGTTGATGTCGCCGCCCACGGCGGGCTTGGCGAACAACGGTGAGATGCTCGGGCCGCATCGGAGTGGAATCGGTGTG
>JBBQFU010000292.1:0-10923 GCA_038322185.1 Haliangiales bacterium
ATCATCCGCATCGGGCTCGTCGGGATGCCCCGCCCTGGGCTTCTCGTACGGGTCCTCGACCCGCGGATCCTGCGTGCCGCTACTGGCCTTCTCGTATGGATCCTCGACGCGCGGATCCTGCTTGCCCGTCCGCGCCGGCCGATACGGATCGCTGACTCGCGGATCGGGCTCCTTCGCCGTCGTCGCGCCAGCGTTCCCGGCGGCCTTCGCCGGATGATCTTGTTCCTTTTGCTTCTTCGTCATGGCGTTTCTCCGAGGAGTAGTCGAGTGGTCTCCTCCTCTGAGAATAGCGGCGTCGCCCCGCGTTGGCTCGCCACCTCCGCGGCCCACCGACTCGCGGCAGCTCCCGTGCTGGCGAGGTCCCAACCGAGCGTCATCCCGTGGACGAAGATCGCGACGAACGCATCCCCACAGCCCACGTTGTCACCACCTGGGCGTGAGGGCACGCCAGCAACTCGCACGACGTCCTTCTCGGCATACAGCGTAGAGCCCGCGGCCCCCGCGGTCACCGCGACCACGCGCTTGCCTTCGCGCAGGCGTGCGATCGGATCGCTGTGCCAGCCAAACCACTCGGCGAGCCGCCCAAGCTCGGCCTCGTTGACCTTCACGATGTCGGCCGCGGCGATCGCTTCCTCGACGGCACGCCGCTCACCGACCGGTGGGGTCGAGGTGCGCCGCAAGTTCACGTCGCACACCTTGAGACACGAGCCGTGCGCCGCCTCGACGGCCGCACGCCAGCCGGCGATCCCGGTATCGGTGTGCTGCGAGAGCGTCCCGTACACCAGGACCGACGCCTCGCCGAGCGCGGTCACCACGTCGGGCGTGCACGCGATGCGTTCCCACGCACGGCCCGCGTGCAGCGTGTAGCGCGGCTCGCCAGCCTCGAGCGCGACGGTCACTTCGCCCGTGGCACGCTCTGCATCGATCTGGACCAGGTCGGCATCACAGACCGACGACAGCTGCTCGATCGCGCGCCGGCCATCATCGTCATCGCCGACCCGCGACACCAGTCGCGCCCAGCCACCCGCGAGCCCGAGGTGCCACGCGACGTTGGACGGCGCGCCGCCGAGGCGAGCACCGTCGGGGAATCGATCCCAGAGGACCTCTCCCCAGATCACAACAGCCTGGTCGCTAGCGATTGACATGAGCAGTCTTAGTGTAAACAATACACTTTAACCAATGACCGACGACGGGCTCGATGGCGTGTACGGCGGCTCCCTGGCGCTGCTCACCGATCTGTATCAGCTGACGATGGCCTGCGGCTACTGGAAGGCTGGCCTGAGCGAGCGCGAGGCGGTCTTTCACCTGACGTATCGCCGGGCGCCATTCAAGGGCGGCTATGCGATCGCCGCGGGCATTGCGCCCGCACTCGGTTATCTCGACCGGTTTCGGTTCACCGTCGAGGACTGCGCGTACCTCGCGACGCTGCGGGACAACAAAGATCAGCCGCTGTTCCCGACCGGGTTCATCGAGTACCTGCGCGACCTCAAGTTCACGTGCACGGTCGACGCGGTTCCCGAGGGCGCGCTCGTGTTCCCGCACGAGCCGATCTTGCGCGTGCGCGGCCCGATCCTGCAGGCGCAGCTCGTCGAGACGCCACTGCTCACGCTCGTGAACTTCCAGACGCTGATCGCCACGAAGGCGGCACGCGTCGTCCAGGCTGCGAAGGGCGGGCCGGTGCTCGAGTTCGGCCTGCGCCGCGCGCAAGGGATCGATGGTGGCATCTCTGCCAGCCGCGCGGCGTACATCGGTGGCTGTGCCGCGACATCCAATGTTCTGGCCGGCAAGCTGCTCGGCATTCCGGTGCGCGGCACTCACGCGCACAGCTGGGTGATGTTCCACGGCGACGAGCTCGCATCGTTTCGCGCGTACGCGGACGCGATGCCCGGCAACTGCACGTTCCTCGTCGACACCTACGATACGCTGGATGGCGTGCGCAACGCGATCACCGTCGGTAACGAGCTGCGCGCCAAGGGCCACGAGCTCGCCGGCATCCGCCTCGACTCCGGCGACCTCGCGTATCTGTCGGCCGAGGCGCGCAAGCTCCTCGACGAGGGTGGCTTCCCGAACGCGCGCATCGTCGCGAGCAACGATCTCGACGAGAACCTCATCACGGCCATCCAGGAGCAGGGCGCTCGCATCGACGTGTGGGGCGTGGGCACCAAGCTCGTGACCGCCTACGACCAGCCCGCACTCGGCGGCGTGTACAAGCTCGGCGCCGCGCGCGACAGAAGCGGCGTGTGGCGCGAGTCGATCAAGCTGTCCGAGCAGCCGATCAAGATCTCCAACCCAGGCGTGCTCCAGGTCCGCCGCCTGCGCAATGCCGGCGAGATCGTCGCCGACGTGATCTACGACAGCGAGCATGGCTGCGCGGAGCCGTACGTGCTCCACGACATCGAGGACCCGCTGCGCCCGACGCTGCAGCCGGTGCACGACAGCGCCGAGGATCTGCTGACCACCGTGATGTCGGCGGGCGTGGCCACGACGCTGCCCGGCCTCGAGGTCGCACGCCGGCGCGCGGCCGCCGACCTCGCGGCGCTGTCGATCCGCAGCCGCCGCTTCCTCAACCCGCAGCCGTACGCGGTCGGGCTCGACGAGCATGTGAACAGACGCAAGCAGGAGCTGATCGCAGCCGCACGAGAGGGTGTCCCGAATGCATGAGCCGCTGATCTTCTCGACCGCCGCTTACGACTACCTCGCGCAAGGGATCGCGAAGCTCGGCGGCTGGGAGCTCGGAGCGCTGGAGCGCCAGACGTTCCCCGACGGCGAGAACTACCGCCGCATCGTGACCGATCCAGCCGATCGCGACGTGATCCTCGTCGGCGGCACCGTCGACGACTTCTCGGCACTCGAGATCTTCGACCTCGCGTGCGGCCTCGTGAACTACGGCGCGTACCGCCTGCGCCTGGTGATTCCCTACTACGGCTACTCCACGATGGAGCGCGCGAGCAAGCCTGGCGAGATCGTGACCGCGAAGACGCGGGCTCGCATCCTCAGCTCGATCCCGATGGCGAGCCGCGGCACGCAGGTGTTCCTGCTCGATCTCCACGTCGGCGCGATCGCACATTACTTCGAGGGCGGCATCCGCCCGATCCACGTCTACGGCAAGGACGTGGTGAACGCGGCCGCGCGCCGCCTCGGCGGGACCGACTTCGTGCTCGCGTGCACCGACGCCGGCCGCGCGAAGTGGGTCGAGTCACTCGCCAAGGATCTCGCCGTCGACGCGGCGTTCGTCTACAAGCGCCGCCACTCGGGTAGCAACACCGAGGTGACGGGCGTCTCGGCGAACGTCACCGGCAAGCACGTCATCATCTACGACGACATGATCCGGACCGGTGGCTCGCTGATCAACGCTGCGCGCGTCTACCACGAGAACGGCGCGACGAAGATCGACGCCATCGCCACCCACGGCGTATTTCCCGTCGACAGCCTCGAGAAGATTCGCGCGACCGGCCTGTTTGGCCAGGTCGTGACGACGGACAGCCATCCCCGCGCGGTTGCGCTTGCGGGCGACTTTCTTCGCGTCGAGAGCACCGCCACACTGCTCACCGAGCATCTGAAATCCAACAGGTAGGGGCAGCATCCATGAGATTGATCAAGGTCGCCGTCGCGTGTGTGAACCAGACGCCGTTCGCGTGGGAAGCAAACTTCTCGCATCTGCGCATGGCCATCGACCACGCGCGCGCCGAAGGGGCGACGCTGCTGTGCCTGCCCGAGCTCGCGATCACGGGCTACGCCTGTGAAGACGCGTTCTTCATGGACGGCCTGCAGGACACCGCGTTCTCGCAGCTCGATGCGCTCGCGCAGCTAACCAAGGGGATGGTCGTGTGCGTCGGCGTGCCCGTGTTCCACGAGAAGGCGCTCTACAACGCTGCCGCGGTCCTCGCCGACGGCAAGATCGTCGGGTTTGCGGCCAAGCAGTTCCTCGCCGCCGACGGCATCCACTACGAGCCGCGCTGGTTCAAGGCGTGGCCCGCGGGCGAGATCGATTGGCTCGAGCGGACCGACGAGGACGGCTCGATTCGCCGCTATCCGATCGGCGACCTCGTGTTCGACATCGGCGATGTTCGCGTCGGCTTCGAGATCTGCGAGGACGCGTGGGTCGCGAACCGTCCGGGCACCGACCTCGCGCTGCGCGGCGTCGACATCATGTGCAACCCGTCGGCGTCGCACTTCGCATTCTCGAAGTTCGTGGTGCGCCAGCGCTTCGTGGTCGAGGGCTCGCGCGCGTTCGGCGTCGCATATCTCTATTCGAACCTCCTCGGCAACGAGGCGGGCCGCATCGTCTACGACGGTGGCGGCTTGATCGCCTCGGGCGGCGAGCTGCTCGCGCGCGGCCGCCGCTTCACGTTCTCCGACGTCGAGCTCGCGACCGCGGTGATCGACATCGACGGCAATCGCCGCGAGCAAGTGCGCCGCGGCAGCCACCGCCCGCGCCACGATGCCGAGGAGCTCGTGATCGAGCACCCGTTCGTGTGGCCCAAGCGCAAGCCCGAGGCGATCCACGTCCAGGAGAACACCTGGGAGGATCGCGCGTCGCTCCGCGAGGAGGAGTTCGCCCGCGCGATCGCGCTCGGCCTGTGGGACTACCTGCGCAAGAGTCGCGCGCAAGGCTACGTGGTCTCGATGTCTGGTGGCGCCGACTCCGCGGCATGCGCGGTCCTCGTCGGGCTCATGGTCCAGATCGCATTCCAGGAGCTCGGCGCGGGTGGCGTGCGACAACATCTGCCGTGGTGCCGCAAGCTGATCGAGGTGATGGACAAGGGGGGTGGTGCCACCGCCGCCGTCGGTGCGCTGCTCGCGTGCGCGTATCAGCCGACGGAGAACTCCGGCATGGTGACTCGCCGCGCCGCCGAGACGGTGGCGAAGGCGATCGGCGCCGACTTCCACGTGCTCGACGTCAGTGACCTCCACAAGGGCTACATCGCGACGCTCGAGAAGGCGATCGGTCGCACGCTGACCTGGACCCAGGACGACATCACGCTGCAGAACATCCAGGCCCGCGTCCGCGCGCCGTCGATCTGGATGCTCGCGAACCTGCGCGGCGCTGTACTGCTCACCACCTCGAATCGCTCCGAGGCCGCCGTCGGCTACGCGACGATGGACGGCGATACCGCGGGCGGGCTCGCGCCGCTCGGCGGCATCGACAAGACCTATCTTCGGTCGTGGCTGCGCTGGCTCGAGAAGAAGTCGCTGCTCGGCCTCGATCCGATTCCCGCGCTCGGCGTGATCAACTCGCAGCAGCCGACCGCCGAGCTGCGGCCGTCGACCCACGCGTCGGGGCCGCAGACCGACGAGGCCGACCTCATGCCGTACGACTTCCTCGAGAGCGTCGAGGACTCGGCGATCCGCGACAAGCACACGCCGGTCGAGGTGCTGCAGCAGCTGCTACCGCGCTACCCCGAGCATGCGCCGCAGCAGCTCGCGCAGTGGATCGAGCGGTTCTTCCGGCTGTGGTGCCAGAACCAGTGGAAGCGCGAGCGGTTCGCGCCGAGCTTCCACCTCGATGACCGCAACCTCGATCCGCGCTCGTGGTGCCGGTTCCCGATCCTGTCGGGCGGGTTCGAGCGCGAGCTCGCCGAGATGCGCGCATTCGTCGCGATGGGGAAAGCCGAGCGGTGATCCAGCATTCGTACGAATACCCGCGGGCGGCGCTCGCGGTCGACTGCGTCGTATTCGGCCTCGACGAGACGGATCTCAAGGTGCTGCTGATCCAGCGCAAGCTCACGCCGTTCCAGCACACGTGGGCGCTACCGGGCGGCTTCGTGCGCATCGACGAGACGCTCGACGAAGCCGCGCGCCGCGAGCTCGAAGAAGAGGCAGGCGTGACCGATGTCTATCTCGAGCAGCTCTACACGTTCGGCGCGCTCGATCGCGATCCGCGCGACCGCGTGGTTGCCGTCGCGTACTACGCACTCGCCAAGCTGTCCGATCACCGCATCCGCGCCGCGACCGACGCGATGGGCGTGGGCTGGTTCGGTCTCGACGATCTGCCCAAGCTCGCGTTCGATCACGCATCGATCGTCCAGAGCGCGCACGACCGATTGCGCGGCAAGGTGCGCTACGCACCGATCGGCTTCGAGCTGTTGCCGCCGCGGTTCTCGCTCACGCAGCTACAGCGCATGTACGAGATCATCCTGGGCACCGAGCTCGACAAGCGGAACTTCCGCAAGAAGATCCTCGCCATGGATCTCCTCGTCGAGACCGACGAGCTCGAGCAGGGCGTGCGACACCGCGCGGCCCGCCTCTATCGTTTTGATCGTCGCAAGTACGATCGTTTGACCAAACAAGGATTCGAGTTCGCCCTATGACCAAGACATGGATCGTGATCGCGTTGTCTCTCGTGGCGTGCGGTAAGTCGGACAAGAAGGCCGGCGAAGGCGGCGGTGGTGCTGCAGCGACCAAGGGCGGCCCGCCCGGCGCTGCCGAGTGGATGCAGAAGGACACCGAAGCGCTGTGGCAGGGCGCGTGGGCAACCCGCATGAGCCCGCTCCATGCGAGCAAGAAGAAGTCGACCACGATGGCCGGCGATCCGGTCGCGGTCGAGATCAAGGGCAACAAGGCGACCGTCTCCGACGGTACCGCCGAGGCGACGATGGACTTCTCGCTGCGCGGCCCGTGCGAGGCGCGGTTCGCCGAGCCGATCACCGAAGGCGACATGAAGGGCGGCACCAGTTACCACGACGTGATGTTCGTCGTGCAGAACGGCGCACTCGTCGTCGGCTCCGGCGCCAGCGGCTATCGCAAGGGCAAGACCGCGGTCGTGTGCTCCGAGGGTATGCAGGGTGGCGTCACGTTCTGCGACGACAAGGGCGTCGGCGCGACCTACAAGGACAGCTTCGGCAAGTGGGAGAAGAAGGACACCACGTGCGTGTGGTCGCAGGCCGACGGCAAAGACGTGCTGACCATCGGCACCGGTGACTGGGCGCCGAAGCTCACGGCCGATGGCGACGTGCTGATGAGCGATCAGTTTCGCGACTTCGTGAAGTACACGAAGAAGGCGAAGGACTACGCCGACGCCAAGGCGCAGGTCCAGGTCGAGATCGACTCGAAGGACCCGGCGAAGAAAGCGCTCGCGGCCGGTGGCGTCGTCGGCAAGACCGACACGATCACCAGCCTCAACGCGACGTGGGGCAGCGGCTCAAGGGCAAGCCGTTCGAGATCACCGCGCTGTGGCTCAACTCGAACACGATGACGAGCAACGGCGAGACGACACACAACGGCATCCTCACCGACAAGGTCGGCGGAGACTTCACGCTCGCGTGCGACCTCGGTAAGACCCCGCCGCCCGAGGGGCTCAAGCAGGGTGACAAGGTCACCGCCGAGGGCACCGTCGGCGAGTCGTTCGACAAGCCCTCGCTCGAGGGCTGCACGGTTGCGAAGGCCCCGTAGCGCCCCCGCGGGAGTGTAACCCCCGTCCGCCGTGGCGCGTCCAACCCGTCATGGCGCGCATCCTCGTCGCGACGGTCCCGCTCACGGGACATGTTCAACCGATGGCCGTGCTGGTGCGGGAGCTCGCACGGCGGGGCCACCAGATCGTCTGGTATGCGGGTGCGAAGTTCACCGCCACCGTGGAAGCCGCAGGCGCGACGTTCGCGCCGATGGTCACCGCGCGCGACTACGACGACACCGACATCGACGCGTCGGTGCCCGAGCTGCGCAGCCGCACCGGCATGGCGCGGGTCAAGACGCAGCTTCGCGAGCTGTTCATCGCACCGATGGCCGCGACGGTGCGCGACCTCGAGGCCATCGCAGCCAGATTCCCACCGGACCTCCTGCTCGCCGACTCGGCCCATCTCGGCGCCGCTGCGTTCGCCGAGAAGCACGACGTGCCGTGGGCGGGCCTCGGCATCAGCGCCCTCATGGTGCCGAGCCTCGACACCGCACCGTTCGGCTCGGCGTATCCGCCGGCGCCGGGCAAGGCCGGCGAGCGTCGCAACAAGATCATGAACCACGTCGTGTTCAAGGTGATGTTCGGCGATATCAACCGCGCGTATCGCAAGGCGCGCGTCGCGAGCGGGCTACAGGCGGGCAACGGCACGTATTTCGATGTACTCGCGCGCGATGTGTTCTTACAGTCGACGGTGCCGGGCTTCGAGTACCCGCGCCGTGATCTGCCGTCGCAGGTGAAGTTCATCGGCGCGCTCGTGCCGCCTCCGTCGACGCGTGAGGATCCCGCCTGGTGGCCGGATGTGCTCGCCGCTCGCGAGCGTGGCACGCCGAGCGTGCTCGTCACGCAAGGCACGCTCGCCACCGATCCGGACGAGCTGATCGCGGCGGCGGTCTCGGGCCTCGCCGACCAGCCGGTGCTCGTGGTCGTGACCGGTCGCTTCGACGGCGAGCTGCCCGCGAACGCGCGCATCGCTCCGTTCGTCCCTTACGAGAGACTGCTGCCCCACGTCTCCGTGATGGTGACGAACGGCGGCTATGGCGGTGTTCAGCTGGCGCTCCATCACGGCGTGCCACTCGTCGCCGCAGGAAGCAGCGAGGAGAAGCCGGAGATCGCCGCTCGCATCGCGTGGAGCGGCACCGGCATCGATCTGCGCACTGGACGCCCGGCACCGCGTGACGTTGCGGCTGCGGTTCGACGCGTCCTCGACGAGCCGAGCTTCCGCGAGCGCGCACAGGCAATCGCAGCGGAGATGGCGAGCTACCACGCGCCCACGCTCGGCGCTGCGCTCATCGAGGAAGTCATCGCCAACCGCGCCAACCGCCGGGCATCCGCATGAAGCACGCCGTTGCCCTGTCTCTCGCCATGCTCGCCACGCTTGGGGGCTGCGCGTCGTTCATCGATCGCAAGGCAGCGTCGAGCACCTACCGCATCCTCGAGAAGTCGATGGAGGCGGCGGAGCGCCAGAGCGATCTGCAGCTCGCGCGCGAGGCACTGCCCGGCGGCATCATGCAGCTGTCGGCGTTCTCGCTCGCGTATCCCGATCACCGCGGCTTTCGCGTGATGCACGCCGACGCGATCTGCCAGTACGGGGTTGGCTTCGTGTTCGACGACTGGGAGGACGCCACGCTGACCAATCGCCGCGAGGCCGCCGATCAGATCGGGGACCGGCTGTCCGGCCTGCTGAGCAGCTGCGTCGATGCGAACGTCGCGCTCCTGCCGCCGGCCTGGCGCGAGGCTCATGCGCGAGGCGGCGACGCCTTCATCGCAAAGCTGGCCACACTGACCCGCGCCGAGGTTCCGGCGGTGCTGTGGATCGGAATGGCCGGCTCGGTTCAGATCGCGCTCGCGCCGATCGCGAACATCGCCCGGTTACCGACGGTGAAGGCCACGCTCGCTCGTATCGCCGAGGTCGCGCCCGGCTATCACAACGCGGATGCAGAGATCTTGCTCGGCACACTCGAGGCTGCCATGAGCGCGATGTTCCGCGGCACCGATGGTGCTGCGCGGTTCGACGCTGCCCGCAAGCTGGCTGGCGAGCGTGCTCTCGCTGTCGACGTGATGTTCGCGCGGGGCACCGCCGTCGCTCGCAAGGATCGCGCGCTGTTCACCGCGACGCTCGAGCGCGTGCTCGCCGCCGATGTCACGCGCTGGCCCGAGCATCGCCTCGCAAACGAGCTCGCCCGAACGAAGGCGCGCCGCTACCTCGCCGCGATCGATACGTTGATCCCGCCGCCGCGCTAGACTGAGGTAATGCGAGCGCTGCTCCTGATCGACCTCCAGTACGACTTCTGTCCCGGTGGTGCACTCGCGGTCGCCGAAGGCCACGAGACCATCCCGATCGCGAATCGGCTCTCGGCGAAGTTCGATACCGTGGTCGCCACGCAGGACTGGCACCCGGCACAGCACAAGAGCTTCGCGGTCAACCATCCCGGCAAGAAGCCGTACGACGTGATCGATCTCGCCGGGCTCAGCCAGGTGTTGTGGCCCGCGCACTGCGTGCAAGGAACACCGGGCTGCGGGCTTCACGCGGGTCTCGACCTGACGAGGCTGACGAAGGTTTTTCACAAAGGAACCGACACCGAGATCGATAGCTACTCGGGCTTCTTCGACAACGGCCATCGCAAGGCCACCGGCCTCGGTGACTGGCTGAAGGCCCGCAACGTCGACGACGTGGTCGTGATGGGCTTGGCGACCGATTACTGCGTGAAGTTCACGGCGCTCGACGCCCGCAAGCTCGGCATGAACGTGACCGTGGCGGCCGATGGTTGCCGCGGGGTCGAGCTGGCGCCGGGCGATATCGACCGTGCTTTCGCGGACATGCGCGCCGCCGGCTGCGACGTCGTGAACAGCGCAGAAATTAGTTAACAGCGCAGGGGCCTGCAACGTCTTGTCCTATGTGGAACCTCTGGCGTCGGTGGTGCTCGCGGCGCGCCGCGGTGATCGCCGTGCGTTCGCAGAGCTGTACCAGCGGTTCCATCGCGCAGTTCACGGTGTCGTGCTCGCGCGTGTGAGCTACACAGAAGCCGCGGATCTCGTGCAAGACGTCTTTGCCACCGTACTCGAGCGCCTGCCTCAGCTCGCAGAACCGGCCGCGTTCCCTGGCTGGCTCATGGCGATCGCGCGCAATCGCGCCGTCGATCACGTGCGTGGCCACAAGCCAACGACCGAGATGGTCGACGTGGCGGTCGCCGCACCGCGCAGCGCCGAGGTCGCGCAAGCACTCGCTGCGCTTCGCGAGCTGCCCGAGGCATATCGCGAGACGCTGATCTTGCGGCTCGTCGAGGGCATGTCGGGACCAGAGATCGCCGAGCAGACCGGACTGTCGAGCGGCTCTGTTCGCGTGAACCTGCACCGCGGGATGAAGCTGTTGCGCGAGCGCCTCGGCGTCGCGAGCGAGGAGGTCGCCGATGTCGGATGACTACCTGTGGGACGGTTCTGGCGCGAAGGATCCCGACGTCGTGGGTCTCGAGCAGCTGCTGTCGCCGCTCGCGCACGACGCACCACTCGACGAGCTTCGCCTGCGCAAGCGC
>JBBQFU010000293.1:0-10884 GCA_038322185.1 Haliangiales bacterium
GCGCACCGCTGCTCGCGCGCTTCCTGGTCAGCGGCGCATTTCTGATCGTCGCGCTACGCACCGGCAAGCCGACGGGTGACGAGTGGATCCTGCGGCTGCTCGAGGGTGCCGGCCTTCTGTGCGCGGTCACCGGCGTGATCTCCGTGGCGGTTCTCGGCAGCGACGTCGGCTGGGGGCACCTCCGTACGGCGCTCGCGCTGGTGATCACGGGCCTGTTGTACGTCGCGACCAAACGTCGCTTGCTCGCGCGTGGCGGCGTGGACCGCTAGCCGGTCGGTGCTGCGGTTCCACGATCAGCGCGTGATCGCTGCGCGCGTAGCTACGGGCAGGTGACGTGGCCGCACCGGCCGAGGTTCTGGCGGGCGAGCTCTTGCGTCGCGTAGGCGGCGTCCTCCCAGGCAACGTCCTCGTACGCATAGCCGAAGTTGTCGAGCTGGCGGCAGTACCCACGCGCGAACTCGAGGAAGCCACCGTTTCGCGCCGCTTGCTCGGCGTGCATCAGCTCGTGCACGAGCATGAGCAGCAGGCGGTGGCGATTCGCATCGTCGGCGACCTCTTGCAGGATGTAGATGCGGTCGCCGAACGTCATCGCGGCGGGCTGGATCGAGAGCTGATGCCCCGCGATCACGATCTTCGGTGGCAGCGTTGCCCCGATCGACACGCGGACCTGATCGACCAGCGCGCCGTAGAGCGGCCGCAGCTCGGACTTCATCGCGGCCGAGAGTGGCTGCGGTGTCGGCGATAGCGACGCGACGCTCCACTTGATGCCGTACATCGAAGCAACACAGGCGCCGATGACCGCGCTCTGCAGGTCGGCCTTGCCGTCACTCGATGACGCGCAAATCTCGGCGGCCTCGGGGCTTGTCGCGAAGGCGTCGGGATCGAGCGCACCGCCGGAGGCCTGGCACGCGCCCACGAACGCATTGCGCTGGTCGTCGCCGCACCCTTGCAGTCGCTCCGCGGCGAGGTCGCAGCTCGAGGGCTCGGTCGAGCATCCGATGTGCATCGCGCTGCACAACACGCTGATGAGGAGCAACGTCCCGAATCGCATGCAATCACTGGTTGCGACGCGCGTGCCGGTACAACTTGATCACAAACGAGACGTTGCCCCGCAGTTCACCGGCAACTCCAGGCGCCAGTGGCCGTTTGCGCGTCCATGAGGACAAAGCCCCACGGTGCCCACGGTTAGCTGCGCAGTGCGCTGACCGCGAGCCAGACCCAACCGACGAGGAACGCGAGGCCACCAATCGGCGTGATGGCGCCGAGGACCTTCACGTCGGTGAGCGCGAGCGCGTAGAGGCTGCCCGAGAAGATCACGATGCCAGCCTGTAGGATCCAGCCCGCGGTGCGCGCACCCGCGATGCCACCGCCCGCCGCGATCGCCGCGCAGAGCAGCATGCCGAGCGCGTGATACATGTGATAGCGCGCGCCGGTCTCGAAGATCTCGAGCGCACGTGGGGCGAGCCGCTCGCGCAGGCCGTGAGCACCGAACGCACCGGCACCGACGGCGAGCGCGGCGTTGATCGCGCCCGCCGCCAGGAGGACGTGCTTCATGGGCCCACCTGCATCGAGACCGTGTACTTCAGCTGCGCTGACTCCATCGTCGCCTTGATGCGCTCCATCGTGTCCGACGCGACCTTCGTGTAGTTCTCGACGGAGGTCCACGGCCGCATGTGCAGCTTCACGCCGAGGTCGGTGATCTCCGCGATGTCGATCGTCGGCGCCGGCGACTGCTGGATGCGCGGGTCGGCCTCGATCACACCCTCGAGCAGCGTGCGCATCTGGTGGAGGTCCGTGGTGTGGGCGACCGTCACGATGAGGTCGACACGGCGGCGACCGAGCGTCGACAGGTTCTCGATCGGCTGCGCGATGATCTGACCGTTCGGGATCGTGACCTCGCGATGGTCGAGCGTGATGAGGATGGTCTGGAACACGCGGATCCCATCGACCCTACCCAGATACTTGCCGATCATCACGAGGTCCCCGACCTTGTAGGGCCGCAACACGATCAGCATCACGCCCGCCGCGAAGTTCGACAGCGAGCCTTGCAGAGCGAGACCGACCGCGAGGCCGGCGGCGCCGAGCACCGCGATCACGGCGGTTGTCTGCACGCCAACTGCGTCGAGCGCCGCGATGATCACCGCGATGAGCAGCACCGCGTAGACGACGTCGCCGAGGAACTTGCGGAGCGACACGTCCATCTGGCTGCGCTCCATCATCTGGTCGAGGGCGCGCAGCACGATCTTCGAGATCTGCCGTCCCGCGATGAAGATGATGAGCGCGACGAGCAGCTTGATCCCGAGCGGAACCAGGTGCGCACGCGCGAATGCCTCGAGGTCCGCGGCGGTGATGTCCATGCCCGCGGGTTTAACGCGACCAGGGCGGCGGATTCAGTGATTTGGCCAGGTGATCGAGGAACAGGGTCAGCCGGGGGGGCAGGTTCTGGCGCGCCGGGTACACCGCGTGGACATCCGACGGACGCGTGCGCCACTCCGGGAGCACCGGGACCAGCGCGCCCGACTTGAGCTCGTCGCTGACCATGAACTCCGAGATCAGCGCGATACCGGATCCTTCCCGCGCGACCTCGACGACTGCGCCGAAGTTGTTCGACGCCAGGCGCGCGGGGCGACCGAAATCGTAGCTCGCATCGCCGGGGCCCACGAGCGTCCAGCTCTGGTTGCGCGAAGTCGGTGTGAACAGCACGTGGTCGTGCTCGTCGAGCTCGTCGACCGTCGTCGGCATGCCCCGCTTGGCGATGTACGATGGTGAGGCGCACAGCACGAGACCGACCGTGCATAGCTTGCGAGCGATCAACGTCGACTCCGGCATCGGACCGAACCGGACCGCGATATCGAAGCCTTCTTCGATCATGTCGACCACGCGGTCGGTCGCCTCGAGCTCGAAGTTGATGTCGGCGTGGGCGGCGAGGAAGTCCGCGACGATCTTGCCGAGGAACCGTGTCGAGAAATCGACCGACGCCGTGATCCGCAGGCGGCCGCGCGGCGTGGCCTGCATGTCGGTCACCAGCTGCTCGGCCGCGTGAATGTCGGAGACGATGGTCGCGCACCGCTCGTAGTAGGCCTCGCCGATCTCGGTCAGCGCGAGCTTGCGCGTGGTGCGCTGCACGAGGCGAACGCCGAGACGCTCCTCGAGCTGCGCCAGCTTGCGCGACACCGTCGATTTGGGCAGCCCGAGCGCGTCAGCGGCACCGGTAAAGCTCTTGGTCTCGACGACCTTGGTGAAGACGATGATGTCGTTGAGATCCATGGCCTACCCCGAGGTCAGGTTCTACACTCGCAGGCCGATGTCCCGCTACCCGGAGCTGGCAGCCAAAGTGGATGGGTTCTTCGCCCGCGTCCAGGGTCGCCATGGCGCGGACATGGCCTGCGACACGGGGTGCTCGCACTGCTGCCATACGCGCCTGACGGTGACCAGCGTCGAGGCTGCCGCGATTGCCGCGCATATCGCGACCTGGTCCGCCGCGCAGCGCACGGAGCTGGCGGCCAACGTCGCCGGTGCGGCTCCGGATCGCTGCACCGCGCTCGATGCGTCGGGCCGCTGCATGATCTACGCGGCGCGGCCCATCGTGTGCCGCTCGCATGGCGCCCCGGTCCGGCTTCGCGAGGGTTCGCTGCCCGTCGTCAGTGCGTGTCGGGACAACTTCATCGCACGCGGCCCGGCCGCCGCCGATCCGGACTGCATCATCGATCAGGAGACCCTGTCGGCGATGACCCTCGCCGTCGATCGCGATGCGGGCGGTGACGGCTCACGAATCGATCTCGAACACGTGCTAGCCAGCGCGCTCCATCGCGGATAGAGTTCGCGGCGATGTCCGAAGAAGAGCTCGCGCTGGATCACCCGAAGTGGAATCGTGTCGAGCTCGCGGTGTTCACCCGCCGCGTCGTCGCCGATTGCATGACCCACAGCTGCGCGATTCGCGCGACGCACACCGAGAAGCTCGATGCGTGCTGCCAGTACGGCTGCGATGTCGATCTCACCGAGCGCGACGCGATCATCGCCCGCGCCGATCTGATTCGCCCGGTGCTGTCCGCCGAGGTGCAGAACCTGCCGTGGTTCGACGAGTCGCATCCCGAGGCCGATGCCGACACGCCGTCGGGCACCGTCGTGCGCACGGCGGTCCACAAGGATGGCTGCCTGTTCCTGTCGCACGATCGACGTGGCTGCGGCATTCACCGCGCGTCGCTCGAGCAGGGCTGGGACTTCCGCGGCGTGAAGCCCACGATCTGCCGGCTGTTCCCGCTCACGTATGGCGAGGGCCTGATCGGCGTGTGCGAGGACTATCACGACTATTCGTGCGCCTATGATCCAACGGCACCGACGCTGTATCAGGTCGCGCGCGATGCACTCGGCGACATCTTCGGTCCCGAGCTCGTCACCGCGATGGACAAGATCGAGGCGCAGCTGCTCGCCGCCGAGCCCAAGCGCCTGCCGATCGCCCAGGACAACGCGTAGCTATTTGACCGGCGCGTTGGCCTGACGCGCCTCGACGACCTTCTTCGCGTAGCCCTTCCACTCGGGATCCGGCACCGCGGCGGAGCGCACGCGAACCACCGAGCCTGGCGCCTCGACGACACCGGTCGTCATCGTCCAGCCCGGCGGCACTTGCGGATCGCTCCAGTAATAGAGCCAGCGCGCATCACGTGGCGCGAGGTTCACGCAGCCGTGGCTTCGCGGCTGGCCGAAGTTGTCGTGCCAGTACGCGGTGTGCAGCGCCAGATCTTCCTCGGAGTAGAAGAACTGCGTCCACGGCACCGTCGCCACCGAGTACGGATCTTCGGCCTTGAGGTTCTTCATGTCGGCCTCGGACTCCTTGAGCCACACGCGATAGATGCCCGGCGTGGTCGCGGTCTCCTTGAGGCCCGACGAGATCAGCGTCGAGTAGATCGGCATGTCGCCCTCGAACGCGACGAGGATCTGCGTGTCGAGATCAATATCGATCCAGCGCTCGGCGGGGCGCAGGTGCTTCGGTGGCGCCATCGCCGGGAACACGCGAACATCTGCGGCGCCGACCCACTCGGCCGGACCGATGCGATACGCGCTCGGCTTGCCGTCCTTGCCGTTGTGCGTCTCGAGGATCGGCACCGGCGTGCGCGCGGCGATCTGGCGGTACTGCACACGATTCGGCTGCGCGTAGGTCCACGCCTGCTGCCACTTGCTGCGCGGCCAGATGAAACCAAACGGCAGCGCCCAGCCCGTGTCATCGCCGAGCCGCGAGCCCATGTAGCCCGATGGCGTGAGGCGCCGGACCTGCGAGGCAAGCACGAGCTCCTTCTGCTTGGGGTCGATGCGCAGGTACTGCTTGCCGTCGACCGTGAGCTCCTCGTAGATGCGCACGGTCAGCGTGCCGAGGATCGGCTTGTACTCGACCAGCTTGCCAGGGGCCTCGACTTCGCTCGGCGACGTGACCGGCCCGGTCTTCTTCTTGGGCGCGGGCTTCTTCTTGTCGGGCTTGGCAAATGTATAAGTGGTCGCGTTGGGGCCGGTGATGCGGCCGTAGTCGCCGGGCACGATGGTGCCGCGGTCGAGCACCGGGACCTCGCGGCCGAGGGCGGGCTTGGTGCTCGGCTGTACGTGATCCGAGCAGATCCAGCCACGCGGCTCGAGCTCGACCCATGCCTTGGTGCAGCCCTTGCCGGTGGCCGTGCCCTTGTAGCGAACGCGGGTGTCGATACCGAGCGTACCGATGCGCTTGGCGTCGTCGCCGGGCTCGAGGCGGACCGCGACGGTGCGCACCAGCTCGAGTGACCGGGTTCCCAGCGGGAAGTCGGGCTTGGTCTCGGCGGTCGGCGCACCGGGTGCTGCCGGCACGGTTGGCGCGCCGGGTTCGGCAGCGGGCGCGGGCACGCGCTTCTGCTTCTTGCTGCCGCATGCAGCGACCAGCGCAAGGGCGATGCACCACCTCACGTCCGAGCAATAGCACGAGGCGCGGGCAACCGCGGAGGTGCAGAAATTCCAGGTCCCTGAAAGTCCCATGCTACCGTCGCAGCGGATGCGGCTCGGCGAGATGCTCGTGCGCGACGGTCGTTTGACCGACGCCCAGCTGAACCAGGCCCTCCAGTTCCAGGCGCGTGATGGGGGCCGGATCGGGACTGTTCTCATCGAGCACGGGCTCATCGATTTCGAGGCGCTGACCATCTATCTGGGTCTCGAGCTGGGCATCCCGATCGCGACGGGCGCAATGCTCGAACGGGCCAAGCGCGCGGCGGTCCGGCTGCTCCAGCCGACGCAGGCGTTCAAGCACAAGGTCGTGCCGCTCGTCGTTCAGGATCGCCAGCTGATCGCGGCGATCGAGGATCCGCACGACTTCGCCACCCTGGAGGCACTCACGCAGCTGACCGGTTACCGGGTGCTGCCGCGCGTCGCCCCCGAAGTCCGCATCTACTACTACATCGAGCGCTACTACGGCGTTGCGCGCCCGACGCGCTTCTTGAAGTTCGCGGACAGCCCGCGCGGCAACGACACGCCCGCCGATGCCGGCCTGCCCGCGCCGCCGCTGCCCGGGCTGCCGCCGGTCCCCTCATCGCCGGTGCAGGCGCCGGGTCCTCGCCCGCTGCTCAAGAGCACGAAGATGGCGAAGGTCGCCGCGATGGTGACGGGCGAGCGCTCCGACCGCACCGCGTTCGACGAATCCGCGCTCGAGCTCGAGGCCGATGACCTGCTCGAGTCACTCGACGCCGACGAGACCGCGCCGGCCGAGCCGCAGACCAGCCTTCGCCCGCATCGCACGACCACGCCGCCGGCTTTCAACCCGACGGTCACCGATGTCGGTCGCCCGGCGCCGATCGCGACGGAGGCTGCGCTCGCCGAGCTCGGGACGCTGACCGAGCGCAATCGGATCGTCGAGGTGCTGATGGGCTATGCGTCGTCGATCTTCGACGTCGCAGTGCTGTTCGCCGTGCGCGATCAGATGGCGTTTGGCTGGAAGGCGTTTGGCGAGGTGCCCGGGCGCGCGCACGTCGAGCACATCCTCGTGCCGCTCGAAGCACCATCGGTCGTGCAAACCGCGACCGCGTCGGAGTCCGGCGTGATTCACGGTCCGGTCACGCCGTCGACGGTGAACAACTATGTCTACAAGGTGCTCGGTTGCTCCGAGCCGCGCCGGGCAACGGCGGGCGTCGTGACGATCGGCAAGCGCATCGTCAACGTCCTATACGGTCACGGCCGCGAGCTGACCGAGGCGCAGATCGAAGAGCTGCGTCAGGTCTGTACTGCCGCGGCCGAGGCGTATGCGCGCCTGATCGCCGTGCAGAAGAAGAAGAAGTAGTCCCGCCTCAGGGCAGGACGTACACGGGCAGCGTCGTGCCGCCGTTGCGGTGGCAGTTGTTACAGTCGCCACCGCCACCGACGAGCAAGCCACCCATCGGGGTCGTGTTCGGACACGCGCTCGCGCTCGTGGTGCCGGTCATCGTTGCCGTCGGTCCCGGCAGCAGCGCGGGGACGAACCAGAAGTTTCCATTATCCGCGGCGATCGTCTTCTGCGTCGTGCCGCCGACGGTCACGATGATCGTCGCGCCGGGATACGGAATCGTGCCGGCCGTGTCCTTGTAGACCGTGCCCGCGACGCTGTACTCGGGCGCGCCAGCGCCAAGACCGAGCTGCGCGTTGTGGCAGGCGCCGCTGGTCCGGCAGCCAATGCCCGGGTTGTGGTTACCGGCCGGCGGTGCCGCCGCGATCGGCTCGCAGTCGCTGCCGCCTCCGTCGGCACTGCCGCTGCCCCCGCCGTCCGTGCTCCCGTTGTTCCCAGGGATCTCGCCGACGTCGCAGGCGGCGAGGATGAACGACGAGATGACTGCAATTCGAAGCATGGGTCCCTGGATCGAGTTTCGGTGTAACGGCGCGGTAATGCAATAGCTAGACGCGCTCGCACCCCAGGACAAACACGATGAATTCCGCGGGCGTGCAGAGTACGGGGGATGTGATTGCAACCACGAGTCCGCTGATCACGAGGAGCGCACACCCCATGCCCAGGACCAGCGTCCCCGTTGGCCCCGTCGACGTGCGTCGGCGAAGGGCCCACGCGACCGCGGCGACGACGGGGATTCCGAACAGCCCGACCAGCAGCGACAGGGGGACGCCGGGCGGCAGAAATGCGTTCCAGATCGCCTCGCGAAGCCGCTGTGGATGCAGCACTGCCGCGAGCGGGATCAGGCTTGCAACGACGGCGAGCGCGACCGCGAACCGACTCGCAATGAGTGCACCGAGGTCGCGCTTTGACCGGCCACCGCGCGGCACCGGTGCGGTCGAGCGCGGAACGAGAGGTGCGAGTGCGATCGCGGCCGCGGGCACGAGCCAGGCCCACGCGATCTCGGCGGCACCGAGCACGAGCAGCGCGAGGCCAATCGCGAGCGGCATCCCTGCGGCCACCGCGAGGTAGCGCGACTCGCCACGCCACGGTGCGAACCGCGCAACCGCGCGCGTCGCGAGCCCGAACGCGCCGGCGATCACGAGAGCGTGACCCAACAGTGCGCGCAGCGGTGCGTGTGTCCACACCGCCGGATGGCCGTTGCGCGTGAACCTCTCGATCGCGAACGCGGCGCCCACCGCGGCCGCGTAGCAGAGCATGCCTGCGATCAGCGCGGGTCCACGGCGCTCGTCGCGCGAACGCGCCAGCCATGCGAGCAAGCCAGCGCGCGACATCACGAGCGTGAAAACCACGATCAGTACGAGCAAGATCTCGAACGCGATCAGCACCGCGCGCGGCACGACGATGCCGTGCACGAACGGCAGCCAGAAGCCGTCGCCTGCATACACCGGCGGTGGCGTCGCGATCAGCATGCGCAGCAAGCGAGCCGTATCGTCGACGGAGCGACGCTGCACGCGCGCGGCCACATCGTGGAAGCTGTGATACGCGCGATCGATCCACTCGCCCCCGTGACCGCGGTTGTAGAAATGAATCGCGCGGGTCCCGCGCCGGCTGAACGGTCCGTGATCCGAGCGCTCGGCCTGCGGCCACCAGCGACTGACCACGCGATGCGCGACCGGGATATCGATCGCCACGCCCGCCCGCTTCGCTGCATCGGCGAGCCAGCGCATCTCGGCCGCACCGATCAACATGCCGGCACCGTTGACCACGAGGTCGCCATCGCCGCCGATGAGATCGAGTGCGATCGCGAACGAGATCCGATCGGCATACTCCGCAGCGAGTGCCTCCGCGCCCGCGAGCCCGACCTCCTCGGCCGCCGTGAACGCGAGCATCACCGACTGCGTGGGCGGCTCGGCGTGCAGCTTGCGCGCGAGCTCGAGCACGATCGCCACCCCGGCCGCATTGTCGACGGCGCCTGGGCTCTCAGGCACCGAGTCGTAGTGCGCGATGATCAGCAGCGCCTTGCCGCTTCCCGATCCGAAGCGCACGACGAGGTTCGGATCGGTGACCCGCACCGTGTGCGCCTGCCGATGCACCGTGCCCATCACCGTGATCGGCGGCAGCTCGACGGTACCGACCTCGAGCTTCTCGACGGCGATCCCGGCGCTCACGAGCTGCCCCTCGATCCAGCTCGCCGTACGCCGCGACGCCTCGGTATCCCGCTGACGCGGCCCGATCACCGTGGCGAGCTGATGCACCGTGGCCAGCGCGCTCTCGACATCGATACCCGCGCCACGCTTCTCGGGCGCTTCGCATGCGCAACACGCGATCACGACGAGCGTGGCCAGCGACCGAACAAGCCAGCTCAACTTGCCCCGTACGGAGACGTAGCGAAGGGCACCGCAGCGGTCGCCAAGGCCGCGTTTCTCGGTGGCGCGAGATGTCAGCGCGCGCACAGATCCGCGAGGGCCTCGAGGAGCCAGCGGTTCTCCTCGGGCGTGCCGACGGTGATGCGTAAGCAGCCGGACAACGGGCCCGGGCGATCGAAGTTGCGCACGAGCAGGCCGCGGTCGGCGAGGCCCTGCCAGATTCGCGTGGCGCGGTCAGCACCGAAGCGCGCGAGCACGAGGTTTGCCTCGCTCGGGAAGACTTCGACGCTCGGAAGCGCGACGAGGGCGGTGGCGAGCTTGGCACGCTCGACGACCACCTCGGCAGCGCGCGCCGCGCACCACTCGCGAGCTTCGGACAGCAGGAACACGGCGGCGGCCTGGTCGATCGCGCTCACGTTGTAGGGCGGGCGCACCTTCTCGAGGAGCTGGGCGATCGCGGGCGATGACACCGTGTAGCCCACGCGGACGCCCGCCATACCGACCTTCGAGAGCGTGCGCATGACGACGAGGTTCGGGTGCTGGGCGAGGACTGGTAGCGACGAGCGACCGCTGTACGCGTGATAGGCCTCGTCGGAGACCACCACGAGATCGCGGTGACGGGCGGCGAGCTCGGCGGCAAACTCGAGACGCCACAGCGTGCCGGTCGGATTGTTCGGCAGCGCGAAGAACACGACGCTCGGGCGGTGCGTGTTGATCGCTCTCTCGATCGCCTCCTCATCGAGCTCGAACTCCGCGGTGAGCGGGACCTCGATCGGCTCGACGCCGCGACCCACCGCAGCGAGCCGGTAATAGACGAACGACGGGACGGGATAGAGGACAGCGGCGGTACGTGCCCCTCCCCCACCATGCTCGTGCGCGACGCGCGGCGCAGCGAATGCGGCGATCAGCATCGCGATCGATTCGTCGGAGCCGTTGCCGAACACGATCTGGTTGCCGGCGACACCGAGCTGGCTCGCGACGATGTTGCGCAGCTCGCGTGCGTTCGGATCGGGATAGCGCTCGAGCGCCACCTCGGAGACCGCGGCACCGAGACGCGCGCGGAGGTCGGCCGGCAGCGCGAACGGCAGCTCGTTGGCGTCGAGCTTCGCGCGAACCACGGGCGGCTGCGGCACGTGATACGCGGCGGTGCCACGCAGCGCCTCGGGGACGCGGCGCTCGAGGGGGCCGAGG
>JBBQFU010000294.1:0-10687 GCA_038322185.1 Haliangiales bacterium
GCGATCGATCGGCTCGTTCACCACTCGGTGATCCTCGAGATGACGGGCAAGAGCATCCGCATCGAGGACGCCCAGGCCAACCAGACACTTCAAGGAGGCACTTCACCGGCGACAACTACAGCGACAACTACGCCAACCCCAACCACCACCATTGAAAAGGAGCCAACGACAACTACTGCGCCGTCGAGCCCCACCCTGAACACGGAAGGAACACCGACGCCGACTACGACCACCCCGCCGACCACCACCGTCAAGAACGCGAACGGAGCACCAACGACAACTACCGCATTGAGAAACAAGAACCGCAACCAGTCACGAAGCGAGGCCGATGGGGAGATGTAGTTGTCGTTGTTGGGTGAATGCAATTGACGTCAAGCAGACATCAGCAAAACGCGTGACGACAACGTCACCGCGCGCTGTCCGTTTCCTCCACTGTTGGATCCACAGGTCGAGGACGTAGTGCAGGTAGATGTTCGCGAGAAGCGGCGAGACCGTCGCTCCTTGCGGCGTACCTTCCTCGCACTCTGTCCACGTCCCGTTCTCCATCACGCCCGCGCTCAACCATTTCTGGATGAGGCGCAGGACCCGTCTGTCTGCAATGCGGTGCTCGATGAACTTGCCCAGCCATTCGTGGTTGATGGCGTCGAAAAATCCACGGATGTCTGCATCGAGCACGAAGCTCACCTTCTTCCGCTTGATCCCGGCGACGAGTGCGTCGAGCGCATCGTGCTGCCCGCGTCCCGGCCGGAATCCGTAGGAGAAGCCGAGGAAATCCTCCTCGTAGATGGCGTTGAGCACCTCGACGACCGCGCGCTGGACGATCTTGTCCTCCAGCGCTGCAACTCCAAGCGGCCGTTGCCGCCCGTCGGCCTTCGGGATGTACACCCTTCGAGATGACTTCGCTCGGTACGCTCCTCGTCGCAGTCGTTCGTGAAGACCTTGAAGATTTCCTTCAAGGTTCGACTCGTACTGCTCCCACGTCACACCGTCGACTCCTGCGGCGGCCTTCCTGTTGGTGTCCATGAAGGCCAGCCGCAGTCGTTCCAACGTGATGTGGTGAAAGAGCGCCGTGAACTTTGCTTCCTTGTTCTGTTTCGCGAATCGGCGCACGCCTTCCAGCTCGCTGTGCACGCGAGCCCGGCGCTGAGTCCGGTGCGTGTTTTGCGGGTCGGCGTTCTCCTCGACCAAGCCCCGTCCCTCCGCCACCTCCGAGGTCGTGGGTCCTCCCTCGTTCGGCGGTTTCGTCGGTACCATGGGCTTGTGTGACTTCCCTTGTTCGTTCATTGGCGGGTTACGGCCTTGGCCTTTCCGCCACGTCCCACCGCGCCAACAGCGGTGGGAGAGCAAGGGATCTCCCGGTTCTCGCGCATGGAGATTCCACGCATGCATCACCTTCCATCGTCCCCCTGGACCCCAGGTTCTTCGACCGCGCCAGGTCGATCCTGTGCTCGCACTCTTGCTCAGGATCGTGTTGCCTTCCGCTCGCTGTAACGGCGTCGGCACCCAGTAGTAGGTGTTTTCGCGGCTCAATAGCCCTGCCTGCGTGTGCCCCTGTCAACGCTTCGCCTGATCCCTCGCGGGAACCTGCGCATGACTCGGGGTCGGCGTGGGTTGCTAACCCTTCTCCGTAGAGCTCTTTCATCTCCTTCTCCATGCCGGTTTATCCCGGCGCACTACAGGTCCCCGCAAGTTGGTGATCACCTCGTACACGTGCACGTGCTCGTGCTCGTGCACGTGCTCGAGCTCGTCCACGATTCCGCGATACCAATCTGAGCGCAATTCCGTGGTCGCACCCGAACGGGGTGGGGGTGGTTGCAAGTGGGTGGCGCGGCATCCGACGTGGGTTGAGAGTGGACGTGCACGTGACACGAGCACGAGCACGTGACACGAGCACGAGCACGAGCACGTGACCACAACATGCAGGGCGCAGTACTTAGCGATCTTCGATCGCCAGCTTCGCCGTGACCGCGCCGCTACCGGCGCCGACCACACCGCCGACGATGAGGCCCAGCGGCCCCGCGACGAGCGTGCCGACGAGAGCACCGACGAGGGCTGACGGAACTGCCGCTGCAAGTGCTGCGAGATTGGTCGCCATGTGTTTGCCTCCAGTCATCATCACCATCTCCTGCGCCAGAGCAGATCGAGACCCGAGACACCGCGGTCACCCGTGGTCGCCTCGAGCACCAGTCGCCTACGGATCCAGTACTCGAGCTCGGCCTCGCCGGTGTTCTCGTCAGGACGCGCCTCGAGGTGCTGGCGGTATGCCAGGAACAAGGTGTCCGTGATCCAGGTGCCTACCGTGATCGCGGCGCTGCTGTTCGCGCTCGCTGCCTCGTAGCGGAGCACGTCGATGTCGACGGGCAGCGCCTTCTTGACTGCGCCGCTGAGAGCGCCGCTGAGGACCGATGCGCCCGCGCCTGCGACACGTGCACCGGCCGACGGGGCATTCTCGGGATCGCCACCCGGTTCGCCACCGAGGAGGAACCCGAGCAGCTCGGCCTGCGTGTACGTGCCAGGGTTGCTCGACAGGTACAGATCCGGCTTGCTCATGCGACCGCGAACCTCGGTGATCGTCGTGACCTCCGGGAAGTCGTAGGTGACGCGGACGTCGAGCATCGGATCCATCGAGCCGTCGAACTGCAGGACGGCCTTGTCGACCTGGTAGCGCCGGGAAAACAGATCAAGAACCGCGCGGCTCAGCGACACGCGACCGACCACACCGACCTCCGCTGTATCGTCGACGTCGATCTTGAGGTTGCCGGCGAGCAGGCCGCGCGCTTCCTCGGCCTCGATGAAGACGTTGCTGATCTTGACCTTGATCGAGGCGACGGTGCCCCCCCTCGGCATGCCGGTCGCGGCCGGGTCTTCGCCGTGGGTCTCGATCCCGCTGTGGCTGTGAACCTTGCCCGCAGGGACGTCGAGTCCCTTGTTCTTGCCGTGGTGAAGCGTCTCGCCGCCGTAGACAAGATCCTTCGGTGCGCCAACGGGGGACAGCTTGGTGCCCTTCGTCTTGGGAACCTTGATGTTCACGCGATTGACGAGCACGTCGGCGCGCCACACCTCGTCAACGCGAGCGATGTCGGCGGTCACGACGCCGGTGATGATCGGCTCCGTGGTGCCGATCAGCTGCACCTTGCGCAGCGTCAGGGTGAGTTTGCCACCCTTGGGCGTCGCGCCCTCGAACGGCGCGTTGGCCTGGAGCCGGATGTCTCCGCGACCGAGCTTGCCGCTGAGGTCGAGGTCGAGCACGCGGTTGTGGACCGCGAGCTTGAGGTCACCCTTGAACAACGTACCGACGGCCGGCGCGAGCGGGATACGACCGTTCGTGATGTGCAGCTTGCCTGATAGGTCCGCGGTGCGCGGGTCGGCGCCGCGGAGCGTGAAGTTCGCGTTGAGCTCACCGCCGAGCGCACCTGCCGGTCCCGGCATGAACGCGACGAGCGGCGCGATGTCGAGCTTGGCGGCCTCGAGGTGAGCGGTCGCCGCCCCGAGATCGCTCGGGCTGCCGGTCGCCCGGATCTTCAGCTTGCCGGCGCCGGTCTGGACACCGTCGATCGCGACCTTGCCGGCGGTGCCGTCCCAGCTCGCATCGATCGTCAGAAGCTTGATGCCCTGGGTCTGGCGGCCGGATTCCTTGGGAACGGTGACGTCGCGCGCGACGATCTGGGTCACCATCGTCGGCCGCGCAACCGTGCCGCCGATCTCGATCTTGCCGTCGAGGACGCCGCCCGTGATCTGGCTGGTACCGAGCACATTCATGAGCACCTTCGCGGGCACGCGGTCGATGGTGGCGGTCGCCGCGATCGGAGCGGCCTTCGCCGCGGCCGGGTTTCTGCGGATCTCGTCGAGCGTCATCGGCAGCTTCACGCTCACGCGGAGCAGCGTCACGTTCTTGCCGACGACCGATGCGATCACGCGGGTCGACTTGTCGTCGAGTACGCCCGAGATGTTCACGACGATTGGCTCGGCGAACACGCCGCCGCGCAGGTTGTAGACGTTGAGCGCGAACCGCGCCGTCTTCATGCCCTCTTCGAGCTCGGCACCGACCGCGAGCTCGCCGCGCATGTCGCTGACGATACCGAACCGCTCGAGCGTGCCCGGCTGGAACGCGAGGCGCTCGGCCTTCACGCTTCCACCCTTGAAGGCGCGCGCACCGAGGCGGTCCCACGCGGCCATGTCGAACAGCTTGTCGGGCGTGGCGAAGCGAACTTCGGCGAGGAACCGCGCGGCGCCGTCATTGGTGACATCGCGTGCGGTGACCGCACCCGCCGTCGGCTTGAGTCGGGCGATCACGCTGGTCTTCAGCTCACCATTGCCTGCATCGCTGACGTGGATGTCAGCCTCGATGGTGCCGAGGTCTTTCGTCTGCCGAAGCTCGACGCCACGCACGCTGATGTCGCCGCCCACCTGGTTCGGCGTCAGCTTGATCTGCCCGTCGATCGTGCCCTTCATCGGCTCGGCGCCGACGAGCTTGGCGGCCTCCTCGAGGTCGACGCCCTTGAGGGTCAGCTCGGCCTTGCGGATCGAGTCGCGCCCGAGCTTTCGCCACGCCTTCGCATCCGCGACATCCGCCGGCGCGTTGACATCGAGATCGACGCGCGCTTGCCCAGCTGTCGGCGTGCCGACATCGAGATGAGCGAGGAACTGGCCGGCCTTCGCGTCGACCTTCAGCGTCGCGTCAAACGTGCCCGGCATCACGGGATTGAACGCGAGCGCGGTGGCCTTCGCGTCGATGGTGCCGACCAGCTTGCCCCGCGTGCGTGCGACGTCGACATGGGCGACGATCTTGCCGCGGTACATCTTCTGGAAGTTCGTCAGGTCGATGTTCGCGTCGAGCTTGGCGGTCAGGTCACCCGCGTTGCGACCCGCGCGCACGAACGTGGCGTCGGCGGAGATCTTGCCGTCGCCGCTGTGACTGGTGAAGCCGGTCAGTGTCACCTCGCGCGGCGTGACCACGAGCGTGCCACTGTCGCCCTTCCACACCGAGCCGCCCGCCGCGCGCACGAAGTGCCGCTGCAGGTCGACCGTCATCGTGTCGCCGGTCGTGATCAGAGCGTCGACATCGACGAGCCACGGCGACGGCTTGGGCTGCGTGCGCACGCTGACCTGCAGCTTGCCGTCGGGACGGTTGCCTGCGGCGACGGTCAGCTTGCGGAAGCTCATGGCACCGCGCTGAACGTTGGCGGCCTCGAGGCGGGCGGTACCCACCGGGTTCGACGGTACGTGGCGCGCGTCGACGCGGAACTTGAACGACTGGGCGGTCACACCGCTTACGCGCAGGCGACGGCCGTTCGCGTGGCCGTTGACCGCGAGGTCCATGCGAGGGGCGAGCGCGCCACTCGCGTTGATCTTGGCGTCGATGGCGCCGCCCACCGGAACGAGACCCTGGCTTGCGCGCCTGGCGTCTCCGGTCGAGGCGATCACGGTGCTGTGCTCGAGCGTGATGCGGTCGCCGTGCTTGCGAATCGCCGCGTCGGCGGCCGCGCGCAGCCCGGTGTCGCTGGTCGCCGAGACGGTCGCAGCCACGCGGTCACCGCCGGCGACCACCGCGATCACCGCATGGGTGGTCGGCGCGGTGCCGACCTTGCCCCAGACGTTGATCATCGCGTTTGCTGACGGAAACTCGGACGCGGCGTCATTACCGTCGATATCGAACGCGACCAGCGCGCCGCCATGGCCATCAATCTCGCCGCGCGTCAGCGCCGTGAGATCGAGGTCCTCGGCCATCACGATGCCGCGCGCGAGCATCGCTTGGATGTCGACGTCGCCGTAGATCTTCGCGCGCGCCTTACCGAGCGCGATGTTTGCCGTGAGGCGCGTGAGCCGCCCTTCGGCATCCGCGGTGATGAGCAGGGCCAGGTCACCGGGCGGCAGCTCGATCTGCGGTGCAACGGCCCGCATCGTGCCGTCCGGTGCATAGACCGAGACCACGCCGGAGATGGGCGTCGCGAATGCGTCCCGCTTCAGCTGGAGCTCGGTGATCGCGATGTCGATGTCAGCGAGCTGAACCGTCGCCGAGCTGATGCGCGTCAGCTCCGGGCCGAGATGGATGCTCGCCGCCATGTCGAGCGGCATCTTCTTCTGGCGCCAGTCGGCAGAGAGCGCCGCCGTGGCATCGACCGGGCCGGCAAACGGAAGCGCGGCATCGACCACCACCTCGAGGTTGTCGAGATCGATCGGCTCGCCGCCGAGCTCGAGGCGGAGATGACCCTTGTGAACCTCGACGTTTGGGAGTCGGATGCTCCACGTCGATGGCTCGCTCGGGCTCGTCAGGTTTGCGAGGTTGATCGAGCCGTCGGCCTCCTTGCGAACGAGGATGTCGAGCTCGTCGGCGATGATCTTGTCGACGCGCAGCTGACGCGAGATGAGCGGCATCAGCGGCATCTTCACGGTGAGGCGCTTGACCTTGATCGCGGGCTGCTTCGACGCGTCGTTGACCACGACGTCGACCAGCACGATCTCGGTGAACGGGTTACCCTCGATGCGGCCGAGCGTGGCGCCGCCGATGAACGTGTCTGCCATCCGCGCCTGGATCTGGTTGCGCAGCACGCCCTTGCCGTAGCTGGTCTCGAAGAACAGAAACGCGCCGAGCACCAGGACGGTGACGAGGCCCACCACGCCGAGCAGGATGTTGCGGGCCCAGCGCAGCGGACGGCGCCAGCCACGTTTCTTCGCCGACATCAGAACGCCTCTCCGATGCTGAGATGGAACGCGAACGGCGACCCCGGATCGGGGTCCATCGGACCGGTGCGATTGAGCCGGTAGCCGGCGTCGACGCGAACAGCTCCGACCGGCGTGAACAGGCGCAGGCCAAGACCCGCGGCCCAGTGCAGGTTCGAGAGCTGGATCTTTTGTTGCGTCGAGTCGACCACATCGGCGCCGTCGAGGAACACCACGCCACCGAGGCGCATACCCTTCACCGTGCCGATGCGCGTGCGCAACTCGACGTTGGACTCGAACAGGTCCGTACCGCCGATCGGCACGGACCGCTCGGTGCCCATGACCTCGCCGCGCAGTGACGGCGCGAGGCGCCGCTCGCTGAAGCCGCGCTGCGTGGTCGAGCCGCCGGAGAAGTAGCGCTCGGTGATCGGGACGTCGCCGTAGAGACGACCCATGCGCGCGCGGGTCGCGAGTACGAACGGCAACGAATCCACCGACAGGAAGCCGCGGAGCTCCGGGGTGAGGCGGAAGAACGTCATCGCGCCACCAGCGGCCGGCGTGCCCTCGTCGACCTTGATGTCGGCGTAGGCACCGAACGTGGGCTCGACCGGGTTGTCGCGCAGATCGAGCACGAGTGCTTGCGTGTACTGACCAACGCGCTGCGGGCCGTCGAGGCCGAGCTCCATCTGGAGCTGCGTGTCGATCAGCGGCGAGATCCGACGAAAGTCGAGCTGCTCGATCTCCCAGCCGATACGGCCGTAGAGCTTCTTCGTGAACAGCGGCGACTCGATGCCGAGGCGGGCGCGCGGGCCGAAGCTCGTGTACGCCTCGACAGCGAGGTAGTTGTAGCCACCTTCGAGCTCGCCAATCATGAACGGGCGGAACAGGTCGAGGCGCCGGATCTTCGTCATGGCGCGGAAGCGCGGCTCGTAGCCGCTGCCATCACGCAGCATCGCGTAGGCGGGGCGAAGATCGACGCTCCAGTCCGTGAGTGGGAACGGGAACGAGGTGCGCGTGTAGCCGGTGCGGGCGCGCACCTCGTAGATCGAGGGGTCCATGCCGACGCCGCCGCCGGTGATGAGCTCGTTTTGTGCTGCGCGAGCCACCGAGATGCGGACGTTGATGACAGCGCCCTCGCCCGGATCGGGGAGGACGCGAACCATCGAGAAGCGGCGCATGTCGTAGATGGCGCGCTGCGTCTCCGCGATCGCCGCGGAAGAGTACTGCTGGCCGGGCTCGATCGCCACGCGAGCGCGAACCGCATCTGCGACCTGGCCGTCGATGCCGAGGACCGTGACCGTGCCGAACTTGCACTTGGGGCCGGTGTTGTAGTCGAGGTGAACGATCGCCTCGTGGTTCGCGCGGTCGACGATCACATGGGCGTTGAGCTGCGCATGCGCGTAACCAGCATCCTCGATCATGCCAAGCATCTTTTCCTTGGCGTCGTCGTACGGCTGGTACACGAACGGCTCGCCGTCCTTGATCGGCAGCGCGTCGCGGATAACCTGGACCGTGAGGTCCGGGTCGTCCTTGGGAATGCCGGTGATCATGACGCGCGTCTTTGCGCGCGGTCCTTCCATCACCGTGTAAATGACTCGCGTGGAGTCGCCTTTGCGCTCCACGCGCGAACGCACGTCGACCTCGAGGTAGCCACGCCGGATGTACTCGCCCTTCACACGATTCCCGTCGATCACGACGAGGTACGGATCCGGTGAGGAGCCCTGCTTCAGGACACGCTGGAGAGCGAGTCCCTTCGTGAGCTCCTTCGTCTTGATCGAGGTATTTCCCTCGATGACGATGGTCTCCAGGAACTCCTGTCCTGGAATCCGCGGCGGCGGCTTGGAGCCGCAGCCGACAGCCACAACGAGTGCCAGACAGGCGAGCAGCATGTGCTCGCCTGCCCCGGCGTGCGCTTTGTTCACAACACCTACCTCGAAGGGTGGAGCTGGTCGCGTCCCACGTTCGCTTTGCGCCGTAGCGTCGACACGAGAGTGGGAATTGCGAGAAGTGCGAGGACAACGGCCGCAACGCGGCTCACTGTCCCGCCGGCAAGGACCATGAACGCGATCAGCATCGCCAGCATCACCGAGAACAGAGCCGTCAGACCGATGACGTGGTGAGGCACGCCGTCGGGCTCGCGGTCCAGGTCCTCCGTCGGTCCGAGAGCTTCCTCGTCACGCACCGGAGAGTTGATCTGAGCCTCCACGGGCGGATTGATGACCGGATGCAGCGGACGTTGATTCGCGTTGTTCATTGGTTGCTCCTGATCAAACGCGACGCCGGCCGATCACTGCTCGATAGATCGCAAGCAGGATGACTGCGCCGATGACAGACATGATGATTCCCGGGCCGTCGCCAGCCTCGTACCAGCCAATCGCGTGTCCCAGCCAGCCCGCGATAAACGCGCCGGCGACACCGAGCAAAATGGTGATGATGAAGCCGCCCGGATCCTTACCCGGCATGACGAGCTTCGCGAGTGCACCGACGATCAGACCAACGATGAGAGTAGTGAGAATGTCCATTTCCGTATCTCCGTGTGTTGAGTGAGTTCGAGAGCGCTACTTGCGCCCGAAACGCTTACGTAGATTGCTGACCGCGCGACCGACGACCGGCTTCACGCGCTCGACCAACGACTGGCCCTTCGCGACAAGCTCGTCGACCGAGATGCCGCGGCTACCGGGGCCGTGCTTGGCGGCCTGCTCGGCAGCAGCTGCCTCGGCCGGCTCGGACTCGACATACTGCCGGGCGTCCTGCGCGGCCTCGGAGACCTTGCCTTCCTCGACGAACTCGCGGGCGTTGCGGTCATAGCGGCGCGCAGCGGCGCGATCGCCTTCACCTTGGTTGGGGTCCTTGTGCTGGCTCATGCGTCGTACATCCAGCACTGCGCGTGCCAGGGTCTTCCCGCGTGCGGTTTCGCTCGGTGAGCGAACGCGTCGCGGAGCCGGGCGCAGCATTCTGTGTGTGGGCAACCCCGCTGCGTCGTCGGCGCACCTGGCGGGTCCGGTGATTGCTGCGTTCGCGGCAACGTATTCCTCGCGATGGGGGCACTCCGCTCGTAGATCGGGCACTCAGCTCGGCCCGCGACGAGATTGCGCCGACGCGCAAGAAGCGCAGCCGGGCGTGCCGATCGAGCGCTGGGACGCGCGCCGGGGCAATCGGGCACGGCCCCAAGGGTAGAGGCAGCCTCAGCGCGGGCGGGCGTCGGGGCCCCACAGCCCGAAGTAGATCTCGAGCACGTCCTGCTGCCACACGGCGAGGTGCGCCGGATCGGTCGCGGCTGTCTCCGCGCTGATCTCGGCATCGGGTGGTGGCGAGAGCTCGGCGAGGCGCGTGAGCACCGCGAGGCGACGGCCGGGATCGACCGCGGCAAGCGCGAGCAGCACGACCGCATCGTGGCGCTCGGCCTTGGCCAGGATCACGTCGGCCGCAGCATGATCACCAGCGTCGTACTCGAGGATCGCCTCGACCACCGCGGGCGTCGTCGACTTGCAGATTGGCATTCCCGGGCGCGCCTCGCCGAGGATCTCCGCGGTGCAGCCCTCGGGAACGGTCACGATCGTGCGGTTCTTCGTCGCGAGCTCGACGAGGCCGTTGTGGACCGTGAGCGACCCTACCCCGCCCTCGGCGATCGTGATGTCGTATTCGCAGCCGAGATCGACGACCTCGGTCAGCGGCGTGGTCACCGCGAACAGCCGCGGTGGCGCGTTGACCACCGCGTGCATCGAGCCGCGATCGAGTGCGAGCTGGTGGCGCTGCGCATCGGTGCGCTCGAGCCGCAGCTTGGTGTTCTTGCCGAGGCGTGCCGAGCCGATGTGAGCGATCGCGAGCGCTGCCTCGTGCGAGCCGGTCTCGAGCGTGCCGCCGACGGGCAAGGTTCCCTTCGCGACCTGGCCGCCGCCGCACGTGACATCGCCGCCGATGCCGGCGAACGCGAATCCCTCGGTGCTCTGGCAGGTCTGCGCTGCGGGCTTCGGCAGCGCGACATAGATCGCGACCGCCGCGGCGGCCGCCACCAGGGCGCCGCCGA
>JBBQFU010000295.1:0-10673 GCA_038322185.1 Haliangiales bacterium
ATACCATCGGCTGTGGCGTACTTGATGATTAGGAAGAACGAGCTGTGACGCGTCGATGGCCGGCGTGTTACAGGCTTGAGCAGGAGGCTGCATGTTCGGACGGTTCCTTCCGCGTGAGACCAGCTTCTTCGACTTCTTCGAGCAGCACGCAGGCCTGACGATCGAGGGGACCAAGGAGTTCCTTTCGATGGTGACCACGGGCGCGAACATCGCGACGAAGTGCCGCCGTATCTCGGACATCGAGCACGAGACCGACACGATCACGCACCGCTGCGTCGAGGCGCTCCACAAGACGTTCATCACCCCGATCGATCGGGACTCGATCCACCGCTTGATCACGCGGATGGACGACATCATGGATTACGTCGAGGCCGCCGCCGAGCGCATCGAGCTCTACGAAGTCACGACGATGACCTCCGACGTCCGCGACCTCGCCGACGTGCTGCACCGTTCGTCGCTGCAGGTCGAGCAAGCGATCCGCGGTCTGCGTCAGCTCAAGGAGCCGCAGCAGACGCTGAAGCTCTGCATCGACATCAACCGCCTCGAGAACGAGGCCGACGCGATCCTCCGCCGATCGGTCGCACGCCTGTTCAAGGACGAGAAGGATCCGATCACCATCATCAAGTGGAAGGAGATCTACGAGAACCTCGAGATGGCCTCCGACCGCTGTGAGGACGTCGCGAACATCATCGAAGGCGTGATCCTCGAGCACGCCTGATGGACGTCACGACTATCGTATGGGTCACCGTTGCGGTGGCTCTGATCTTCGACATCATCAACGGGTTCCACGACGCTGCGAACTCGATCGCTACCATCGTGTCCACGCGCGTCCTGTCTCCGCGGTACGCGGTGCTGTGGGCGGCGACGTTCAACTTCGTCGCGCTGTTCATCTTCCACACCGGTGTCGCCAAGACGATCTCCGGCATCGTCCACATCCAATCGTCCGACCCCGAGTTCACGTACGTCGTGATGTGCGGCCTGATCGGCGCGATCGTGTGGAGCCTGTTGACATGGTGGTGGGGCCTGCCGTCGTCGAGCTCGCACGCGCTGATCGGCGGTCTGTCGGGCTCGGCCATTGCGTACTCGGGCTTCGACGCGATCAACACCGCCAAGCTTTACCCGACGCTGCAGTTCATCCTGCTCGCTCCGATCATCGGTCTGCTGCTCGGCGGCCTCCTGATGATCGGCGTGTCATGGCTGTTCCGGCGCAAGCGCCCCCGCGCGGTCGACAAGACGTTCCGCGTCGGGCAGCTGTTCTCGGCGGGCCTCTACTCGATCGGCCACGGCGGTAACGACGCGCAGAAGACGATCGGCGTGATCCTCGCGGTCCTGATGGCGAGTGGCGAGCTCGGCGTCGATGCGAACGGCGAGCTGATCGGCGACGTGCCGGCCTGGATCATCTTCACGTCGTACGGTGCGATGGCATTTGGCACCGCGATCGGCGGCTGGCGCATCGTCAAGACGATGGGCATGGGGCTCACCCACCTCAAGCCGGTCGGCGGCTTCTGCGCCGAGGTGGCCGGGGCGATCACGCTGTTCGGTGCCACCTTCATGAGGATCCCGGTCTCGACGACCCACACGATCACCGGCGCCATCGTCGGCGTCGGGTCGGTGACCAAGCTCCGCGGCATCCGCTGGGGCCTGGCCAGCCGCATCGTATGGGCCTGGATTTTCACGATTCCGATGGCCGGCATGGTCGGCGCGGTCGCGTTCCTGATCGCCCGCGCGCTTCACAACTGATCGCGCTGTCAGCCCCTCGATCTAGGGTCGCCGACGTGGCGAAGCTCTATTTCCGTTACGGCACCATGGACTCCGCGAAGTCGATGAACTTGCTCGCGGTGGCTCACAACTATCGCAAGCAGGGCAAGAAGGTCATCCTCGTCAAGCCGCGGCTCGATACGCGCTTTGGGGCGACCAAGATCTCGTCGCGCTGCGGTCTCGAGGCCGAGGCCGACATCATGGTCGAGGCCGATGCCTCGCTCGATCCGCGTGACTTCGCTGGTCTCGACTGCGTGCTCGTCGACGAGGCCCAGTTCCTGTCGCCGAGCGTGATCGAGGATCTCCGCCGCATCACGGTCGACCCCGGCGTGCCGGTGATCTGCTACGGTCTGCGCACCGACTTCCAGACCAAGCTGTTCCCCGGCGCGCAGCGCTTGATGGAGCTGGCCGACGGTATCGAGGAGGTGAAGGTCACCTGCCAGTACTGTCAGAAGAAGGCGATCTGCAACCTGCGCTTCGTCAACGGCACGCCGACGGTGCAGGGCCCGCAGGTCCAGCTCGGCGCCGACGAGAGCTACGCCCCGGTGTGCTGGGCGCACTACGACGAGGCGACGAAGCACATCGCCGTCCCGGCTGAACAGTCGGGTGCAGTTTTGCGCCCGTCCTGAATCGGCTCGGCTAGTTGAGATCGGCGCGCTTCTCGCGCCAGTCGTTGAACAGCTGACCGAAGCGCGGATCCGCCTGCAAGGGCGAGAGGTCCGCGTCGGTCTCCATCTTCTCGGTGTGCTCGTACTCGTGCTCGATCGCGTGACCGACCTGCTCGATCGCGCGCTCGATCTGGCCGACCGCCGCATAGGCACACGCGGCCGAGTGATAGATGTACGGATTCTCGGGACCGAACGGCTGGCCACCGTCGGCGAGCTCGACCGCGAGCTTGTAGTCACCGAGCGCATGCGCGTGAATACACGCGTTGTTCCACGCCATCACCAACGCGGTGCGGGCCTCGCCAGCCTCGCGCGGCGGCTCGGGCAGCGTGAGCACGCGGCGCAGGATCGACAGGCCGAGCGGACGATCGACCGAGAAGCTCGCGTTGTAGAGGTGCGGCACCAGCGCGACATCGTCGGGCAAGCGAGCGAGTAACGCGGTGAGGTGCGCGGGTGCGTGGCGGGCGACCGACGCGACGAGCTCGGACAGCTCCTCGGGAGGCGTCTCCGACATCGTCTCTTCGTCGAGCAGGTCGAGCGCGGCCGGGAGATCGGCAGGCGCATGCTCGGCCGTCTCGCCGATCACGAGCAGGCGAACATCGCGGCTGCGCGCCGTCTCGGCGAGCGTGTTGGCCTCGAGCAGCCGGTTCTGCCGCACGAGCACGATCGACAGGTAGCCCGCGGCGTCGGAGCCGGGATCGAACGATAGCGCGCGACGCAGCAGACGCTCGGCGACCGCGGCCGTGGCCTGATTGTCGGGGTCGTGCTCGAGCGCGACCTCGACGAGCATGCCGGCAAGCTCGCGCTTGCTCCACAGACTCTGCGACACGCCCCAGGTGAGCGACGCCTCCTCGCCCTGACGGCGAAAGCGATCGGCGAACGGATTGCCCGCGAGCACGAACGGATCGAGATCATCGCCGCCCTCTGCATGCGAGCGAACCGCCTCGTCGACGGACTCGAAGCGCGCCCACGCAAGCGGCAGCACCTCGTGCATGCGCGCGAGGACCCACAGCAGGAAGTGCACCTGATCCGACGCGGTCGCCGGCACGCCGAAGCGCTCGACCCACATCAGCGCCGAGCGGTGCTTGCGGTCGTGCACCACGTCGGCGCGCTGGAACGGCTCGAACTCGTCGGAGCGCTCGTCCTGAAACACAGACAGCCACAGCGCGAAGAACGCGTTGACGACCGACTCTTCACCCGGCATCGCCGAGCCCGCAAGCTTGAACGCGACGCCAAAGCTCTCCCAGTCGTAGTCTTCGATGATCTCGGGATAGCGCTCGATCGGGAACGGAACGCTGTTCTCGAACGGCGGCGCGCCATTTCGCCAGTGGCTCTCGAGAGGCATCACGTCGAGGCCGGCCTCCAGATCATCGTCGTCGTCGTCGTCGTCCTCGTCGGCATCGTCGTCCGAGGCTTCCTGGACGTCGTCGCCGGCCGGCGCATCGGGCGCGGTATAGAGAACTTCCTTCTCGTCCTCGACAACCTCGTCGGTATCCTCGCCCGCATCGGTCAACTCTTCGCCATCGTCTTCGAGCGGCTCGCTCGCGGCGATCTCCATCCAGGTCACGCCGTCGATGCCGGTCTCGACCTTGACGCACCAGATCGCCTCGATGTCGAACTCCGCGGACGCGGCTTCGAGCGCCATGCGCTGCTCGTCGAGCTGGTCGGCCGAGGGCGGCAGCCAGGGCGCGGCATGCCACTGGCGCTCCGGCTCTTCGGCCGCTTCGTCCTCGTCCTCGCTGTCGGACTCGGTGACGCCGGCCACGGAGAGCGCTTCCCAGAGCTGCTTCTGACGTGCAGCGTCCAGGGGGCTCGAGCTCCTCGCGATCAAGATGCCTCGCGCCAGGTCGCTGCGTCGTGCCTCGAGGCCGACAATCTCCACTCAGATCAAACTATCAGCATTCGATGATGTTTACAGCCAACCCGCCACGCGCAGTCTCTTTGTACTTGCTGCTCATGTCGGCGCCGGTTCGCCACATCGTACGGATGACCTTGTCGAGCGAGACCTTGTGGGTGCCATCGCCCTGGAGCGCGAGGCGCGCCGCATTGATCGCCTTCACCGCGCCCATCGCGTTGCGCTCGATGCAGGGCACCTGAACGAGGCCACCGATCGGATCGCAGGTGAGCCCGAGGTTGTGCTCCATCCCGATCTCCGCGGCGTTCTCGACCTGCGCGGGAGTCCCGCCCATCACCTCGGCGAGCGCGCCCGCTGCCATCGAGCACGCGACGCCGACCTCACCCTGGCAGCCGACCTCGGCACCGCTGATCGACGCGTTCTTCTTGTACAGCGCACCGATCGCCGCCGCCGTCAGTAGAAAGCGCAACTCACCCTCGTCGTCGGCGTTCGGCAGGAACCGCCGGTAGTACGTCATCACCGCCGGGATGATGCCGGCGGCGCCGTTCGTCGGCGCGGTGACCACACGGCCACCCGCGGCGTTCTCCTCGTTGACGGCGAGCGCCCACAGGTTGACCCAGTCCATGATCACGAGCGGATCGCCATCGCGGCTCGGATCGCTCTTGAGCTTGCGGAAGATGGCGGCCGCGCGGCGCTTCACCTTGAGGCCACCCGGCAGGATGCCCTCGCGCTCGGTACCGCGTTTGATGCAGGCGTGCATCGCGTTCGCGATCTCGAGCACCCGCGCGCGGATCTCCGCCTCGGGGATCAGCGCCTTCTCGTTCTCGAGCATCAGCGACGAGATGCCCATGCCGTGCTCGGACGCGAGCTTGAGCAGCTCCTCGCCGGAGTTGAACGGGAACGGGACCTGGATCTGATCGGCCGGGGCCGAGCCGTCGGCGGGGGCGCCGTGTTGATCGACGACGAAGCCGCCGCCGACCGAGTAATAGATCCGCTCGACGAGGCTCGCCGTGCCCGCGAGCGCGGTGAACCGCATGCCATTGGCGTGGAGTGGCAGCTTCTCACGGCGGTGAAACACGATCGCGGTGGCGGGATCGAGGTCGACCTCGTGGGTGCCGAGCAGCTTCATGCGCTTGGCCTGCTCGACGGCGCCGACGCGCTTGTTCACCGAGTCGACATCGACGGTCTTGGGATCCTCGCCCTCGAGCCCGAGGATCACCGCCTTGTCGGTACCGTGCCCTCTGCCGGTGAAGCCGAGGCTGCCGAACAGCTCGATCTTGATGCCGGTGACCTGCGCGAGCACGCCGTCGGCCTGTAGCCGCTCGGCGAATCGACGCGCGGCGCGCATCGGCCCCACCGTGTGCGAGCTGGAGGGACCGATACCGATCTTGAAGATGTCGAAGACGGAGATATGCACGTCGTCTTCCCAGTATGGCCTATTAGAAGAGAATGCGCGTCTTGATGCTCGTCTCGAGGGCGGCAACGCCCTTCTTGACGTCCTGCGAAACGTGCTGATCGAGGTCCATGATCAGGTAGCCGATGTCGGTATCCGTCGACAGCACCTGGGCGCGAATGTTCGCGTTGTGGTCGGAGACGATCTTGTTGATGTCGCGGAGCACGCCGGGAACGTTCCTGTGAACGTTGAGGATGCGGTGCGCCTGCTTGTTCACCGGCATCTCGATCTGCGGGAAGTTGACGGAGCCCGTCGTCGCGCCCTGGTTGATGAACTTGATCACCGCGGCCGACACTTCCTTGCCGATTGCCTCCTGCGCTTCCTCGGTCGAGCCACCGATATGCGGCGTCAGGATCACGTTGCCGAGGCCGCGCAGCGGGGTCTCGAACACGTCGCTGTTGCTCTCCGGCTCACTCGGATAGACGTCGACGGCGGCGCCGCCGATGTGACCGCTCTTGAGTGCGGCCGCAAGCGAATCGACATCGACGACAGTGCCACGGCTCGCGTTGAGCAGGCAGGCGCCCTTCTTCATGTGCGCGAGCTCGGCGTGACCGAACATGTTCTGCGTCTGAGGTGTCTCGGGGACGTGTAGCGTGACGAAGTCTGCGACCTCGAGCACCTCCTGGATCGTCGAGCACGACCGGTTGTTGCCCATCGGGAGCTTCGCGACGACATCGTAGAACACGACGCGCATGCCGAAGGCTTCGGCGAGCACGCCGACCTGGCTGCCGATGTGCCCGTAGCCGATGATGCCGAGCGTGCGCCCGCGCACTTCGTGGCTGCCGACCGCGACCTTGCGCCACTGGCCGGTATGGACCTCGCGAACGCGATCGCCGAGGTGGCGCGACAGCATCACGATCTCGGCGATGATCAGCTCGGCGACCGAACGCGTGTTCGAGAACGGCGCGTTGAACACTGCCGCGCCCGCAACCGCGGAGGCATGCAGCGCGATCTGGTTGGTGCCGATACAGAACGCACCGACCGAGAGCAGCCGGCGCGCCTCGTCGAGAACCTTCTTCGTCACCTGCGTCTTGCTACGGATGCCGAGCACGTGAACATCACGGATGCGCTCGGCGAGCTCGGCTTCGGGCAATGCGCCCTTGGTGGTCTCGACCTGAAAACCTTCGGCGCGGAATGCTTCCGCAGCGACCGGGTGGATGTTCTCCAGGAGGAGGATCTTGATCTCGGACTTCGGAAACGACGTCGCGGCCATGCGACCCGGAACTTAGCAGGGTTAGAGTGCGCGCATGGCGAAAGCGAAGGCAGCAGCTGCAGCGCCCAAGAAGGCAGCAGCACCGCGAAAGTCAAAGAAGGTCAAGGCCGCGGCAGGCTCGGTGGGCCTCACGGCCGAGGAGATGGTCAGTGGATCTCCGACCGCCGAGATGACGAAGCTTCGCAAGCAGATCGAGGACGCGGATGGCAAGGTCCTGGCCGCGTACCGCGAGCCGCTGGGTGGCCACTGGGTCGCGCTCGCCGCGCTCCCGATCGACAAGGTCAAGCCAACGCCATACCAGCGCGAGCTGTCCAAGGCGCACGCCGACAAGCTCGCCGCCGTGATTCCGAAGGTCGGCCGCTTCCTCGATCCCGTGATCGCGGTGCCCGACAAGACCGGCGGCTTCATGTCGCCCAACGGCATGCACCGGCTGTCGGCCATGAACGCGCTCGGCGCCAAGTCGATCGTCGCCCTCGTGATGCCCGAGCCCGAGATCGCGTTTCGCATCCTGGCGCTCAACACCGAGAAGGCGCACAACCTCAAGGACAAGGCGCTCGAGGTCATCCGCATGGCCCGCGCGATCGCCGAGGACGACGACCGCAGCGAGACCGCCATGGGCTTCGAGCTCGAGCAGGCATCGCTCGTCACGATCGGCGTCTGCTACGAGAAGAACCCGCGGTTCTCCGGTGGCGCGTACAACTCGGTCGTCACCAAGTGCGAGTCGTTCTCGACCGACGCGATGTCGAAGAGCCTCAAGCTGCGCGAGGCGCACGCCGACAAGCTGCTCGAGCTCGACGAGCTCGTCGGTGAGGCGGTCAAGAAGCTCAAGGACGCTGGCTGGAACAGCGGCTATCTCAAGCCGATCGTCGTCGCGCGCATCAACCCGCTCCGGTTCGCCAAGCCGGGGAAGGACGAGAAGTCCGACTTCGACAAGACGATCGACAAGATGATCGACGGCGCCAAGAAGTTCGACGCGTCGAAGGTCAAGGCCGCGGATGTCGTGCTCGCCGCCACGGTTGGTGGCGGTGGCGACGACGGGTCTAACTAACTTCGCAACGCTTAGAAGAAGTAGTAGTGGAGGCCGACACCGCCTCCGAATGCGATGCCGCCAGAGGAGACCGAGAACGAGCCGGTGCCCGCGCTACCGGTGATCGCCACGCCGTCCGCGTCGACGACACCGAGCACGATGCCGGTCGAGGCCGACAGCGCGACGTTCGCGGCGAGGAACACGCGGATCTGGATACCGGGCTCGACGAACACGAGCGTGTTGCGGTTATCGCTGCCGCCACCCTCGGGCTGGCTCACGACGCCGAGACTGCCGCCGAGGCCGAAGTCCGCATCCGTGGTCGAGTGGAGGTGGTAGTAGAACCGGCCACCGACGGTGAAGACGGTGTTGTCGTCGCCATCAGAGTCCGCGAAGCCCAGGAAGCCGCCGACGTGGAAGTCGCCCGCGTCGTAGTTCATCGATGCGCCGCCGGCACCGGAGAGCTGAAACTCGGCGCCAACGCCGATGCTGGCAGGCGAGCCGCCGGCGTGAGCTGCTCCCGCAGCGCCTAGCAACAAGATGGCAGCGAACAAGCGGGTCTTCGTCATGCGCGGACGATCACCCGACCCGATCCGACAATCAAGTATGCTGGCCCCGTGATCTCGCCGGAGCTCAGGCTCGACGATCTCGATGCACGTCACTGGCGTAATGGCTGGAAGCTGCTCGTCCCGCCACGCGTGCTCGACAAGCCGCGCTGGGCACTCGTCATCGTCGATGGCACGCCCGACACCGTGCTCAAGGTGATCATCGCCGGTGACGGCGCGCGCGGCTCGGTCGATCCGGCGACGCATCCGCTGCCGGGTGTGGCACCGAAGCAGCTCGAGTCGTATGCGAAGTTGCTGGGCGTCGGCGCGGTGATCGTCGTCGAGAAAACGGTGATCCGCCAGCTGTCGGCCGACATCGAGGGCGCGCTCAAGCTCGACATGGATGGCATGGCGCAATCGCTCGTCGCGCTGCGCGCGCTCAAGAAGCACGCGGGCACCGGCATCTGGACCGAGCCGCCGCTCCTCGACCTGTTGCCCGCACCGGCCGCCGAGCCGATCCAGCGCACGTTCGATCTATTGATCCCCGATCGCAGCGCGCTCGTCGCGTATGTCATCGAGGACGACCGCTCGCGCGTCCACACGTCGATCATCGCGGTCAAGGAGGGCGGCGACATCACGCGGGTGTCGAGCCATCGCGCGATCGCCGACCTGGTCTCCGAGAGCACGTTCGCGCGTGACTGGAACAGCGGTCACAAGCGCGTGCTCGATGCCATCGAGGAGCGATTCGCGAAGCCTTCGCTCGCGCTGTTCCTCGAGCGCGCGACGCTGATGAAGATCCTCACCGGCCCGAACGATCAGCTCGCGCGCGAGCTCAACGCCAAGCACGTGGTCATCGATCCCGCGCCCGCGTGGATGCTCGGCCTCCTCGGTGGTGCTGCCGTCGCCGCGATGGCCGGACGCGCCGGGCGCGCACTCGCCGCGATGCTGCCCCAGGGCACTCGCGATCGCGCGCGTGGGCTGGTCAATCGCGCTCAGGATGCGATGAAGGAATCCGGCGCGCACCCGTTCGCGCTGCTCGGCTTCGATCCGATCGAGCTGTGGTCACAGCTCAAGCACCACTACCGCCCATAGGGCCGGTCGTCGATCCGTACCGCTCGAGCAGACCGTCGAGCTCGGCGTAGCGGTCGCCGCAGCGCGTGCACACGAAGCCATCGCGTGATGCGTGATTCTCGGGCAGCGTCTCGCCACACGCGCAGACCCACCCCGCGCGCCGGCCCGGATTTCCCATCACGAGCGCGTAGGGCGGGACATCCGCCGTCACGACCGAGCCGGCACCGATCAACGCATACTCGCCGATCGTGATCCCGCACATGATCGTGGCGTTCGCGCCGATCGTCGCGCCTCTGCACACCAGCGTGCGTGCGTACTGGTCCTTGCGCTGCACGTGTGCGCGCGGGTGCTTGACGTTCGTGAACACGCATGACGGCCCGAGGAACACGTCGTCCTCGAGCGTCACGCCCTCGTACACGCTCACGTTGTTCTGGATCCGGCAGCCGTGACCGATGCGCACCTTGCCGATGAAGCAGCCCTGACCGATCGAGCACTTGTTGCCGATGTATGCACCCGGCATCACGTGCACGAAGTGCCAGATGCGGGTGTTCGCGCCGACGTGCGTGTTCGGCCCGTCGATGACCGCTGTCGGGTGGATGAGAGGATCCATTGGCGATAGGATGGCGACAACGTGCCGAAGCGTCCACCCCGCGTCGCTCGCGAATTGCCCGTGCCGCGTGATCTGCGCAAGGCGGGGCCGACGCGCGCGCACAAGGATGCGAACGGCGAGCTGTGGCACTGCGACGTGCTCGAGCTCCTCGGCAAGCTGCCCGACAACAGCGTCGATCTCGTCGTCACCGATCCGCCGTATGCGATCGACAAGGCCGAGTGGGACGAGTTCGAGTCGCTCGAGGCCTATGTCGAATGGTGCGATGGCTGGCTCGCCGAGGTGTGCCGCGTGCTCGCGCCGCACGGCTCGGCGTACGTCTGCGGGTTCTCGGAGATCCTCGCCGACGTGAAGGCGCGCAGCGCGAAACGCTTCGCGCACTGCCGCTGGCTCATCTGGTACTACAAGAACAAGGCGAACCTCGGCCATGACTGGGGCCGCTCGCACGAGTCGATCATCCATCTTCGCAAGTCGGCGAAGAC
>JBBQFU010000296.1:0-10605 GCA_038322185.1 Haliangiales bacterium
GCCACCCGACACGCTGCGCGGCCGCCGCGACAGCGCGATGATCGAGCTCGCGTATGCGAGCGGCCTGCGCGTGAGCGAGCTGGTCTACCTCGCCCTCGCCGACATCAACCTCAACCAGGGCTTCGTGCGAGTCACCGGCAAGGGCAACAAGACGCGCCTGGTCCCGGTCGGCGGCGCCGCGATCCTCAAGATCAAGCACTACCTCGCCGACGATCGACCCGAGCTCCTCCGCGACCCCGCCGAGCGCGCACTGTTTCTCACCGAGCGCGGCCGACCGATGACGCGCCAGGGATTCTGGAAGCTGCTCCGCAACTACGCGCGCCGCGCTGGCATCCGCCTGCCCGCGGGCGACATCTCGCCGCACAAGCTGCGCCACTCGTTCGCGACCCACCTGATCGAGAACGACGCCGACCTGCGCGCCGTGCAGGCCATGCTCGGCCACGCCGACATCTCGACGACGCAGATCTACACCCAGGTCAGCCGCGCGCGCGTGCTCGAGCAGGCTCGCAAGCATCCGCGCGCGCGCTAAGCTATCGTCGGGCAATGGGGATTGCGCGTGGCATCGTTGCCGCTTGTTTCGTCGTCGCGTGCGGACCACCGCAGCGCACAGAGCAACCCAAGGCGCCGCCGCCGCTCGAGGTGAAGACGTACGCACCGCTCGGCATCAAGGCCGACGCGAAGTCGCCGAACAAGGCCGTCATCCTCGGCACCGACGACAAGGACGGCTCGACGATCGTCCCGCTCCCCGCGACCGCCGCGACCTCGGCGTTCGACGCGATGGTCGTGCGCATGAAGCCCGACGTCGTCGGCAACCTCACGCGCGTGAAGGTCACGACCGGCCCCAATCCCGATCAGAGCGTGCAGGTCGGCATCTTCGAGGAGTTCGCCGGCGGCGCTGGTCCGCAGTGGCGCGCGGGCGTGTGGGTCGCCGCATTCGTCGCCGCAACCACGCTCAACAAGGACCTCACCGACTTCACGTTCTCCGCATCGTCGTCGGGCCACATCGATGGCGCGTCGGCATCCGGCATCATCGCCGCCGGCTTTCTCGCTTCGATCACCGGCGCCAAGGTCGACGACACCGCCACGATGACTGGCATGATCAACCCGGACGGTACGATCGGCCCCGTCGACGGCATCCCCGAGAAGTTCCTGGCCGCGATCGAGAAGGGCAAGACCCGCCTTGGCTATCCGATCGGCACGCGCTACGCGAAGTCGGCGAAGAGCGGCGAGCTCATCGACCTCGAGAAGCTCGCGCGTGATCACAAGGCGAAGGCCGTCGAGGTTGCCGACGTACACGACGCATACACCCTGCTCACCGGCCAGATCCTGCCGCGTGCGCGCCCGGTGCCCGAGGCGGACATGGCGCTCGACCCCACGTTCACGACGGCGATCGACGCGCGCTACAAGGTCTGGCAACAGCGCCTCTCGATGGAGTGGGCCGCGATTCTCCAGCTCGAGAGCGCCGGTCGCCTTCCCGCGGTGCTCGAGTACCTTCGCGACACGTCGAAGCGCTTCGGCGAATCCGCCGCCGACATTCACCGCCGCGGCCTGACCGGCGCCGCCTATGCACGCATGTTCGCCGGCTCGCTCTACGCGCAGGTCGCGAACCAGGCCTACAACGTCCTCGCCAACGTGCAGAAGGGCAAGATCGACGAGGCGGTCGCGCTGCTCGCCAAGCACGACAATCTCGCGACGCTCACGCACGACGTGCTCACCAAGATCGGGACCATGCGTCCGCCGACCATGGGCGGCCACCTGCAGATGATGGCAGCATTCCGCGCCGCCCTGCGCGGCTGGATCTTCCACTCGCTCGCCACGCGCGCCGTCGAGCTCGCGAAGGCGCACGTCGCCACGTTCAAGGGCAAGTCGAGCGCCGAGCTCGGCTCCGATGCGACCGCGGAGAGCGTCATCAACATCGTCGTTCCCACCCTGCTCTACGTCGGCAAGACCGTCGCGGAGACCACGCTGGCGACCGAGCAGCTCGAGCTCCAGAACACCGCCGACATCAACTACATGTGCTCGCTGCCGAACGTGCGCCGCATGGCGACGTCATTCCAGTCCGCGGGCGCTGCCGGCCTCACCTACTTCGACACGCTCCTCGTGCTGCCCTACGCCGAGGCGGCGAAGATCAGCGAGGACGAGGCGCGCCAGCAGATCGCATTCAAGGAGCCCGACTACCTCGTCGCGTTCACCGGCTCTCGCCTCTCTTCACTTGATGGCGCGCCGAAGGATCTCAAAGCGACGTGGGGCGAGGTGTCGCTGCCATGGGGCCTGCTCTCGCTTGCCGGCAGCCAGCTCGCGTACCTCCACGCCGCCGAGCTGATCGCGAAGTACTACTCACTCGGCGCAGATGTCGCCGACGACGGCTCGGGTCGCGTGCAGAAGATCGAGCAGGAGAAGGCGTTCGCCAATGTCCTCGCGATCGCCGAGCGCACCGCGCGTGCGAGTGCCCGCGCCGCCCGCATTGCCACCGGTACGATTCCGGTGCAGGCGAAGCTCGCCTACCAGAACGGAATCGTCGATCGCGACGGCACGCTCAGCGACAAGCTCGACGCGCTCGGGCAGTTCTGGGCCGCGTCGGCGTACTCGCAGAGCGCCGTGATGCTCGCGCGAAACTAACGACTCAGGGCACGCCGCGGTCGGCGCCCGGCTTCAGCAGCAAGAGGTGGTCGATCTCGCGACGCTTGGCTTGCTCGACCATGTCGTGCGCGAGCGTCGGATCGGCCTTGAACTTCTCGAACGTCGCTTTGTCGACCTCGTACCACTCGTCGTACTCGGTCATCTTGTTCGTGACGGGAATCGACACGAACGTGCGGCCGCTGTTCTCGTCGATGTCCAAGGAGAACCGCTTCACGCGATCGACATACACGGATTTCATCTTCACGCCCGGACCTCGATCTTCGTTGTTGTAGGCGCGGTCGCTCGCCGACTGCGCTTGCGAATCGTTCTTCGTGTCAGGGAGGTCCGGCGGCGGACGGAGGACCGCTACCAGGCGCTGGCGCGATGGGTGTGACCGTCTCGGTGCCCGACGTGCCGGTTCTGGCGACTGCTTCGTAGTTACCGTTCGGCGTGCGGCCACCCGGGATCCATTGATCATTCGCACCCGCTTCGTTGCCGGTCGGAATCCGCAGGTCACCCGCCGGGAAGTCGATCCGGACGAGCCCGCCACCACCGGAGAGCTGGCCGGCCGGAAGACCGAGCTCCAGCTCGAGCTTCGCGGGATCGCCATTCGCACGCGCGAGCAGAGCGTCCGCATCGGCTCGCGTCATCACGAAGGTCGAACCGTCCTCGCGGAACGTGCCGTACTTGTTGTGCGAGGACTCGAGAACGATGCGCGAGCCACCATCTGCGAACGCTGCCTGGTGACGCGCGACGTACTCGGGCGACAAATACTCCGCCGGATCGGGTCGAGCGCCCTTGGCGGTTGCCGTGACCTCAGCGACCTTCGCTGGCGTCGCCCCGCCATCCGAAGCGAACCGCGGAGCGTTGCCGTCGGCAGTGGTCGGCGCTGCGCCATCCTTGGGAGCCGCCGGGTTCGCGCCATCGGCCGGATTCTGGCCGTCGGCCTTGGGAGCCGCTGCGGCTGCCGCGTCGACCTTGGCCTGCTCGGCCGCAAGGCGCGTCTGCTCGCGTGTACGCGCCTCGGCGATGTCGCGCGGCAGATTGCCACTCGGCTCGTCGGCGCGCAGCTGCTCGGCGACGTCGCGGCGGATGTTCTGACGCGACTCCGGTGTGAGTGTCGGATCGTTGTCGACCTGCTGGAGCTGACGCTTACCTTCGGCGTTCGCGTCGGTGTCACGCAGCGCGTCCTGGTTCGGACGACCGCCGCTCTCGACCGCACCGGCCGCTTCGTCGCCCTTGGCGCGCGTCGCGTTCGGGTAGCCCATGTCGGCGAGGTCGCCGGCCTGATCGTTCTCCGGCCCGTCGCTCTTGGGAGCGTTGCCGCCGTCATCACCTTCGTCGCCGCCGCGGTTGTTGCTACCGCCGCCGTCGTCGTCACCGCCACGGTTGTTGTTGCCGCCGCCATCGCGGTCGCCACCGTCGCGGTCGCCGCCGCCACCGTCGCGGTCGCCGCCGCCACGCGGGCGGTTTTGATTGCCGTCACCGTCGCCGCGGTTTTGATTGCCGTCGGTATCGCGGCGCGGGGCGTTGCCCTCACCGTCGCGGTTCGGGGCCGCGTCGCCGTCACGACGCGTGGTCGTGCTGCCGTCGCCGTCACGATCACCCGCCGGGCGCGGCGCGCCGTCGCGATCGCCGCTGGTGTTGTCGCGGCCGCTCGTGCGACCGCCGTCCGCATCGCCATCGCCACGCGGACGCGTTCCGCCGTTGTTGTTCGTCGAGTCGCCGCTGTTGCGATTGCCGCCGGTCCCGCCCGAGTCATCGCCCCCATTGTTGCGTGCGGGGCGCGGCGTGCTGCCGTCGCTGTTCGTCGAGTCGCCCGCGGGACGATTGGTCGGCGCCGGGTTGTCGCTGCCGCGCGTGTTCTGCGGCGTCCCACCGTCACGGTCACCACCGCTCGGCGCCGGATTGCTCGGCGTGCGGTCGCCACTGCCTGCACCTGCGCCGTTGCGATCACCACCGGCCGGCGTCGAGTCTGCGCCGCGACGAGGCGGTGCCGCCGGCGTCGCGAGGTTGCCCTGGTTGCCGCGGGCGTTGCCCTGTGCGTTGAAGTAGTTGCCGGTCTGGCCGTCCGGACGCGCGCCCATCGGGCTGTTGCCGCGCCCTGTCGAGATGTCGACGCTAGGCACGCGCGAGCGGATGCCCTGCTGCATGCGGGTCTCGAAGTCGCCGTAACGGCTGCCCTGCGTGGCGCCGTTCATGACGATCGACGTCGCGAGATTCTGCATGCTGAACGAGTACGAGCCCGTCGCGACGAACTGAGATGCAACGTCGCCGACGAGGTCGCCAGCAACACCTGCGCCGGTGCGGAGCATCGCGCCACCGACGCCGCCAGCGCCCTTGGTCGCGAGCGTCGTCGCAACGGTCGTGCGACCGGCCGCATTGAGACCCGACGCGAGGCCCGCGCCGAAGCCGGCGGTGACCGCGCCACCGATCGCGCCCGCGAGGACGGAGCGCACGGTGATCCCGTTGAACAAACTCTCGCCCATGACGGCGTTGTGGGCCATCTGTCCGCCCACGGTCGATAGCGCACCTGCAACGAGACCCACGGCGACGAGTGCAAGACCACCCGTCGCGCCAACGATCGCAGCAACAGCGATCGTGATCGCAACAGCGACGACGATCTGGACAACGAACGCGAGCGCCTTCTGCCACCACGGCTTGACCGCGTCGGCTGCCTTCTTCGCGTTCTCGAGGATCGCGGGGCGCTCCTCGTTGGGAACCGCGGTCGTGAACTGGCTGCGGACGTTCTCGCACGCCTCGCTGAGCTTGCCGGCCAGGTGGGTACGGAGCTTTCCGTACGCCTCCGTGAGCTTGTCGGCCATGTCCTTCATCTGGGTCTTCGCCGCGTCCGCCGTTGCCGTGACGTTCGTGCGATGGCCCTCGGCCATTTGAGTGAGGCTGTCTTTCGCGCCGCTCGCGATGCCGGTCATGCTCGTGCATGCACCGGTCGCCATCTGCGTCGCGGAGGCCTTCGCGCCGGCGGCTTGCTGCGCCATGCCTTGCGCGGCACCGGACGCCTGCGTGGTCATGCCGGTGACGGCGCCGGTCACGGTCTGCTTGAAGCCAGCCTGGAGCTGCTGGGTGCCCTGCTTCAGCGCCTGCCCGGCCTCCATCACCTGCTTGCGTGTCTGACCCGGATCCGGCGCTTCGATCTGCTTCGAGCCCTTCACCAGTCCGCCGACGCCGCTCTCGATACCGCTGGCCGCCTTCGCGACCGCTGCCTTCAAGCCGGCCGCAGCGGAGGTGCCTGCGCTCGTGATGCCGGCGCGGGCGCTCGAGGCTGCCGAGCGAATGCCGGCGACCGACTGCTGACCGAGCGTGCCGAGCTGTGCGCTCGTGGTCGACGCAGCCGAGTTCACTTGCGTGACGGACTGGGTCTTGATCTGGTTCGCGGCTTCCGTCGCGCCACGGGTCGCGTCGTCGACGATCTGCTTGGCCTGCGTGTAGCACTGCTCGACGGCCTCACGCTGGCTCTCGGCCATGTCGTTGACCTGCGTGTCGACCTCGGCCTTCGTCGAGCGCAGGTCGGCGGCAGCCTTGCTCGCCTCGCCCGGCATCGCTTCGGCGTACTGCCCGGCGACTTCCTTCGCCGCCTTCTCGGCGGCCTCGAGCTTGTCGCCCGAGTACGGCAGCGAGATCTGCGACGGCAGCGCCGTTGCTTCGGCGGCCTTCGCAGCGCCGATCGCGATGATGCGACCGGTGGCGATGATGTACTCGAGGTTGACGCTGACGAGCGCCGCAGCGCGCGCCGTGGTGATCGCGGCGAGCGTGGTGGTCTTCGCCGTGGTCAACGTGGTCTTCGCGGCGCGGTCGGCCGCGCGAATCGATGCCATCGCGGTCGCGTGCGCACCATTGATCTGACCGACCATCGCGGCCGCGTGTCCGCGTACGCGACCCTGCTGTGCAGCGACCGCGGCCTGCACGGCGGCGACCTGCGAACCCTCGGCGGCCGACACCTGGCCGATCGCCTTGCCCATGCCCGCGGTGATCTGGCCGGCGAGTGCTGGGCCCATCGCACGAACCGCACCTGCCTCCGCCTTCTGGGCGTTGGCGAGCTTGTTCAGCATGCCCTGCGACTGCTTGCGCTCGCCGTTCACCTTCTTCTTGATCAGCCCGAGGATGCGTTTCTTCTCGCGCGCGTCGGTGTCCGGAAGATCTTCCGGCATGTACCGCTGCCAGTCGCTGATCTTCTTGAACTTGACCGGCCCGCCGCTGTCCTTCTCGCCGCCACCCTGCGCCTTGGCGACCCCGGCGGCCTTGCCCGCCTTCTTCTTGGCCGCCTTGACCTGCTTCTTCGCGGACGCGGCCTGCTTCTTGAGATTCTTCTGCTTGGACTTGTCGGACTTGCCGGCGTCCTTGGCCTTCTTGCCAACGGGCTTGTTGACGGCCTTCTTGACCTCGCCCTTGAGGTCGGTGACCGCACCCTTGAGGACGCGCTTGCCTTCGCTGGCGAGCGACTCGGTGTCGAGCTTGGTGCCCTTCTTGGTCGCGCGCAGTCCCTCTTCTTTGACGCGGTCGCGGAGCCGCTCGAAGCGCGGCTGCGTGCCCTTTTGATCGTTGTTCTGCTGATCGCGCGGTAGGCGCGCACGGTTCTCGTTGGTGACGTCTTGCGCTGGACGGCGGAGGAGCTGCGCGCTCGAGCCCGCGGTCGGAGCCGCGATCACGGGTGCGGATGCAACGGCCGGTCCGGCTGCCTTCGCCGCGGGAGGACCACTGACACTGATCGGCTTGTTCGCCGGTGCGTAGCGCGAGACATCCGTGCCCATACGCCAGCGCCCTTGGGCCTCGACCTTCGGGCCACGCTCAGCACGGCGCTCGATCCGATCGGCGACTGCATCGGCCTCGCGCTCGAGCGATTCGCCGGGCTGGCTGACCGTGTACCCACCGCTGCCAGTGCTCGTGCGGCCCTGATACGCCTGCACCACGTGCGTGAGCTCGTGGGCGAGAAGGCGCTGGCCTTCGCGCGAGTCGGGCGCGAACTGCTGCTCGGCGAAGAAGATGTCTTCCCCGACGGTGAACGCGGCGGCGCGCACGGCCTTGGCGGCGGCGGCAGCGACGGGATCGGTGTGCACGCGGACGCGGGCGAGCGAGATGCCCAGCTCCGCTTCCATCTTCTTGCGGACGGCGGTCGGCAGCGCCGTACCACTGCCAGCGCGTGCGAGTGCCTCGTCGACGATCGGGTCCTCGCTGGCGACCTCGCCGGCATCCATCGCATGGCGATAGAGCGTTGCGGCGCGGCGCTCGGCCACGCGCCACATCGCCTGGCCGGGCTCGTTCGCCTTGGGCCGCTTGCCGGTCTGAACGCGGGCGGCGATGGCCGGATCCGCTGCGCCGACGGTGGCGCGCTGCAGACTTGCGCGCTCGGAGCCCAGGGTCTGGATCACTTCGCGGAGGCCGCGTGCACGGAAGTCATCGAAGCCCGCGTTGGCCTGCCACGGCAGACGACCGAGCTGCTCCTGCGCGCGCGCTGCAGTCGCCTGCATGTTCGCGATCGAGTTGCCGACGAGCTCGTCGATCTGCGTGCGCTTGCCCGGCGCTTCCTCAGCGCTCTCGCCGCCAAGCATGCGTTGCTTGAGCTCCGCGGCGATGCGCCGGAAGTGCTCGAGCCGCTTGTTGGGCTTGATGTCTGGGCTACGAGCGACGTCGTCCTCGAGACGATTCAGCTCACTGGCGACGCGCTTTTCGAGGTCGAATCCCATGGACGGAGCACCCGCGGCGACGGGTCCATATAGTTTACGCTCGAAGGCGCCCGAGCTTCCCTGGCTCCCGTCAGCGAAGTGCACGAAATGACAGCGCCGCATTTCGCGGTCGGAAGCGTTCGCAGTGCGCTGCAATCGCGCGGTTTCTCACCCGATTCGCGGGTACAATGACCCTCGCATCGATGGCCAAGCCCAAAGATCCCGCGGATCCGCCTGTACCCGCAGCTCCTACCTCGAAGCCAGGCGACCCCCTCGCCCAGCTCTCGATGGAGCAGATGATCGAGGTGATCGCGACCGTGTCGGCCCAGATGCAGGGCCTCAAGGGCGGCGAGCTCAAGGACGAGGTGCGCTCGCTGGTGCGCGAGGTCCAACACGTCGCCAAGGATGTGGAGATGAAGGTCGCGGTCGACGACACGCGCAAGCAGGCGGTCGGCGAGATTCAACGCCTGCTCGAGATCTTGATGCAAGCGAGCGTGAAGACCGCGCAGGTGATCGGGCCGCATCGCGACGCGATCGCTCAGATGTTCCGTCACGTCGACTTCGAGAAGATGTCGGTCGGGCTCAAGCTCATCAACGACTACCTGAAGAATCCCAACGCGGTCACCGAGGTCGAGATCAAGTCCATGATGAAGGACCTCGAGGCGACGATGGGACCGATCGTCAATTACGACCCGTCGCGCGAGGACGAGCAGCGCCGCGAAGAGCTCAAGCAAGACGTGCAGTCGCGGCTCGACAAGATCTTCAAGAACAAGTCGTACAAGCCCGACGTCAGTAACCTCGCACCGCTCGACGACACCAAGTCGAAGAAGTAGTTACTCGAGCACGCCGCTCTCGGCGAGCTTTCCGATCTCGCGGAACTCCATGCGGATCGCGCGCTCGAGGTGTGCGTGCGTGAGCGAGACGCCCTCCTCTGCCGCGAGGAACGCAGCGCGCAGTGCAGCGTTGCGGATGTAGCCACCCGACAGCCGGAATCGATTCGCGAGATCGCTGTAATCGATGCGGCCCTCGACGGGAACCTGCGGCGGGATCAGCGAGCGCCACAGCTGCTCGCGCATCTCCTCGTCGGGAAACGGGAACGTCATCTTGTACGTCAGGCGGCGTTTGAACGCTGGATCGATCGCCTTGCCGAAGTTCGTGGTCAGGATCGCGATGCCTTCGAAGCTGTCGAGGCGCTGCAGGAGGTAGTTCACCTCCATGTTCGCGTAGCGATCGTTGCTGCTCTTGACCTCAGTGCGCTTGCCGAATAGCGAGTCGGCCTCGTCGAACAGCAGCATCACCTGCCCGTCCTCGGCCGCATCGAACAGCTGACCGAGATTCTTCTCGGTCTCGCCGAGCCAGCGCGACGAGATGCGCGAGACGTCGACGCGATAGAGATCGAGCCCGAGGTCACGCGCGATCACACCGGCGACCATCGTCTTGCCGGTGCCCGGGCTTCCTGCAAATAGCGCGGTGATGCCGCGCGACGTGGTCATCGAACGATCGAAGCCCCACGACTCGAACACCTGTCGGCGGTGACGGACACGCGCCGTGAGCTCGAGCAGCGAGTCGATGATGTCCTCGGGGAGCACGATGTCGGCCCAGCTCGCCAGCCGGTGCACGCGGGTCGCGGTCTTGCCGAGCCGGTTCTCGAGGAACTGGCGCACGGTCTCGTCGAGATCGCGGACGCAGGCAGCCGGATCGGTGGCGGGCTCGGGCCGGCGGGAGATCTCGAGGCAGACGCGATCGATGATGCCGGGCCCCACGCGATAGCGCGCGGCGAGATCCGACGCATCGGGCAAGTCGATGCCGTAGCGATCGAGCGCGATCGCCCACGACTCGGCTCGTTCGCGTTCGTTGCGCGCCGGTAGATCGAGGAGCAAGTAGCCCGGATCGAACATGATGTCCGCTTCGGGCGGCAGCCGGATCGCGAGCGGGCCGGGATGGCGACGCAGCACCGCGGCGATCTGCACCTTCTTGTCAGGGTCGTCGCCGCCGACGAGCTCGAGGCCATCAACGCATGGGATCAGCCCGCGCAGGTGCGCACGACGTAGCGCGGCCTGGAGCGCGGGCGTGACCTCGTGGGTCGCGCGCGGCATGTTGCCGATGTCGATGATCGCGAGCGAGCGACCGGCACGCGCGGCGAGCGAAACGAGGAGCGTGTGCCGTCCCGAGCCGGTGCGGCCACGCACGACCACGCGTGCGTACGCACCGTCGCGCGGCGACGCGAGGAACCGCATCGCGCGAACGATCAGCTCGCGCGGCATCTGCAGCTCGTCGAGGTCACGGTCGACGTGGCGCACCTCGA
>JBBQFU010000297.1:0-10592 GCA_038322185.1 Haliangiales bacterium
ATCTCAGAGCCAGGCCAGTCGACGATCAAGGAGGCCTGCAAGCCTCGCGTCGTCGGGATCGACCTCGGCACGACCAACAGCCTCGTCGCGCACGTCGACGACGCGTCTCCCCATGTCCTCGGTGACGACCCGATCCTGCCGTCGGTCGTTCACTACGGCGCCGACGGCGTGATCGTGGGCCGCGAGGCGCAGGCGCTGGCCGTGAGCGCGCCGCGCGAGACGCTGTCGAGCGTCAAGCGGCTGATCGGTCGCGGCCTCAAGGACGTGGCCGGCATGCGCGGGATGCTGCCCTATGAGCTCGTGGGCGATGACCGCGCCGTACGGGTCAAGGTCAACGGCAAGGAGGTCTCGCCGGTCGAGGTCTCTGCCGAGATTCTCAAGGAGCTCAAGGCGCGCGCCGAGGCGCAGCTGGGCGGTCCGATCGAGGGCGCCGTGATCACGGTGCCGGCGTACTTCGACGACGCGCAGCGCCAGGCCACGCGCGATGCGGGCCGGCTCGCCGGGCTCGAGGTGATGCGGCTGATGGCGGAGCCCACGGCAGCGGCGGTGGCGTACGGGCTCGACCGGGGCAGCAAGGGCACCTACGCGGTGTTCGATCTCGGGGGCGGCACGTTCGACATCTCGATCCTCAAGCTCGTCGACGGTGTGTTCGAGGTGAAGGCGACCGGCGGCGACAGCGCGCTCGGTGGCGATGACCTCGATCGCGCGATCGCGACGAAGCTCGGCCTTGCCTCCGGCGATCACAGTGCGATCGCGCAGGCGGTCGCGACGGCGCGTGCGCTCAAGGAAGCGCTCACGCAGGATGCATCCGCCACGGTCGCAGGGAGCACGCTCACCCGCGACGCGCTGCGCGAGATTGCCCAGCCGCTGCTCGACAAGGCTGGCAAGGCCTGCCGCCGCGTGCTCAAGGACGCCGAGCTCGACAAAGACGAGCTCGATGGCGTGATCCTCGTCGGTGGCTCCACGCGTTCGCCGGTGGTTCGCGACTACGTGCGCGAGCTGTTCGGCAAGGAGCCACTGTGTGACCTCGATCCCGACCAGGTCGTCGCGCTCGGCGCCGCGGTCCAGGCCGATGTCCTCGCCGGTGGCAACCAGAACGTCACGCTGCTCGATGTCGTGCCGCTGTCGCTCGGTGTCGAGATGATGGGCGGCGTCGTCGAGAAGCTGATCCATCGCAACACGACCATTCCGTGTGGCGCGACCGAGACGTTCACGACATACGCCGACAACCAGACCGGCTTCGACATCCACGTGCTGCAGGGCGAGCGCGAGACCGCGGATTCCTGCCGTTCACTGGCGCGGTTCACGCTCAAGGGCGTGCCGCCGATGATCGCCGGCATGGCGCGCGTCGAGATCACGTATCTCGTCGATGCGGATGGCCTGCTCAAGGTCAGCGCGAAGGAGCTCACCACAGGGCACGAGGCGCACGTCGAGGTCAAGCCGAGCTACGGGCTCACCGACGAGGAAGTCGAGCGCATGCTCGTCGAGTCGTTCGACTTCGCCGAAGAGGACCTCGCGAAGCGCAACCTCGTGACCGAGCGCATCGAGGCCGACCGCATTCTCTCGGCGACCAAGAACGCGTTCGCTACGGACACCGAGCTGCTCACCGACGACGTGCGCGCCGCCGGCGAGGCTGCGATCGCCGAGCTCGAGAGGGTGATGCCGGGCGACGATCACCTGGCGATCCGCCACGCGGTCGAGGCGCTCGATCTCGCCACCAAGCCGTTCGCGCAGGCGCGCATGAATCGTGCGGTCGATGCCGGCTTCCGCGGCAAGACGCTCGAAGAGGTCGAACAGGCCACCGCTCACGGCGACCACCACAAGCACGAGGCCCACGCGACCGGAGGGCCACGCTGATATGCCAAAGCTCACATTCAAGAATCCGCAAGGTAATGGGACAGCCCCGCTCACCGTCGACGGCAAGAAGGGCCTGTCGATCCTCGAGATCGCCGAGGAGTGCGGCGCGCGCGTCGGTCACGCCTGCGGCGGAAACCTCGCGTGCTCCACCTGCCACGTCTACGTCGAGCAGGGGCTCGACTCGCTGGGCGAGGTGCAGGACAAGGAGAACGACTGCATGGACAAGGCGTTCGATGTCCGTGCGGAGTCACGGCTCGGCTGCCAGTGCAAGCTCGGCGACGAGGACGTCGTGGTCGAGATCAGCGAGGAGTCGCTGCGCTCGTGGCTCGACGAGAACCCTGACGAACGCAAGAAGCTCGCTGCGGCCAAAGCGGCCGGCTAGCGAGCTGTTCGCGAAGCGCTCGGGCGCTTACTTGCGGTGCGTGACCTCGCGCTCGGGCTTGGCAGCCGCCTCGTGCGCGTCGTCGATGTCGTAGGCACCGAAGCCATCGAGGATCGAACGCGCCTTGCGCGCCCACTCGGAGTCATCGCAGTGCACCGAGAGCAGCATGCCGCCCTTGGTCAGATACGACTCGTAGCGCTTCGCCTCGTACTCCGGGATGCCCATCCCAACGAGCGCGCCCGTGAGCGTGCCCACCGCGCCACCGGCGCCCGCACCCGCAAGCGCACCCATGATCGGGCCTGCCGCGAGGAATGCGCCGAGCCCCGGGATCGCGATCGCGCCGAGGCCGAGCAGCAGACCCACGGTGCCGCCCACGGCAACGCCCGTGGCCGCGCCCACTGCAGCGCCTTCAGGCGCCTTGGTGTGCTTCTCGTGCGCGAACGCGCGAGTCTGATTCACATCGGGCAATAGCGCAGACATATCGCTGTCGCGGTACCCCGCGGCCTTGAGCGCGTCGATCGCGCGGCTGAGCGTCGCTTCGTCCTTGAACAGGCCGAACACGGAAATCTTCTTGTCCTTTTTGACTTCACCCATCGTGGTTCTCCTTGCCCATGATGAGTGCCAGCCGCGTGCCGGCTGCGTTAGCAATCGTTCGGACAGGTGATCACTGTCTCGCCTGGATTGCACAGGAAGTCGCCACACACGCCGCCGCTGCAACCGCCGCCGCAATCGCCGGGACAGATCGCGCAGTCCTCGTTGGCCGAGCACGTGCCATCGCCACAGCGGGGCAGGCCGACGCACGACGTTCCGGGCGGGCACAGAGGTGTGCACTGAGCCCAGCAGTCCTCGTCGGCGCAGCCGGCAAAGCCGTCGTTGTCGTAGTCGAGCGTGGACACCGTGCACGCCTCGACCGAGTTGTTCGGCCAGTAAGCAAGCAAGGCGGTCCCGCCGAAGCCGGTGAAGTTGGTGTCGCGGCCGCCGAACGTGACGAGCGCGTGGTTCGCTGCATCGAACGTGACGACACCGCGGTAACGCGACGGGATCGAGCCGACGACCTGGCGCTGATTCCAGCCAGTGCCCATCCACTCCCACAGGTCCTCGCCGGTGAGTCCGCCCGCGTTACCGAACACCGTCACGCGCTGGACATCCGGGTTGTAGACGAGCGCGAGCCCGCCACGCGCCTCGGGACCTGCGAGCGTGGTCACCTGTGACCACGTCCCGGCGTTGAGCTCCCACACGTCGGAGAACGGCGACTGCGCGTCGTCGACGCCGGAGAACATGACGGTGCGCTGGCGGACTGGATCGTAGGCGAGCGAGTGCCCCTTGCGTGCGGGCGGCTTGGGTGACGTCGTCGACGTCTGCCAGCCTGCAGCGGCGGTCCACGTCCAGGTCGTGTCGACGGGGTTGTTGGTTCCCATCGGCGCGTCGTCGCGGCCACCGAAGTTGACGAGGCGATTGGCACCGCTGTCCCACGCGAGCGCGGTGTTGCGGATCAGCGTCCGGCCGCTCGACATCGGCGCGGCGGCCCACGTGGTGCCGTTGAACGTGTACAGGTCCGCCAGCGACGCGCCGCCAAACATCATCACCGTACGAAGGCTCGTGTTGTAGACGAGCTTGCTGTTGTTGCGTGCCGTCGGCGGCGTCATGGCCGTGATCTGCTTCCAGGCTCGCCCGTCCCACTCCCACGTCTGGTTGTCGTCGCCAGTTGCCTGCGTCTGGCCACCGAACATCACGACGCGCTTGCGCAGCGGATCGTAGGTCGCCCCGGCATTGTGGCGTGCGCTGGGCTCGAGCCAGGCCGCGGGCGGCATCCAGCCGCTCGTCGGATCACGCAGCCAGGTGTCCGCGAAATTCACGCCACCCTGATAGCCGCCGAATAGAACGAGCTGCTTGCGGATAGCGTCATAGGTCGAGCTGACATACGAGCGCGCGGTTGGCGTCGGTGCGGCCACGCTCGCCCACGTGTTCGTCGCGCCGCCGGTCCACTCCCAGGTGACATTGACGGTGCCGTCCCACGCGACGACCTTCTGCTTGTTCGCGTCGAACGCGAGCGCGACGCTGTTGTAGCCAGCAGCGTTGGCGATCGTCGACGCGCCGCGATCTGTCCACGCGCCTCCGGCCCACGTCCAGGTCCGGTTATCGAGGCCACCGAACAGCAACACGTACTTGTTCACCGAGTCGAACACCATGCGGTGACCGCTGCGGATGCCCGGGTTGAGCACCGGTGCGAGCTTGGTCCACGTGGTGCCATTCCAGCTCCACGTGGCGTTGGGCTGGGTCGCGTCGTTCGACAGGCCACCGTACAGGATCAGATTGCCGGTGTTCGCGTCGTACGCCATCGCGGCAGCGGCGAGCGGCGGCGGGCTCGTCGCCGGTGTCTTGGCGACCCAGTCAACGCCATCGTACTCCCAGGTGTCGCCGCGGAAGCCGGTGTAGTTCGCGCTGTAGCCGCCGAACAGCACCACGCGCTTGCGCTTGGGGTCGTAGGCGTACGCGGCGTCGAGGCGCGGGCCCGGCGAGCGAGCGGTGCGAATCTGGGTCCAGCTGACGCCGTCCCACTCCCACGTGTCGGCGAGGTTGCCGTTCTCGGTCCAGCCGCCGTACATCACGACCTTGCGGCGCGCACCGTCGTACGTGATCAGGTGCGAGTCGCGCTTGATCGGCGTCTGGTTCGGTGTGAGCACGATGGCGGCCTCGGGACGGCACGAGCTGCAGCCATCACGGTTGCGCCGGTTGTTGTCGTCGCACTGCTCGCCCTTGACGAAGTCGACGATGCCGTTGCCGCACGTCTCGTTCGACGAGCAATCCGGCGAGCAGCCATCCCCCGCGACGGTGTTGTTGTCGTCGCAGATCTCGAACATCGTGTCGGTGATGTTGTCGCCACACCGGCGCGGCTGACAGCTCGGACGACACGCCGCGTTTGGGCTGTTGGAGTTGCTGAGTCCGGCGTCGCAACCTTCGCCGAGGCTGACGTCGTCGCGGATGCCATCGCCGCAGCGCGGCAGCTTGCACAGCAGGCGGCACGGCGCGTTGGGCGTGTCCGAGTTGACGCCGGTCCCGGCATCGCATTGCTCGCCCTTGGCCACATCGATGATGCCGTTGCCGCAGGTCTCGAGCGACTTGCAGTCGGCCGAGCAGCCGTCGCCGGCCGTCGCGTTGCCGTCGTCGCAGACCTCGAGGAGCGGCGACGCGGTGTCGATCGCGCCATCACCACAACGCGGCAACTGGCAGTTGAGCCGGCACGGCGCGTTCGCGGCGTTCGAGTTCAACGCACCAGCATCGCAGCCTTCGCCGAGGGTCGTGTTGTCGCGGATGCCGTCTCCGCACTTCGGTAGCTTGCAGTCGGCGCGACAGGGCGCGTTCGGCGTGTTCGCGTTGGCGCCACCGGCGTCGCACGTCTCGCCCTTGGCGATGTCGATGATGCTGTTGCCGCAGGTCTCGAGCGACAGGCAGTCGGCCGAGCAGCCGTCGCCGGACGTGGTGTTGCCGTCGTCGCAGACCTCGGCGCTGTCCTTGATGTTGTCGCCGCAGCGCGGCAGCTGGCAGTTCACGCGACACGCGTTCGCGACGTTGGCGTTCATCATGCCGTCGTCGCAGGCCTCGCCATTCATCGGATCAGTGATGTCGTCGCCGCACGTGGGCAGCTTGCACGAGGTGCGGCACATCGAGTCGGGCAGGTTCGAGTTGGAGCTGCCGAGGTCGCACTGCTCGCTCGCCGTATCGACGATCGTGTTGCCGCACACCTCGAGCGACTTGCAGTCCGACGAACAACCGTCGCCGGAGACCGTGTTGTCGTCGTCGCAGATTTCGCCGATGCCGCTGTTGATGAAGCCGTCACCGCAGACCTCGGCTGATTTGCAGTCCGACGAGCAGCCGTCGTTGTTGACCATGTTGCCGTCGTCGCAGATCTCGCCATAGAGCGCATCGGTGACGTTGTTGCCGCAGGTCTCGTCCGACAAACAATCACCGGAGCAGCCGTCGGCGCTCTGGTTGTCGCCGTCGTCGCACTTCTCTCCAGCCGCCGGATCGAGCACGCCATCGCCGCAGCGCGGGAGCTGGCAGTTCAGTCGGCAGCCAGCGTCGGGCGTGTTGGAGTTGGCCTCGCCGCTGTCACACTGCTCGTTCAGCGTCGGATCCATCACGCCATCGCCGCAGCTCGGAAGCTTGCACTCTGCCTGACAGCCATCGCCGCTCACGGTGTTGGCGTCGTCGCACTGCTCGCCGGATTGCGCGTCGATCACCCCATTGCCGCAGACCTCGGTCGACTGACAATCGGCGGAGCAGCCGTCACCATTGATCGCGTTGCCGTCGTCGCACGCTTCGTTCGAGGTGACGACGCTGTTGCCGCATCCGATCGCGCGGCACACGCTCGCGAAGCAGGTGCCCTCGATGCGGTTCTTCGCGAGGTTCGTATAGGAGCAGGTCGCGCCGTCGTCGGCGCCGCGGCACTCGTCCAGCTGCTGCTGGTGCACGCAACCGCCCTGGTTGTCGCAGACCAGATCGCCCGGGCAATCAACCGTCGGACAGTGCGTCACCTGCGGCTGAACGCAGGCAGCCGCTACCAGGATCACCAGCCAGAACCGCCCCATCCTGGGATCGTATCGAACGCACCGTCGGACGTCACCTCCGATCGCCCCTGCGTCGGTGCTCGGTAAAACGGCCGCTATTCGACGAGCTTGAGGTGGCTCTGGCGCTTCGCGCGGGGCGCCGGCGCCGGGGGAGCTGCAGCGTCGGCCGCCACCGTGGGAACCGGTGCGGGCGGCTCGGATGTGCCGCTCAGCACGTCCTCGGGGACGTCCTCGGGCCACACCGTGCCGCGCTGCTCGCCTTCGACCATGGCGGCGTAGACCGCGGTCCATGGCAGCACACAGCGGAACGGCTGGCCGGCGAACGTGAGCGTGCCGCCGATCGCCTCCTCGTCGACGGTGAGGTCGGCGATCGCGGGCGACAGCGAGTAGCCAAACCGGAGCACGAGGCTCGCATCCGCGCGGAAGCGAGGCGGGACGCTGACCTCGGCGCGGCGCGCGTCGACGTGGACGAGCACGGGGCCGCGGGCGAGCAGGGTCTCGAGCGTGCGGCGCTTGTCGGGGGCGCTGGCGTCGTCCTCGTCGCGCAAGGCGTCGATCGAGTCGATCTCGTCGGGCTCCTTGCCAACGAGCTGCACGAACTCTTCGGAGGACATCAGGCCCGCATCGACGGCATCGCGCAGGATGCCCTCGGGGCGATCACCGGCGGCCGCGGTGACGCGCTCGACCGTGCGCTCGCAGCGAGCCGCGTGGCGCAGGACAGCGCCATGGGCGGCGAGCGCCGAGTGCGCACCGGTACGCCACTTGTCGAGCGCCTTCTCGACGTCGGCGAGCGAGGTCGAAACGCGGTGCTCGATCAGCGCGGTCACAACTGCCTGGAGGCGGGCCAGGGTCTTGGGGTCGCGCTCGATCATGGTCCGGGCTTAGCCCGATCCGCTGGGGCGGGTAAAGAGAAACCTGCCCTCATTCTGGCGTGTTCTGGCTCACGGAGTTTCGACGAGGTCGCGCAACATTTCGGTCACCTGCGTAGGAACCGCAACAGCGACGAACCTGGCGAGATCGACCACCGCACACACCACCTGGCCCTCGGCACACAGCGTGCGATCGCTGGCGCGAAAAATTCGGTAGCGGAACGTGATCGACTTGGTGCCCAGGCGCGGGACTGATACTTCGATAGCCGCGGTGTCGCCGAACTTCAGCGGCGCCTTGAAGTCGCACTCGGCGCGGACGGCGGGAAACCCGATCCGGTCCTCGTCGATGATCTTGGAGTACGCCACCGGGCCGACTCGTTGTCGCCACAGCTCCTCGAACGCGAGATGAAAATAATGAAAGAAGCGCGGGTAGTAGACGATGCCCGCGTGGTCGATGTCCGCAAACCGGACGGGTTGGCTGAACGTGAACATCACAGCCCCGGCGCCGGCATGTGGAGGCGCACGCCGCACGAGGCCGGCACGCCGGGGCAGGGCGGTGCGAGCTTCTCGAGCTCGATCGAGACCGCAGCCTGCGGATACAGCTCCTGGATGCGAGCACCGATCGCGCCGGCGAGCGCCTCGAGTAGCTTGAATGTCGACTTGGTGCCGATCGAGACTGCAGCCTCGCTGACCTTCCAGTAGTCGACCGTGTCCGCGAGCTTGTCTGAGGTGGCGGCTGCGCCGAGTGGCAGCTCGAGGGTCAGGTTCACGCGAAATCGGCGTGTCCCGCGACGCTCGGCGGCCGTGTAGCCGTGATTGCCCTCGAACTCGAGGCCGCGCACGAAAACACTGTCGATCATGCGCGGAGCTATACCAACGCGGGCTACGCCTCGGCTTCGTCGCCGGCGTCTTTGTGCTTGAGCAGCTTCTTCTTGATCATCTGGCGCTTCAGCGGGCCGACGAAATCGACCAGGAGCTTGCCGGTGAGATGATCGTTCTCGTGGAGCAGGCAGCGCGCGAGCAGTGCTTCTCCATCGATCTCGTGGGTCCCGCCGTCGAGGCCCATGTAGCGGACCCTGCAGCGCATCGGCCGCTTGACCTTGATGTAGATGTCGGGGAACGACAGGCAGCCTTCTTCGCTGTCCTGGACGTCGTCGCTGGTCTCGACGACCTCGGCGTTCATCAGGCACAGCGGCAGCTCGGTATCGGGGAGGCCGGCGAGCTTGGGCTCGACGATGAACATCTTTCGGCTCTCGCCGATCTGCGGGGCAGCCATGCCCAGGCCCTGTTCCGCGTACATCGAGTCGCACAGGTCCTGGTAGAGCGCCCGGACGCCATCGTCGACCGCGGTGATTGCCTGCGTGGGCTCGCGGAGCCGCGGATCGGGCCAGATTACGGTCGGACGAACAGCCATGGCCGACCTAGTTTAGCACGGGGCTCCCCGCTGGATTGACATCCGCGAGGAGGGGCGCCATACACGCCCCAACCCGCATGCTTACGAGGTATTCCGACGCTCGCCTGCCGACGCTGCACGGCGAGTTTCGCGTGGTCGTCTACCGGACGGGCCAGGCGGGAGGCGCTGGGTCGAGCGCGGTCGGCGTGGGGCCCGAAGAGCACGTCGCGATGGTGATGGGCGATGTCTCGGGTGCGAACGTTCTCGTGCGCGTGCACTCCAGCTGCTTCACCGGCGAGGTGATGGGCAGCCTGCGCTGTGATTGTCAGGCGCAGCTCGATGCCGCGCTGTCACGCATCGCGCGCGAAGGTCGCGGCGTTGTCGTCTACATGGTGCAAGAAGGGCGCGGCATCGGCCTTGGCAACAAGGTCCGCGCCTATCAGCTGCAGGATGAAGGCAAGGACACGGTCGACGCGAACCTCGCGCTCGGCTTTGAAGCGGACCTGCGCACCTACGATCTCGCTGCGGGAATCCTCGCTGACCTCAAGGTCACGAGCATCCGCCTCATGACGAACAACCCCGCCAAGCAGGACGGCCTGGTTCGCGCGGGCGTGCGAGTCGACGCGCTGGAGGCCCACTGGGTCGGCGCGTCGGAGCACAATGCCGACTATCTCGAGGCCAAGCGGCTCAAGCTGGGACATCTGCCATGATCAATGAAGCACAGGTCAAAGAAGCGCTCTCCAAGGTTCAGGACCCCGAGCTCAAGGCAGACATCGTCTCCTACCGGATCCTGAAGTCGGTCGAGGTCAGCGGCGACGACGTGATGGTGCGTCTCGACATTCCGACGCACGCGTATCCGCTCACGTCGCGCAAGGAGCTGCAGACCCGCATCGAAGCCGCGCTCAAGCCGGTCGGTGCCAAGCGCGTCACGGTGATCGCCGAGGTCAACACGGCGTACCTGCCAGCGCCGAGCGACAAGGCCGTGCTCAAGGGCCCGAAGAACGTGATCGCGGTCGCCGCCGGTAAAGGTGGCGTCGGCAAGTCGACCGTCGCGGTGAACCTCGCGCTCGCGCTCGTGCGCCACGGTGCCAAGGTCGGTCTGCTCGATGCCGACGTGTTCGGTCCGTCGATTCCCACGATGCTCGGTGCGCCCGAGGTGCCGCCGCAGGCATCCAAAGACTCGAAGATCGTTCCGGCGATCCACTACGGCATGCGCGTGATCTCGGTCGGCTTCTTCGTCGACAAGGAAGAGGCAGTCGTGTGGCGTGGCCCGATGGTGCATCGCCTGCTGCAGCAGTTCCTCGGCGACGTCGAGTGGGGGGACCTCGACTACCTCATCTGCGACCTGCCGCCCGGCACCGGTGACGTGCAGCTCTCGCGGTCGCAGCTGATCCCGATCGCGGGCAGCGTGATGGTGACGACGCCGCAAGAGGTCGCGATCGTCGATGTCGTGAAGGGCATCGCGATGTTCGAGAAGGTCGAGATTCCGATCCTCGGGATCGTCGAGAACATGAGCTACTACA
>JBBQFU010000298.1:0-10562 GCA_038322185.1 Haliangiales bacterium
AGATCCAAAGCCTCGAGAAGGTGATCGGCGAAGCGCGCGCGGTGGGGGTGTGGGTCGCGCCATTCCGCGATCTGGATCCGCAACAGCAAGCCTGGGTGCGCGAGCATTATCTGCGCAACATCTTTCCGCTGGTCACGCCGCAGGCGATGGATCCCGCGCACCCGTTCCCGTTCGTCTCGAACCTGTCGCTGAACCTCCTGGTGTCGCTGCGCTACGAGCACGACAGCGAGTCGCTGCTCGCGCGCGTGAAGGTCCCCGTCGGCGGCGGCATGTCTCGCTTCGTGCGAGTCGGCACGTCGCGCACGTTCGTCGATCTCGCCGACCTGATGGCGAACAACCTGGACCTCCTGTTCCCCGGCATGGAGATCGAGAACTGCGCGCTGTTCCGGGTGACCCGCAACGCGATCACCGAGCGCGACGAGGAAGAGGCCGACGATCTGCTCGAGATGATCGAGATCGAGATGCGCAAGCGCAAGTTCGCGCCGGTCGTGCGTCTGCAGGTCGCGCTCGACATGCAGCCCGTGCTGCGCGGCCGCATCGCCGCCGAGCTCGGTCTCGACGAGGAGCAGGACGTGTTCGAGGCCGTCGGCATGCTCGGCCAGCGCGACCTGATGGAGATCGCGTTGCTCGACATCCCGGAGCTGCGCGACGCTCCACACGCGCCTGCACAGCCCGTCGACTTCCTGACCGAAGGGAACATCTTCCACGCCATCCGGGACGCCAAGAGCATGATGGCGCACCACCCGTACGAGTCGTTCCAGGAGTCGGTCGAGCGCTTCCTGCGCGAAGCCGCCGACGACCCGAAGGTCCGCGCGATCAAGACCACGCTGTACCGCACGTCGAAGGACAGCGGCGTGATCCGCCACCTCGTGCGCGCCGCGCAGAACGGCAAGCAGGTCGCGGTCGTGCTCGAGCTCAAGGCGCGCTTCGACGAGGAAGCGAACATTCGCTGGGCATCACGTATGGAGCGCTCGGGCATCCACGTCACCTACGGCGTGGTCGGGCTCAAGACGCACACGAAGATCACGCTCGTCGTGCGTCACGACTACGACGGCCTTCGCCGCTACGCGCACGTCGCCACCGGCAACTACCACTCCGGCACCGCGCGGCTCTACACCGACCTCGGTCTGTTCACGTGCGACGATGTCATCGGCAAGGATCTCACCGAGCTGTTCAACTACCTGACGACCGGCTACAAGCCGCGTCGCAAGTACCAGAAGCTGCTCGTCGCGCCGAAGCAGCTCAAGAACCAGCTGCTCGAGAAGATCGAGCGAGAGATCATGCATGTCGTTCAGGGCGAACGCGGCCACATCCAGTGGAAGTTCAACGCGCTCGAGGATGTCGACATCGTGCGCGCGCTCTATCGCGCTTCGCAGGCCGGCGTGACGATCGATCTGATCGTTCGCGATACGTGCCGGCTGCGGCCCGGTCTCGATGGCGTATCGTCGTCGATCAAGGTCGTCAGCGTGCTCGGCCGGTTCCTCGAGCACGCGCGCATCTACTACTTCCATAACGGTGGACGCTCCGAGTACTACCTCGGCTCGGCCGATGCGATGCAGCGCAACCTCGAGAAGCGCGTCGAGGTGCTGGTTCCCGTCGAGGATCCGCGCCTGCAGGCCGAGCTGCGGTTCATTCTCGACACCCAGCTCTCCGATCAGCGCGGTGCGTGGGACATGCAGTCTGATGGCAGCTACGTGCAGCGCTCGGGCCTCAACGCGAAGCACAGCCAGCTGCAGACGATCGAGCGCACCGAGCGCCGCCTCAAGGAGGCCACGCGCCTGCGCCGCCGCAAGGTCCAGGCGCCGTCGGGCAAGCGCCGCCGCGGCTAAGCGCGGTCCTTCGTTCGCTACAGCGACGAGCAGACGACGTCGCCGGTGCGAGCTCGGACTTCGAGCTTCACCTTGTCGCCATCCTTGAACTTGCGCCACTTGGCGTCGTCGACCGCGCACGACTGGCCCTTGCCGAAGTCGAGGTAGAGCGTCTCGGTCCGCGCGCCGCTGCGGGTCGCGCCGAGCGCGGCGGCGGTGTCGGCGGCCGGTACCTTGTCGGGCCACGCCGCGGTGAGGCCGGCGCCGACGTTCTTGATGTCGTCGACCTTCTTCCAGTTGCGCACGGTGAACGTGCACCAATCATCCTCGACGGGCTCGGAGCGGTACTTCGGCTTGCACGTCTTGACCTGTTCGAACGTGCCGTCCTTCTTGTCGACCTTCTCGGTCTTGCACTCCTCGCCGTCCTCGACCTGCTTCTTCGAGCGCTCCTTGCGAACGCACGTCGGGATCGAGGCGCCGGCGGGAACGGCGTCGCGCCAGCCCTCCTGCTTCCAGTCGTCATACTTCTCGATCGCCACGGCGCGCTCCCAGCGATGCGCGCTGACCGCCAGCGTCGCGTCCTTCTTGCGAATGAAGAAGAACCAGATCGCAATGCACAGCGCGGCGATCACGGCGAGCACGATCGGCCAGACCTTCTTCTTGGGCGGCTTCGCGGCCACTGGCATCGCGATACCGCGGACTTCCTTGCTGCCGTCCAGCGGCGAGCCACAGCTCGTACAGTTCTTCGCCGTCGAGCCCATCGCGGTGTTACACGACGGACACTGGCGATCGGAGCCCTCGAAGCGATGGCCATCGATCGGCTTGGCCTCGCCTTCCTTCGGAAAGTATCGCTTGTCGGGATCCTGCGGCGCACCGCAGTTCGCGCAGTGGCGCTGGCTCTTGCCGAGCAGGCCTTTCGTGTCGCAGTGGGGACAGTCCCACAGCATCTCGTAGAAGCCCTCTGACTCGGTGCGCTCGGTCATGCCGACCAGTCTACATCGTGACGATGAAGGACTTCGTCGCTGACAGCGCGGTTCCTGCGAGCGTGACGGTGATCTTGCACTCGCCAGCCTGATACGCGCGCAACGGGACCGAGGACATGCCGGCGGAGGTCTTGGTTTCAAGAGTGCCGTCGTCCGCCTGGATCTTGCAGACCTTCGGGGTGTCGATGGTGACGGTGCGAGACAGCGCGTCGCCGCAGACGGGTTGCCCGTCGACGATGAGGTCGATCGTCGCGCGAGCCGACTCGAGCGGAAACCAGTTGGTAGGCAGATCGCCGATCGCGATGCTCTCGACGGCCGCAGGAGCAAACGTCTCGATCGCCAGCGCGAAGCTCGGGTCCAGCGTTGAAGTGAGCGACACGGTGCCCGGCGTCTCGGCGAGACGGACCACGAGCAGCGCGTCGGTGGAGCGCGCGTCGTCGAGCGTTGCGCCGGCGATGTCGACCGGAAAGAACTGATGGCCATAGAGCTGATCGGCGCCGCCGTGGATCGCGAGCGGCAGCGACGCGCGCATCCCGATCCCGAAGCGCGCCGGTGATGCGCACGGCTCCTCGCGCAGGGTCGGCGTGACGACGACGCGGTCGACCGCACGCGCACGGATCGATCGCGTGAACGTCTTGGTCTCGTCACCGTTGTCGGCGATCACCGTCAACACGGCGGTGCCGTCGCCGATGGCGAGCAGATCCACCGAGACGTTGGAGTCGGTGACGTGCTCGAAGATGCCCGGCGGCTCGACCATGACGGACTTCGTGGTCACCGTATCGAACGAGCAATGCGCGCCGCGCTCACCCGCGCGGCAGCTGCCGCTCGAGGCACCGGCATAGAGCCGGGCGCCCACTGCCGTCGGCCCGTCCTCGACGCCGAGCTCGAACCACGATTCGGTGGCGCATCCCGTCACCAGCAGCAGCCACGTCAGTCGCACACCTAGATCCTGCCCGAAAAGCGGGTGGTGAGGCCAATGGCAGAGGACGGCAACGCAGTAGAGTGTGGGTGATGGCCGTCACCACACTCGCGATGTCCGGCGGCGGCGGTGGCGGCGGTGGCGGCGGCGGCGGTGGTGGTGGTGGCGCGGGCGGTGGTGGCGGCGCCAAGGCTGGCGTCGCGAAGAGCCCGCACAAGGGCGGCCAGGACAAGCCGCCGCCCGAGAAGGTCGATCTGCGGAGCTACCTCGGCGTGTTCCGCTACAGCAAGCGAGCGATCCAGCTGGTCTGGCGCACGAATCCCGCGCTCACGATCTGCCTCGCCGTCGGCCACGTCATCGCGGGTGCCCTGCCCGCCGGCATCGCGTACGTCGGCAAGCGGCTCGTCGACTCGATCCTCCACGCAGCGAGCACGCGGGCCACGGTCGACCGCGAGCAAGCGATGTACTGGGTGTTCGCCGAGCTCGGCCTCGTGATCGCACTCGCGCTCGTGTCGCGAACGCTCGGCATTTTTCGGTCGCTGCTACGCCAGCAGCTCGGTCAGCGCATCAACGTCGAGATCCTCGAGAAGGCGCTCACGCTCGAGCTGTCGCAGTTCGAGGACTCCGAGCTCTACGACAAGATGACGCGCGCGCGACGCGAGGCATCGTCGCGTCCGCTGTCGCTGGTCTCGCAGACGTTCGAGCTCGGCCAGAGCATGATCACGCTCCTCGGCCTCGGTGCCTTGCTCGCCGCCTTCTCGCCGATCGCGCTGGGCGTTCTGATCGCCGCCGCGATCCCGCCGTTCATCGCCGAGCTCAAGTTCTCGGGCGATGCGTTCCGGCTCTCGCGCTGGCGAACCCCCGAGACCCGCGAGCAGGTCTACGTCGAGACCGTGCTCGCACGCGAGGACCACGCCAAGGAAGTGATGCTGTTCGGCCTCGGGCCGCGGTTCCTGCAGCGCTACAAGGACATCTTCGCGAAGCTCTACGTCAATGACCGCGCGCTCACGATCAAGCGCGGCATCTGGGCACTGATCCTCGGCACGATCGGTCAGATCGCGTTCTACGGCATGTACCTGTGGATCGCGCTCGCGACCATCGATGCCCAGATCTCGATCGGCTCGATGACGATGTACATCCTCGTGTTCAGGCAGGCCCAGTCCGCGCTGACCAATGCGCTCGGCGACATCGGCGGCATGTACGAGGACAACCTGTACCTGTCGAACCTCTACGAGTTCCTCGACACGCCGACCACCACGCTCGGCGGTGATGCGAGCGTGGGCCCCAATCCCAAGGATGGCGTGCGGTTCGAGAACGTCACGTTCCAGTATCCGGGCGCCCACGACATCGCACTCGAGAAGGTCGACCTCCACATCCCGCCAGGCAGCAAGCTCGCGATCGTCGGCGAGAACGGCTCGGGCAAGACCACGCTCATCAAGCTGCTCACGCGACTCTACGAGCCAACAAGCGGGCGCATCACGATCGACGGCCGCGACATCACCGAGTGGTCGCCGGCGGCGCTGCACAAGCGCATCGGCGTCATCTTCCAGGACTTCGTGCGCTACCAGCTCACCGTGGGCGAGAACATCGGTGCCGGTGACGATCACGCCTACGACGATCGCGCTCGCTGGGAGGATGCCGCCGAGCGCGGCCTCGCGAAGCCGTTCATCTCCGGGTTCCCGGACACCTACGACACGCAGCTCGGTAAGTGGTTCCGCGCCGGCCGCGAGCTCTCGCTCGGCCAGTGGCAGAAGGTGGCGCTCGCGCGCTCGTTCATGCGCAAGGATGCCGACATCCTCGTCCTCGACGAGCCGACCGCATCGATGGATGCCGAAGCCGAGGTGAAGATCTTCGAGCGCTTCCGCGAGCTGACCGATGACAAGATCGCGATCGTGATCTCGCACCGGTTCTCGACCGTTCGCATGGCCGATCAGATCATCGTGCTCGAGCGCGGCTCGATCATCGAGCGTGGCACGCATGACGAGCTGCTCGCCAAGGGCGGGCGTTACTCGAAGCTGTTCCATCTGCAGGCTCAGGGCTACCGCTGATCGATGGCTGCGCCGTATCGGTGCACCGGCTGTTCCCTGATCGCGCTGCTCGAGGGCGGTGGTCGCTCCTCGACCTTCCGTGCCAGCCGCACGCCCAATACGCCCGCCTGTCCTGCGTGTGGCACGGCATCGTGGGTCGATCCGACGTCGTTCACGGCGTTCTACATGAAGTTGCCGTCCAACCAACACACCTGCGTGATCGGTCCGCACGAGGACACCTCGGTTCGTCATGTCGAGCTGTCACCGATCCACGAGATCGCGCCGCCGGCGCCGCGCACGATCGTGATCATGAAGCTGTCCGCGGGCCTGTGCACCGAACACTTGCTACAGGCGACCTCGGTCGGAATCGGTGGATTCCTGGCGCCTCGCTGACGACGGATCCTCGACGGTGCGACAAATACTTATTGCCTGCGGGGGCAGCGATCCTTATATCTAACAGCGTCGCGAGCCGTAGGTTCGTTTGCGACGCCGGCTTGGCCACCCACTTCTCGGCCAGCCCTTTGGAGTCGACCGCTATGTCGAATCACGATGTCATCGAAACTTCTGGTGTGCCGATCAAGACGTGGACGCGTGGCGTCGGCGTCGAGGATGCTGCGCGTCGTCAGCTGGAGAACACGGCTCGTCTGCCGATCGTGTTTCATCACGTCGCAGTCATGCCGGACGTGCACTTCGGTATCGGCGCGACCGTGGGCAGCGTCGTGCCGACGGAGAAGGCGATCATTCCGGCCGCGGTCGGTGTCGATATCGGCTGCGGCATGAACGCAGTCGAGACCACGCTGTCCGCAAATCAGCTCCCGGACTCGCTCAAGGATCTGCGCTTTGCGATCGAGAAGGCAGTGCCGCACGGCCGTACGCTCAAAGGCGGCCGCGGCGATCGCGGCGCGTGGGGCAAGATCCCGCAGCAGGCCGCAAAGGCGTGGCGCGAGCTCGACGGCGAGTACAAGCAGATCGTCGACAAGCACAAGCGCGTCGGCGACGGCAACGACATCAATCACCTCGGCACGCTCGGCGGTGGCAACCACTTCATCGAGGTCTGCCTCGACGAGCGCGGCAAGGTGTGGTTCATGCTGCACTCGGGCTCGCGTGGCGTCGGCAACCGCATCGGCAGCTACTTCATCGACCTCGCGAAGCGCGACATGCGCGTGCACGGCCGCAACCTGCCGGATCAGGATCTCGCGTATCTGCAGGAGGGCACCCAGCACTTCGACGATTACGTGAAGGCCGTCACGTGGGCGCAGCAGTACGCGATGACGAATCGCCAGCTGATGATGGAGGCCGTGATCGGCGCGGCCAAGAAGGAGCTGCCGCCGTTCCAGCTCGGCGAGCACGCCGTGAACTGTCACCACAACTACGTGTCGCGCGAGCATCACTTCGGTCGCGACGTGTTCGTGACGCGCAAGGGTGCCGTGCGTGCGCAGCTCGGCGACCTCGGCATCATCCCGGGCTCCATGGGTGCGCGTAGCTTCATCGTGCGCGGCAAGGGCAACCCGGAGTCGTTCAACTCGTGCAGCCACGGCGCGGGCCGTGTGATGTCGCGTGGTGAGGCGAAGCGCCGGTTCACCGTCGAAGATCACATCAAGGCGACCGAGGGCATCGAATGCCGCAAGGACGCGAGCGTGATCGACGAGACGCCCGCGGCTTACAAGCCCATCGACAAGGTAATGGCGGCGCAGAGCGATCTGGTCGATATCGTCCACGAGCTGCGCCAGGTCGTCTGCGTGAAGGGTTAGAACCGTCCACGATGTTTCGATCCATCCCGCTGCTATTGCTCGCGAGCGGCGCGGGATGTCAGACGATCTTTGGCCTCGAGGCACCCTCGAGAGTGGTCGACGCCGCGGTCGCCGATGTGTCCGATGCGCCATCCGATGCCGTGGATGCGCGGGGGGTGCAGCCAACGCTCGAGCTCCTCACCGTTGTCACGAGTGGTCTCGACACCTCCACGTACACGTTCGAAGCGGTGCCGACCGGGACAGCGGCCAGCGATCGCGTCCTCATCATCGTCGCGCACGGACGGAACCCGACGACGTCGTTTGGCCCGGCATCGCTGACGGTCAATGCGGTGGCTGCGACCAAGCAAGTCGCCGTCAACGAGGATGCAAGCGCAGCCACGGCGGCATTGTTCACGTATCCCGCACCGGCGGGGACGTCGGCCACGATGGTGCTGACGTACGCGGCGGGCGCCGGCGATCGCCGCGTCGCGCTTGCTGTGTGGGCGGCCTACGGACTCACGAGCGAGGTACCGCAGGCGACGCAAGTGGCGAGCACCGACGCGACCAATCCGGTACAGGCGATGTTCCAGATGCCCGCCGGTGGTTTTGCGATCGCCGGCGTGTCGATGAGCGCAGTCGTCGACGGCACGGTCTCGACGTGGTCCGGCCTTCCGGAGGCCTACGAGCACACCGTCGAGCAATCGCTCTTCTCGGCCGCTTCAAACTTCACTCCGAGCGGGGGAGGCCCGGTCACGGTCGTCCACTCGTCGACGGATACGACGACATCGCACCAGATGGTCGTTGCGACGTTTCGGTAGTGGCATACTGGCGCCTTGCGATTTCTTGCTCTTGTAGTCGTGGTCCTGGTCGGTTGCGTCGAGTCTGAGGCGATCCAGTGTGCGAGTGGCATCGTGTGCCCGGTGGGCCATCGCTGCGACGACACGAACGTGCGCTGCATCTCCCCGGATCAGATCGCACAGTGCGACGGCATGCCGGACACCACTCCATGTGACGCGGGCGGTACGCCCGGCGAATGCGTGAGCGGCGTCTGTGATGCGCGGTTCTGCGGTGACGGCGTCATCAGCGCGGGCGAAGACTGCGAGGGCTCCAACATCGCGAGCGAGACCTGCATGGGTCTCAACTTCTACGGCGAGACGACAGGACTCGCGTGCCGCGCCGACTGCCGGTTCGACACGAGCGGCTGCGTCGGAGCGTGTGGCGATCAGATCCGCAATGGCGGCGAGCTGTGCGACGCCGACGACCTCGGCACCGCGACGTGTCTCGACGCCGGCTACTACCAACCCGGTGGGCTCGCGTGCTCGCCGTTCTGCACGTTTGACGTGACCAGTTGCCACGAGACCTGCGGCGATGGCGCGAAGAACGGCCCCGAGCTCTGCGACTACAGGGACGCCACCGTCCCGACGGAGAGCTGCAGCGACATCGGGTACGACGTCGGCTACGTCGGCTGCAACACGTCCTGTGGCTTCGACCTCGTTGGTTGCGGCCGCATCGGCTGGCGCTTCGCGGGCGCGGTTCCCGGCTACGAGTGGTACGCGATGCACGCGTCGAGCGCGACGAACGTCTGGGTTGTCGGCGACGGCAATCCGCTCCACTTCGACGGTGTTCAGTGGATCGAGACCATGACGACCTCGATCGCGAACGAACGCCGCGAGATCTATAGCGTCGAGCCGAACCTCGCCTGGATGGTGGATATCGACGGCAAACTCTTCGCGTACGACGGTAGTGGGTGGTCGCTCATGGGTACGGCACCGCCGGGCGTGACCGGCGTCTACGCGCGCGCCGCAAACGACGTGTGGATCACGACCACCGCCAACAACGTGCAGCGCTGGAATGGCACCGCGTGGTCGCCGGTCGGCGCGCTCGTGCAGACCAACCTGACCGAGATCGATGGCTCGGGCGCCGACAACATCTGGGTCAGCACCGCGTCTGGGGTCGCGCATCGCTGGAATGGCACGACCTGGACTCCGGCGACGATCGGGACCAACTCGCCGGTGATCCATGATCTCTACGTGCGCAGTCAGACCGAGGCGTACGCCGTCGGCTGGGCTCTCGACACCGTCACCAAGGGGCTCTTATCGCGCTGGAACGGTACGACGTGGACGAACGAGTTGCTCGACATCGACTCCGAGCTCCGCGCGATCAGCGGTAGCGGCCCGAAGGATCTGTGGGCCACCGGCACGTCCCCGCTCCACTTCGACGGATCGGGCTGGAGCCGTGTGCCCGGCGACGACCTCACCAACAGCGATCAGTTCCAGCTCTACTCGACCGGCACGGGAGACACGTTTGCCGTGGTGGGTGCGAAGACGCAGCGCCACGAGGGTCTCGTGTATGCCGAGAACAATCCGCCATCCAATATCGGCCCGGTGGCTGCCTGGGGTGCCAACGACGAGCTGTTCGTTCCCAACTCGAGCTCAGGGGATGTGGGGCACTTCGACGGTGAGGACTGGATCAGCCAACCAGCGAGCGCGGACGTCGTGCGAGCGGTCTGGGGCTCCGCGCCCAATGCCGTGTGGGGGGTGGGCGACACCGGTAAGCCGACGTTCTTCAACGGCACCTCGTGGACAGCCACGACGATCACGAACACGGATCCGCTGTACGCGGTGTGGGGATCGAGCGCGACGGACGTCTGGGCCTCGGGCGAGAACGGCGTCACGGTTCACTTCAACGGAACCAGCTGGACCCATCGCAACATCCCCGGGTTCACCGGTCTCTTCGTCAGCGAGCTCGCTGGTACGGGTCCGAACGATGTGTGGGCGGTCAGTGCGCAGGGCACGCTCTATCACTGGACTGGATCATGGGCGTCCGTGGCGCTCCCACCGGGGACGAGCTCGTCGCTGCGTGCTCTCCACATGCGCGCGCCGAATGAGCCGATGTTGTTCCGAGGCTCGCGCCTGTATCACCGCGTCGGAACGACATGGACCGAGGAGACATTCCCGCCGGCCCTGCAGCCGCCGTTCCGTGTCGTCTCGAATGGCACCGACGACGTGTTCGCGATGGTCGACCAGGAGCTGTTTCACTACGACGGCACGCGGTGGTCGACCGTGAAGATGGCCGACGACCTCGATCCGGGCCTG
>JBBQFU010000299.1:0-10487 GCA_038322185.1 Haliangiales bacterium
ACACCGGCGTCCTGATCTTCTCGTCACTGACCGCCGCCTGGGCCGTGCGTTGCGCGCAGCTCAATCAGCGCCGCGGGCTCATCGCTTGTCTCGCGATCACGCTGCTCTGCGCGCTGGCGTTCCTCGGCATCAAGTACGTCGAGTACACGCACAAGATCCACGAGCAGATCCTGCCGGGCCGTCACTTCGATCCATGCATCAGCTCGGGTGAGAACCCGATGATGACGAAGAGCAACCACTGCCCGGGCAGCAAGAGCTCCGTCGAGTTCGACAAGCTCGCTGGCAAGCCGGTCGCCGGTTGCCTCGAGCAGAGCACGATCGATCAGGATCCGCGGACGCAAGGGCTGCAGGCCGACTGCATGGTGACCAGCAGCGGCAAGCCGATCACGAACGTGTGCGCTGAGGTCGTCGGTCACTCCGGTCCGCACGAGAAGAACCAGTACCCGTGCTGGCGTCCGACGTATCAGCCCGCCGTGTGTCCTGATCTCACGAACGCCGTGGATCGCGCTAACGGTAAGCCGGCACGCCCGCAGGTCGGCATCCTCGTCATCTACGGCGATCACGAAGTTCGCGGCAAGGAGACCAAGATCACGGCCGAGTGCAAGCTCGCGCCGCCGGTGCAGGCGCCTGCCGATCCGCTCGCCGACCCCGTGCACAAGGTCGCGCTCGGTCAGAAGCTCGTGCTCGAGAAGCCGGTCGAGCTCACCGAGCACCAGAAGCACGACCTCTACTACGCAGGTCCGCCGCCGGAGAACACCGGCATGTTCTTCACGATCTACTTCGCCATGACCGGCCTGCACGGCATCCACGTGCTGTTCGGCGTGTTCGTATTCATCTGGCTCCTGATCCGCGCGGTCAAGGGTCACTTCGGTGGCGACTACTTCGGTCCAATCGACTACGCGGCGCTGTACTGGCACATCGTCGACTTGATCTGGATCTTCTTGTTCCCCCTCCTGTACCTGATCGTCTGAGGTCCACCATGGCGGCAACTGAACATCACGCAGAGCACCACGACGACCATGGCCATGGGCTTGCGCACACCGCGCAGGTCAAGGTGCTACTGGGCACCGGCGGCGCACTGCTGCTCCTGACCTTGGTCACCGTCATCTCGTCGAAGATCGACTTCGGCGGCGCGACCATCAACCTCGCGATCGCCATGGTGATCGCGGTGACGAAGGCGACCCTCGTCATCCTGTTCTTCATGCACCTTCGCTACGACCGGCTGTTTCACTCGGTCGTGTTCGTGAGCGCGATCCTGGCCGCCGCACTGTTCGTCGGCTTCACGCTGATGGACTCCGGCCAGTATCAGCACACGAACATCTGGAGCCCGACGGTGCCGCCGGCGGCGCCCATCGGCCCGCGTCCGACGCTGTAGTCAGCTCCGAGGCGCGCGCTGCCGGCGACGGCGGCGCAGCGCGATGAGTGCCGCGAACGCGATCGTCCCGAAGTCGATCTGCCGGCGTCGCGTGCCGCTGCTGCAGTCGCTGCAGCCGAAGCCCTCGTGACCGTCATCGCAGTAGACAGAGACCGGGACGTGCTTCTCGACCGTCACGATCTTCGTCGCGCGGTACTGGCCCGAGCCGTTCGCGATCGCGATCGGATCGGCGCTCGCTGGCTGGCTGGTGTCGAGCACCACGTCGTTGCGGGTGAGAAATCCGGTGCCGTCGTCGTCGTCGCTCGTGTACATCGCGAAGTCGATCGTCGCGCCGGGTAGCTCGTAGCGACCGTCGGCGGCGATGTACACCGTCAGTGGCGTGTTCGACATCTGCGACGTCTGGCCCAGTGCGACGGGCAGGCGGATCTCGTCGCCTTCCCAGGTGAATGCGAGCGGAGCCATGCGGCGCGCGATCTGCGAGCTGATCTTGGCGCGGACCGCGACCACGTGATAGCCGGCGTTGATGTACGGCGTGATCGCGTCGACGTCGGCCTGCTCGTAGGTGTAGCCGAGCTGATCGAGCCAGTCGGTGAGCTGCGACGAGGTCGCCGGCTGCACGCGCACGATCTCGTAGGGCCCGACCGTCTCGATGTCGATCTCGCCATCATCGACACCACTGTCGACGATCGACGGTGGAGCCCACGAGCTCGACTCGTAGCTGCCACAGCCGCCGCTCGACTGCTGATGCTGCGCTCCGCCGCCGCAACCGGCGCTGCTGTTGCACTGCGTGCCGTACGCGCGATCCTCGACGTAGACGGTCTCGGTCTCGATCGTCGGCGCGGTCGACAGCGCGAGGCCGTGAAAGATGCTGCTCGCTTGTGCGGTGACCTGCGGCCGCGCGGGCGTGACGTAGAGCAGGGCGAAGCTCGTGTTCTCGTAGGGCAGGCCGAGCTCGGGCTGGACGATCATCGTGATCGTGTCGAGCGGCTGCAGGGCGCACACGGCCGCATCGGGTACGCCGGCGTCATCGAGCCCGGCATCGGGCGTGCCTGCATCGCCGGGTCCGGCGTCGGGCGTGCCCCCGTCGCCCGCGCCGCCGTCTTCGGTCCCCGCGTCGGGCGTGGCGCACGGGTCGACGAGCTGGTGGCGCTTGATGAACAGGACGGCGCGGTCGGTGACCTCGGGCGCGGGGTCATGGGGGGCAACGAGCAGGCGGCCGATCAGCAGGGCGATGGAGAGCACACGGGGCCTAACATCAACGTGCGCGCCACCGGCTCTTGGGTGATCTCGCGGGCTTAGCCCTGACGAGATGCACGCGACCCGGTAGACCCGGACATCGCTGCCAGGGTCTCAGTCGACCAGCTGCTCTTCGATGGCGAGGGCGATCGCCTCGGCGAGCTGCGACTGGACCGCGGGGTCGGCGAGCTGCTTGCCCTCGATCGGGTGATCGATGAAGCCGACCTCGACGAGCACGGCAGGCATCGTCGCGCCGAGCAGCACGTGGTGCGCGTCCTGGCGGACCCCGCGGTCGAGGTCCTTGCCGCGGCGGGCACGGAGCATCTGCTGGATGCGGGCGGCGAGCTCGGCCGATTCCCACTGCGAGGCGCCGCGCTCGACGTCGTCGAGGACGAGCGCGATCTCCCGATCGAGCCGCGGGCGGGGCGTGATCGGCTCGCTGCCGCGCAGCGCGCGCCCGTCGATGTCGACGCCGCGAGCCGTGAGCACGAACGTCTCGAAGCCGCGCATCGAGCGGGTCGCGCTCGCGTTGGCATGGATGCTCACGAACGCATCGGCGGCGAGCTTGTTTGCGGTGTCGACGCGCTGCCGCAGCGTCAGCGTCCGATCGCTGGTGCGGGTGAGCTCCACGTCGAGGCCGTGCGCGCGGAGGTGCGCGGCGACGAGGTTCGCGAGGACCAGGGTCAGCTGCTTCTCGCGCAGGTGCGGCACGCTACCCACAGCGCCGAGGTTCGAGCCGCCGTGGCCAGGGTCGAGCACCACGAGCGGGCGCTTGACCGGGCGGGCGGGGGCGGGTGATGCGACGACGATCGCGGACGAAGGTTCGGAAGCTGTCGGGACGGGGTCGGCGTCGGCGAATGCGCCAACGCCCACCAGGACGGCCAAGATCGGGCACAGCCTCACAGAAAAATCTTCGCGTGCGCCGACCTGTAATCCCAGTTTTTGGTTCCGGGGAACCCCGGCCAACCCCCCTCCCACCAGGGCCGGCAGCGTTCGGGCAGCGGCGCACCGGTTCCGATTGACCCAAGCTACTCACAACGCTACGTTTTTCCGGTTGTCTTCGCGGCGCCAAGCAGGGGGGCTCTCTCCCGTCCATATTCTCCTGCTCGTCGCCCTGCTCGAGGTCGCGATCAATCGCGTCGCCGTGCCGATGCTCCGCCCAGCCAAGGGGCTGCCGCCGACATGGCACACGTACCTCGACTACGCGGGTCTGTTTCTCTTCTACTTCACCGGGACGTTGGCCGCGTTCGTGATCGGCGCGCTGATCGCTCGCCGGTTCCGGATCTCGCGTGGTGTGCGCGATCATGTCGCGCAGATCGCCCTCGGGATCGCAGCCGTTCTCGCCGCGATTCCGCTCGTCGTGCAGCCACCGGCCGCGCTCAGCTTCCCGCTCGAGATGGCGTTCGCGGCGGCGGTGATCACCACGATCGCCTCGTCGCTCGGGCGCGACCGCGATACCGGCGTGCAGCTCGGCATGTGCATGCTCGGCGTGCCGCTGCTCATCCACACGCTCAGCGTGCTCGGCGCGAAGTATCTGTGGCCTGAGGCTGCGTTCGATGGGCCGGGCATCGGTGTGCAGCGCGCGGGTGTGATGGCGCTGTCGCTCGTCGCGCTCGCGTCGCCCTACGTGTTCGCGCCGCGTCCGTTCGCGCGTGCGGTCACGCGGCCGGGGCCGGTCGTGATCGCGATGACGCTCGCGGCCGTCGGTGCCGTGCTCGCGCGGACCTATTACACGGTCGTGGCGCGCAGCGCGTCGCTCGCGATCGGCGTCGAGCTCAACCAGAGCGTTGCCGATCCGCGGCTCGCGCTGTACCTGCTCGCGGTCGCGACGCTCGCGTGGACGCTGGCGTCGTGCGCGTTTTCGACGAGTGCCGCGCGCCGCCAGATCGGCATCGGCATCGCGTTCGTGATCCTCGGCGGCTACGGCTTCCGCTGGCCGAATCATTACCTGCTGCCGCTGCTCGGGCTCGCGCTGATCGCCGAGGCCTCGCGCCGCGTGAAGGAGGAAGAGCTGGCCGACATTCCATTCGCGACCGGCACGCCGCCGATTCCCGACGCGGCATGGTCGGCCTACGTCGGCACGGTCAAGGCCGCACTCGAGCGCAGGCTCGACGACGTTCACACGCTGACCACGCGCGGCGACGGCGGCCTGGCCTCGTCGGTCATCATCGGCGACGCGCGCGGCATACCGGTGCGCACGCGCATCGAGCGGATCGATGGCTCGGTGATCGCGCTCGACATCATCGTCGGCAAGGAGATCGACGAATCGCGCGGCGCCACGTTCACGTTGTGGGCGATCGCGCCGCGTAACCTCGGCGTGAACCCGGCGGGCCCGCCGGCGGCACCGGTGTTCAAGACCAACGACGGCCCGTTCGACGAGCGCTTCCGGTCGCGCGGGAACCGCGGTCCGTTCGGCCATCTGTTCGACGACGGGCTGCGTGCCCGCGCGGTCGCGACGCTCGATGGCTGGCTCGCCTACTGGGAGCCCGAAGGCCTGCGCTACCGCGTGTACCCGGGCCGCGGTGCGCCGCTCGATCATCCGCTGCCGCTCTCGGACCTCGCGCTCGGGCGCGTCGGTAGTGCCGACCGGCTCGTCGCGATCGTCGACCTGCTCGTCGAGATCGCGAGCCAGGGCGTCAAGGCCCAGCCGGTCGCGGCGCCGACCGAGCTCGATGTGCCCGAGGAGGACCCTGTATGAAGCGGCTGATTCTCGCAGCGCTCGCATCTTGCTCGACGCCCAGCTACGTCGGCCCGACGCCGGCGTGGGTCGCGGATACCTCGTCGTTCACGCCGGGCGGCCCGGCGTCGAAGCGCTCGATCGCCGACGAGTATCGCGAGGTCGCCGACAAGATCATCGCGACCGCGCGCGCGGATCGCGCCGCGTACGACAAGCTCGCGCACCTCACCGACAAGATCGGCCACCGGCTTGCGGGCTCGGCGGCACTCGACAAGGCGATCGTGTGGGCCGCGCAAGCGATGACCGACGACGGCCTCACCGTGCGCACCGAGAAGGTGATGGTCCCGCACTGGCAGCGTGGCCGCGAAGAGGCCGTGATGATCGCGCCGACCCCGCGTGCGCTGAAGGTACTCGGCCTCGGCGGAACGGTGTCGACGCCCGAAGGTGGACTCGCCGCGCACGTCGTCGTGGTGCACGACTGGAAGGAGCTCGACGCCAAGCGGCACGACCTGCTCGGTCGCATCGTGCTGTTCAACGTGCCGATGCCGGCGTGGTCCGCCGAGCATGGCTCTGGTTACGGCGACGTCGTCGAGTACCGCTGGAGCGCTGCCTCGCGGGCTGCCAGGTACGGCGCGGCGGCGGTGCTCGTCCGGTCGGTCACCGCACACAGCCTCGACACCGTGCACACCGGCAGCATGGGCTACGACAAGGACGCGCCCAGGATCCCGGCCGCCTCGATCACCGTCGAGGACGCCGAGCTGATCGATCGCCTCGCGAGCACGGGTGCGGTGCAGATCCGCCTGCGGCTCGAGTCGCAGCAACTTCCCGACGCGCCGTCGGCGAACGTGATCGGCGAGCTGCGCGGGCGCGAGCGTCCCGAGGAGATCGTGCTGATCGGGGCGCATCTCGACTCGTGGGATGTGGGGCAGGGCGCGCACGACGACGGCGCGGGTGTCGTCGCGATGATGCAGGCGCTCGCCACGCTCAAGCGGATGAACCTGGTGCCGCGCCGCACGATCCGCGTCGTTCTCTTCACGAACGAGGAGAACGGCCTGCGCGGCGGCAAGGCCTACGCGAAGGACCACGAAGCAGAGCTCGCGAACCACGTTGCCGCGCTCGAGGCCGACATGGGTGGCTTCGCGCCAACGGGCTTTGGGATCTCGCACAAGGATCCCCAGGCCGCGGCTCGCGGTCGTGATCGGCTCGCCGACATCGCGACGCTACTGCGCAGCATCGGCGCGACGCAGGTTGATCTCGATGGTGGTGGTGCCGATATCTCGCCCATGAAGCCAGCGGGCGTCCCGCAGATCAGTCTCAACGTCGATAACCGGACCTACTTCGACTATCACCACACGAGCGCGGACACGCTCGACAAGGTGAAGCCGCAGGACCTCGCCGACATGGCGGCGGCCACGGCGGTGTTCGCGTATGTCGTCGCGGATCTGCCCGACCGCATCGATGCACCGCTGTCGACGCCGTTCTGATCGTGTTGAACCTCGCTGCACGCGCGCTCGAAGCTCCACTTCGCATCGCGGACCCGTTCGAGCCGCTCGATGCGATCGTCGTGCTCGGCGCGCCGCTGCGTCCGTCGGGTGCGATGTCGCTGATCCTCGAGGAGCGCGTGGCTGCTGCGGCGGCGCTCTATCACGCGGGCGGCGCGCGCGTGATGATCGCATCGGGCGGCAACACGAATGGTGCACCGCGCGCGGAGGCGGAGGCAATCGCGGAGGGACTGCATGCCGCCGGTGTTCCGGACGTGATCACCGAGACTCGATCGCGCACGACCGCGGAGAACGCTCGCTACACCGCGGAGATCCTCGCGGAGCGTGGTGCGCGTCGCGTGTGGATCGTGACGCAGCCGTTTCACGGCAGGCGGGCCGCGAGGCTGTTTCGCCGCGCGGGACTCGAGCCTCGCGTGTGGCACATCGAGGACAGCCTGCAGTATCGCGATCGTCGTCGGGCCGTGAAGTGGCTGGTTCGCGAGTACGCCGCGTGGACCAAGCTGCTCGTGACTCGCTGATCGCTACTGTGTGACGGCGAGCTCGACGAGCGGCGCCTTCTTGTCGGGCAACGCGGGACGAACCTGGCCGGTCAGATTTCCCATCGAGACGCCCTGCTCGGTCAGATAGAACGTGATGACCGCCAGGCGCTTCTGCGCGAGCGCGACGCCCGCGGGATCATCGGCCTGGGCGTGCACCGACACGGTGAGCTTGAGGCTCTTGTTGTTGAGCGCGACCACGAGCGCCTTGTCGAGCGCCGCCTTTGCCGCCTTCGAGAGCCGTGCGCGACCCGTCTCGAACTTCACCGCGCGCGCCGCGGCAAGCGCGGTGATGATCTCGGCGGGAACCTCGTCGACGCAGCCATCCTCGTCGGCGATTCCATTCTTGCTCTCGGCTTCGAGCGGGCAGCGATCGCGCAGATCGGGGATGCCATCCTTGTCGTTATCGTCGTCGGCGCAGCCGTCCTCATCTTCGAAGCTGTCGAAGTCTTCGGCGCGATCGGGGCACTGGTCCGCGCCATCGGCGAGCCCGTCGCCATCGCGGTCGGTCTCGGGGCAGCCGTCCTGGTCCTCGAAGTTGTTGACGGTCTCGGGCTGACGCGGGCACGCATCGATCGCATCCATCAGGCCATCGGCATCTGAATCGCGATCCACGCCGGGTAGCTTGATCGGCGGCGCCGTCACGACCTCGACGGTCTCGCGCACCGCCGGCTTTGGCTTCACGCCGAGCCGTGTGCCGACCGACATGAACGCCTCGTAGGTGTGCGTCGCGCTGCCGTCCATGCTCTCCATGGTTCCCTGGCGACCGTCGAAGCGAAGCAGCCAGCGATCGCCCATCGGGAACGTGGCGCCGGCACCCCATAGAAAGACAGCGTCGGTCTCCTTCGCCATGAACGGCGAGTCCGAGATCACGGTCTCGCCACCACCACCGACGGTGAGGTGCGGTTGGATCCACGCGCCGCCGAGGCGGAGTAGCAGGTTGCCGTGGTAGCCGAGGACCGGTGCGAAGTACGACTGGCGCGGGCCGTCGAAGCCATAGCCGGTCCACGACGCGGTGAACGAGGCATCCGCCTCGACGCCGAAATCGAGGTGGAGGTCGCGGCCGACGCTGGCGGCGATGAAGGTGAGCCGGCCGCCGAAGGTCGGTGCGGTCTGTGGGCGCTGTTCAGGAGCAGGCGAGCCACCCAGGCCGGTCTCGTCGCCGAAGTAGTCGACGCCCACAAATCCGCTGGCCTCGAAGCGCCCGCCGTCCGAATCGGCTGACGCCGGGACAGAAAACGCCGTCAGCGCGGCTATCACCCGAATGCGCACGAAATAATCATATCGCAGCCTGGAGCCGCGCGCTCGGTCGGGGGAAACTCGATCGGATGCTCACGTTCAGCACGAATCCCGACGTCGCCGAACAGCAGATGCAGGCGATCATTTTCTACATGACCGCCTTCGGCTACATCGACGGCAACTTCGACTTCACCGAGAAGACGTTCGTGCGGATCTACATCCGTCAGCTGGTCACGGCTCGCGCGAAGACGGCCTTGCCCGATGCCGATGACAAGACCCGCGATGACGTGGTGAACCGTTTCACGACGCACTTTCACGAGGTGTTCGAGCAGATCGACCGTGGGGTCAGAAACCTGTTCGACGAGGCCGTCGCCGATGGCGAGGACGTCGAGAAGTTCGTCTACGCCAAGCTCAAGCTGCGCAGCTACGAGATCTTTCAGAGCTTCGATCACAATAACCAGCAGGAGCTGCTGTCGACGATCGACGAGCTGATCTACGCCGACGGCAGCGTGCATCCCGCCGAGAAGACGTTCCGCGAGGAGATCGAGGCGCTGCTCGACAACAAGGGCGGCGCGATCCAGCTCTCGGACCGTGACATCGAGGTGCTGCCGACCCACTCGGTGACGGTCGGCGCCCCGTTGACCGAGGCGAAGAAGCCGCGCATGGACGACCACCCGTTCTTCCAGCGCTTCGAGCATCACTACGCGGGCGACGCCGATCGCATCAAGCCGCAGATCCAGGCTGACCTCGACCTCTTGCATCGCTTCAGCGAGCAGCTCTCCGCGCACCGCGCCAAGGGCACCGGCAAGCTCGCGGGCAAGCAGTCGGTCGCTGACTTCACCGGCCAGGAGCCTTTCCTCGACGGTCACGTCTACGTGCATCCCGCGAAGGCCGACCAGGTCTACGAGCTCACCGTGCTCGGCGATCTGCACGGCTGCTACAGCTGCCTCAAGGGGGCGGTGCTGCAGGCCGACTTCTTCGCGAAGCTCGAGGCGTGGAAGCTCGACCCGCGCAAGCCCGAGCCCAAGCTGGTCCTGCTCGGCGACTACATCGATCGCGGCATGTTCAGCTACAACGGCGTGCTGCGCACGGTGATGCAGCTGTACCTGGCGGCGCCCGAGCACGTGTTCCCGCTACGCGGCAATCACGAGTACTACATCGAGTATCGCGGCCGCATTTACGGCGGCGTGAAGCCGGCCGAGGCGATCAACACGCTCATCGGTCTTGTTCCTGGCGAGGTGTTCCAGGAGTACATGAAGATGTTCGAAGAGATGCCGAACATGCTGTTCTTCGACGATCTCATGTTCGTCCACGCCGGCATCCCGCGCGACACCGACATCAAGTCCAAGCTCACCGATATGTCCGGGCTCAACGATCCGGACATCCGGTTCCAGATGCTGTGGAGCGATCCGTCGACGGCCGATCACATCCCCGATGATCTGCAGGCCCAGAACGCGCGGTTCCCGTTCGGCAAGAAGCAGTTCGAGTCGTTCATGGCGCGCCTGGGCTGTTCGATGATGGTGCGTGGTCACGAGAAGGTCGATGCCGGCTTCCGCACGATGTACGGCGACACCTCGTCGCTGCTGTCGCTGTTCTCCGCCGGTGGTGCCGAGAACAATGATCTGCCGGTCGACTCGAGCTACCGCTCGGTCACGCCCATGGCGGCGACGATTCGCCTCGAGGGAGGCACCGCGGCGGTCACGCCGTGGCTGATCGACTACAAGCGCTTCAACGACCCCAAGAACAACAAGTTCTTCGCCGCGCCGCCCGAGATCGAGCACAAGGTCGGCTGAGCGCGCGATGGCGACGTGGGTTGTCTACCTCGTCCGCTGCGCCGATCACTCGCTGTACTGCGGCATCACGAATGATCTGCCGGCGCGCCTCGCTGCGCACAGTGCCGGCAAGGGCGCGAAGTACACGCG